>JAERSO010000021.1 GCA_016845585.1 Acidimicrobiaceae bacterium | reverse complement strand
CGGCGGAATCCTGATCCTGTTCGCCCTGCTCGTGCCATTCGAGAAGATGTTCCGTCGCCACGATCAACCCATCCGCCGCCCCGGCCTGCGCACCGACCTGACGTACGCACTCGTGAACCCGATCATCAACGTGATCGGGCTGATCGCCGGTATCGCCATTGCGCTGCTGGTGTTCCCGCTGTGGCTGCCCGCACTGCTCCTTCGACCGCTCGTGATGACCCAGCCCGGCTGGCTGCTCGCCATCGAGGGGATCCTCCTGCTCGACGTCCTCATCTACTGGACCCACCGGCTCACCCACGAGGTGGGTTTCCTGTGGCGCTTCCATTCCGTCCATCACTCGAGCGCCAAGATGGACTGGATCTCCGGGGTCCGACAGCATCCGTTCGACGGCGTCATCATCGCCGCCCCCGCAGTCGTGCTCATCGCCGCCGGGTTCCGGCTCGAAGTGATCGGTGCCGCCGCGGTCGTGCAGACCGTCATCGGCCTGCTTGCGCACGCCAACATCCGCTGGCGGTTCCGGCCGTTCTGGCGGATCATCATGACCCCGGAGTTCCACCACTGGCACCACGCCAATTACCCCGACTCGATCCACACCAATTACTCGGTCGGACTCCCCCTCTGGGACATCATCTGGGGCACGTATCGCATGCCCCGGGACGAACGTCCGGCCATCTACGGCAACGACGATCCGATCCCCCCGAGCGTGCCGGGCCAGATGCTCTATCCGTTCCGCGGCGACACCCGCCGCCGCTTCCCGTTCCCCGACGAGTGGCGGCGGTTCCTTCGTCGCATCGGCCGCTTCGTGCCGTTCGTTCGCAAGCGCATCGCGGCCGCGCAACCGACGGCTTTCTGGCATGACGGTGGTGACCTCCGATCCGACGCTCGACGACGTGCAGTTGGTGCAACGCGTCGGCGCCGGCGATCGGACGGCGCTGGCGGAACTCTACGGGCAGCACGCCGGCTGGCTGGCCGTTCGCCTCAGTCACCGCTGCAGCGACCCCGACACGGTCGACACTGCGCTGCAGGACACCTTCCTCGCCGTCTGGAAGCAGGCCGAGGACTATCGCCCGACCGGCGAGGTCGGTGCGTGGCTGTGGACGATCGCCGTTCGGCGGCTCATCGATCAACTCCGCAAGCATCCGCCACCTCGACCAGTTGCCGATGTCGTGCCCCTGGCCGATGTGATCGCCCACGAGGTTCCGCTCGCCCTTGGCCACACCGAGCTCGTCGCAGCCTTCGGGTCGCTCGACCCCGGGCTCCAGGCCGTGATGGCCGCCACCGCCCTCGAAGCCGCACTCGCCCGAGCGGCCGAACGCCCACGATTCCTCGCCGATGCGGCACCGCCGGTCGACGCCGGACGCCTCGCCGCCAACTTCGCGGGCATCGAGGCCGAGCTCGACGCTCCCCGCCCGAGGGTGGCGGCTACCGCCTCGCGTGGTTGCTCCCGTCGCTGGCCGTCACGTCGGCGACCATGGCCCTCGCCACCCGGTTCAGTGCCCATCGAGCCGCCGCCGCGGTTGCTGCCATCTGGTTGCTCATCGTGGCGATCATCGCCGGGGCCGCGGATACCGCCGCGGCGTTCGGTCCGGCCGTGCAGCTGATCAGCCTCGGGATCAGCGTCGCCGGGTTCACCACATTCACCCGCCGCCGCCGGCGTCTCGACGGCCTCTCGATCACATGAGGAACGCATGAACCTCGTCCTCGACCATCTGCGTCTGAACTACGGGGCCAACCCGGCCCTCGACCTCCCCCGGCTGACGCTCGATGCCGGCGCCACGGCCGTGCTCGGCCCCAACGGTTCGGGCAAGTCCACGCTGCTGCGGATGGTGGCCACCGTCGCCGGTCCCAACTCCGGCGAGATCCATCTCGCGGTCTTCCAGGCCGGATGCGGGTCCACGAATACATGGACTATGCCGCCGCGCTGAAGGAGATCGGCCCTGCTCGTCTTCGACGCCGATGGGCCCACTGGGCGCTCGACCGCGTCGATCTCGCCGATCTCGCCGATCTCGCCGACTCCAGGATCAAGACGCTGAGCGGCGGCATGAAGCGCCGCCTGTCGATCGCCCAGGCGCTCATGGGAAGCCCCGAACTGCTCGTGCTCGACGAGCCACTCACATCGCTCGATGCCGAGTATCGCGGTGAGATCACGCGACTCATCACCGAGCTGGCTGCGTCCGCCACTGTCGTCGTGGCCACGCACCATGCGGACGAACTCGCGGCCGTCTGCCGCCGAGTTCTCGTCCTCGATGGAGGTGGGCTCGCGTTCGACGGCACCCCGGCCGCCCTCGCCAGCCGAGGCGCCAACCATGTCTGGGAAGCATCGGTCCCGGTCAACGGTGCCGTGTGCCGCGCCATCGGCCCCGATCGCTACCGCTGCGTCGCCGAACACGTCCCCGCAGGGACGCCCGCAGCCGACCCGACCGCGGGCGATGGCTACGTGGCCGTCGTGCGTTTCGGCACTCGCTGACGGCCGGCGTGGGTCTCGCCCACGATGAACGCCATCCATAGCACGCCGGCCAACAGGATCGTGGCGAGCCCATAGGCGGAGATGTCGAGACCGGCGACGTCCGCCAGCCAGCCGACGATCACCGGCCCGACGAACAAGCCGAAATTGCCCATGAGCGTCTGGCCGGCGATGTAGGGACCCTGGGCATCCGCGGGTGCCATGTCGGTGGCCAGGGTGAGCATCGTTCCGCTCGTCAGCCCGTTGCCGACGCCCATCACCAGGCTGGCGACGATGATGCCGGTCACCGAATCGGCCCGGCCGAGCAACACCAGCCCGAACGCCATCAGCGAGAAGAACGGCACGATCGAATACAGGCGCCCGAAGCGATCCATGATCCAACCGGCGATCGGGAAGAAGGCGAAGTCGATGCCGGTGCCGATCGCCACGATCAGGCCGATCTCGCTGTTCGACAGTTCGAACTGGTCGGCCACGAGCGGCACGACCACATACCGCCCCTCCCGCGCGCCGAGGATCAGCATGCTGCCGATCCCCCCTCGCATGAGCAGCCCCCGATGGCGATGCAGCGCGGGCATGATCGAGACGCGCTCCACCGGCTGGACATCCGCCGACTCACGCCCTCCCGGCAGCACCAGCCAGAGAAGCGCGGCCGCGGTGATCATTCCCGAGATGAGAAACGCCGCCTCATAGCTCCACTGGTCGGCGATCCAGCCACCGAGGATCGGACCGATCACGAACGCGAACCGGTTCGTCCCGCCGACGAACGAGCCGGCCCGGCCCCGGAACTGCACGTCCACATTTCGCGACAGGTAGAGCGTGCGGGTCTGGTAGATCACGCCGACACCCGAACCGCCCAGCACACGGAGAGCCACCAGCGCGATGGCGATCGACGTCACCGGAAACGCGAACACGGCCAGGGCGGAAACACTGATCCCGACGGCCATGGCGCGATCGTTTCCGAATCGCTCGGTGAGCGCAGCGGCGGGGAGGCCGATCGCCGCAGCCCCCACCCCGCCACCGGCGATGATCAGGCCGACGAGCGACAGGCCGACGTTCTCGTCGGTGAGGTAGAGCGGAAGAACCGGAACGAGGATGGCGACGCCGAGAAGCACCGCGAACACCGGGTAGTAGACCGGGGCGACACACGAGCGGAGGACCCGCCACACCGACTCCTCGTTCGCCATGCGCCGCACCCTAGCGAGGTCTACCGTTCGCAGATGAACGAGTTTCAGCGCCTGTCCACCGACCTGGACGACGGCGTCCTCACGATCACAATCGACAATCCGCCCGCAAACGTCCTCACCGGGCGGCTGTTCATCGAACTGGGGCGAGCCTGCCAGGCGGCTGCCGATGATGACGCCGTTCGCGTCATCGTCTTCGACAGCGCCGATCCGGACTTCCTGATCGCCCACTTCGATCTCACGCTGCTCCTGCGCCCCCGACCTGACGGACCCGTCGAGCGCCGCGACGATCTCACCGAGTTCGACCGGATGTGCGAACTGGTGCGCACGATGCCGAAGCCGACGTTGGTCAAGTTGGCCGGCCGCTGTGGCGGCGGCGGAAACGAATTCGCTTCGTCATGCGACATGCGCTTCGGCGTGCGTGGTCGCACCATCGTCAACCAGATGGAGGTTCCGCTCGGCCTGATCCCCGGCGGGTCGGGAACCCAGCGGCTACCGCGGCTCGTCGGCCGGGGGCGAGCGATGGAGATCGTCCTCGGCGGCGACGACATCGACGCTCAAACCCTCTACGACTGGGGCCACTTGAACCGACTGTTCGACACCGTCGAGGAGATGTCGTCGTTCGTCGACAGCCTGGCCCACCGGATCGCCGGCTTCCCTGCGGCCGCGGTCGCCGCGGCGAAGGCCTCGGTCCTCAACGCCGAACCGTCCTGGGATGACGGGCTGCGCGAGGAGACCTTCCTGTTCGACCAACTCGTCGGTACCCCCGAAGCCCGAGCGGCAATGCAACGAGCCCTCGACCTCGGCGCCCAAACGCGCGAGGGCGAGCTCCGAATGGGCGACTTGGCAGGCGAGATCTGAGTCCGAAGACACGTCCCCGCGGGACATGATTTGCGTCCCGGCCTGCCATACCCCCTGCGTAGTTTGGGGTGATGTGTCCCGAGTCAACTTTCTTGCTCAGTTTTCGGTGGGGCGGGTTTGAGGGTTGGGTCTTTGAGGTAGGCGTCGAGGGGTCGTTGCCAGTCGAGGGTCTCGTTGGGGTGGATGGTGTTGTGTTCGTCGATGAAGTCGTTGACGTGGTCGGCGAGATCGATGACGGTGGCGATGTCGTGGCGGTAGAGCCGCTCGTGTTTCAAGGACTGGAACCAGCGTTCGATCACGCCGTTGGTGTGCGGCGATCGGTGCCGGGTGCGCACGTGGGTGACCTCGGGCCGGTTCTTGAACCACTTCGCGACCGCGATCGATTTCATGGCCGGGCCGTTGTCGGTGACGATCACGACCGGGCAGAGTTCGCCGGTGACGGGATCGATGCAGTCCTCGATCAACGGCACCCCGAGCAATGTTTCGGCGGTAGCGATGGCGGCCTCGAACACGGCGATCAGATCCGGCGCCGCCGACGTCGCCGTGATCGGACATGCCAGGGCGTACTTCGCCACGACCGGCTCGATGCGGTCAACCACCGGAGCCGGCCACCGCCCCTTCGCCGAATCACCGCGGCGGTGCTTCGTGAGCCGATACGTGTAGGTGCGGCGCGAAACGTCGATGAGCTCAGCGAACCTCGAGACACTGAGCTGCGCATCGGTGCGGATCATCTCGAAGTCCTCGATGGGGGAAAAACTCCGCCCCCTTGCGCCACACCCGCAGCTGCACATGCGCCTCACCCAACGCAGCCTTCAACTCCTCGTTTCTCCGCCTCGAGTTCGAGCTCACGGCTCGTGCGGCGCCGCTGACCCTGCTCGAGACCCTCACGGCCTGATTCGAGAAACGTCCGTTTCCAATTGTGCACCGACTGCTCAACACGCACGGGCCTCAGCGGCATCCGACACCAACTGGTCGGCGATAGCCGCCCTCTATTCCGCGCTCGAGACGGCGACGGGCTCGGCCATCGTCCGGCTCAACCGCGCCGTCGCGGTTGGCGAGGCCGAGGGACCCCACGCCGGGCTCGCCGTGATCGACGGACTCGACGACACACTGGCGAACAACCACCGACTGCACGCCGTACGCGCCGACCTCGCGCGACGTGCGGGCGACATCACTCTGGCCCGTGAGTCCTACCTCAGCGCGATGGAGCTGTGCGCGAACGAGGTCGAACATCACTATCTCGCACGCCAACTCGATGACCTCGGCTCGCTCGACCGCTGACACCGACCAGTCGGGAAGTCGCCGGTCGGACCGTGGGTCACGGTCCACACACGCCAGATGGTAGATCGTACGATCGATGTCGTGACCTCGACCGACCTCCCACCCAGCGTCTCCGCGTGGGTCGAGGACGCCGCAGGTCGCGCCATCGATCAGACCGAGCGGCTTCTCGGCGGCACATCCGCCGAGGTTCACCGGGTGAGCTGCGGCAGCGAGTCGTTCGTGGTGCGCCAGATCACCAATCGTGAGTGGCTGGCACGTGAGCCGGATCTGATCAAACAGGAGCGCACAGCACTCGATCTCTGCGCCGACTCGCCAGTCCCGGCGCCGGCACACGTTGCGTCCGACGACGCGGCCGGCCTGCTCTTGATGACCATGCTCGGCGGCGAGGTGCGGACGGCGGCCGAGGACGTCGCGGACGGGGCCACGGCACTCGGCGAAATGGCCGCGCGGATCAGTGCGATCGAACTTCCCGACGACCACGGGCTGCACGGCTGGCGGTCCTGGGTGCCGGCCGAACTCGTCCCAACCGACTGGGGGGATCGTGCGCTCTGGGAGGAGGCGATCGCCGCGTTTCGCGGCCGAGACGCCCCGACTGCCGAACCACCCGTGCTCTTGCACCGCGATCTGCACCCGCTCAACGTGTTGTGGGTGGACGGCGAGATCTCCGGCATCGTCGACTGGGTCAACACGTGTGTTGGTCACCCGCATGCGGATCTCGCCCATTGCCGCTGGAACCTGCACACCCTTGCGGGACCAGAGGCCGCCACCGCTCTGCTGGCGGGGCGAGATGCCGAGGACTACGACCCGTGGTGGGACATCTGCGCCGTCATGGGCACTCAGTCCAGCCCCACGGATGTCACCGCCTGGAACGCTCTGGGGCGAACCGATCTCACCGTCCGCCGGGTGAACGAGTCGGCGGAGGCCTTCCTGCGCGCCGCCGTCGAGGCCCTCTAGCTCAGCTCAGCGGCCACCGATTCGAGTTCGGCGACTGCGTTGGCGACGATCGCCTGGGGCTCGCCGAGACGGGACAGCCGCACGAGGCGGAGCGAGGCTGCGGCATCGGCCGCAGACACGTACGACACGTCGGGCAGACGGAGGTGACGAATGCTGGCCGGCACGAGTGCCACACCCTCCCCGGCGGCAACCAGGCCGACGATGGTGGTGTACTCCGTGGCCTCGATGGCGGGGTCGTACTGGATGTCGTGCCCGGCGAGCATGGCCCGGATCTCGGCGTGGAGGCTGGGCGACCGGTCGCGGGCGAAACCGACGAAGGTGTCGTCGCGGAGACGACGGAGGCGAACCGACCGTTGACCGGCCACCGCGTGACTGCTCGGCACCGCCACGACGAGACGGTCCTGACCGATGACCGCCGAGTCGATCGGCTGGCGCGCCGGAACGGCGCGAGCGATCCCGAGATCGACCTCACCCGCCACGATCGCTCGAGCCTGGTCATCTGACGACATCGTGTGCAGTTCGATCTCCGCATCGGGCCAGACCTCGCGGAAACGATGCAGGAACCGGGGTACGAACTCATAGGCCGTCGAGTCGACGAACGCGAGCCGGAGCCGTCCCCGGGCTCCCCCGCGGATTTCCTCGGCCGCCCGGGCCACGCCGTCGGCGGCCACGAGAAGCCCCCGGGCATGACGCAGGAACGACTCACCGTCCGGGGTGAGCGCAACACGGCGCGTGGTCCGCTCGAAGAGGGTCAGACCGAGGTCGGATTCGAGCTGACGGACCTGTTGGCTGAGGGCCGGTTGCGCGACATGCAACCGCTCCGCGGCTCGTCCGAAGTGCAACTCTTCGGCGATGGCGACGAAGTACTCGAGACGCCGAAGCGAGATCTCACCACTCATATCCATAACGTATCAATCAAGCGAGAATGAGTACTTCCTATCGAAGAGTCGATTCGGCAGACTGTTCGGATGGGGAAAGCAAAGTATTCGGCCGCGGGCTTGTTCATCCGCGGTGCCCGCAAGAAGAGCTGGCCACGGGTCTGGCGTGACGTCGAGCCGAAGAAGTCGTACGACGTCGTCATCGTCGGCGGCGGCATTCACGGCCTCGCCACGGCGTACTACCTGGCATCGAACCACGGCATCACGAACGTGGCCGTCGTCGACAAAGCGTACCTCGGCTCGGGTGGTTCGGGCCGCAACACCGCGATCGTTCGCTCCAACTATCTGACACCGGAGGGCGTGGCGTTCTACGACCGTTCGCTCGACCTCTACAACACGATGTCGACCGATCTGAACCTCAACGTGATGTTCAGCGAGCGCGGCCACATGACCCTCGCCCACACCGACTCCGCTCTGCGGACGATGCACTGGCGCGCCGAGGTCAACAAGTTGCAGGGCATCGACTCCTCGGTGATCTCCCCGGAAGAGGTCAAGAAGGAAGCTCCGAGTCTCGACATCTCCACCAACACTCGCTATCCGATCCTCGGTGCGCTCTACCACCCGCCGGGCGGCACGATCCGCCACGACGCGGTGGTGTGGGCCTACGCCCGCGCCGCCGACTCGCTCGGCGTCGACATGATTCAGAAGTGCGAAGTCCTCGACATCATGTGTGAGGGTGGCGAGGGCAGCGCAGCCGACAGTACGGACGGCAAGGGTGCCGGCGGCAAGGTCACCGGGGTGAAGACGAGCCTCGGCGACATCGCCGCCCCGGTCGTCGTGAACTGCACCGCCGGTTGGGCCACCAACATCTCCGACATGGCCGGCGTGAAGCTACCGATCACCACCCACCCGCTGCAGGCCGCCGTCACCGAACCGGTGAAGAGCTTCCTGCCGACCGTCGTGGTCTCCGGTTCGCTGCACGTCTACGTCAGCCAGACCGATCGTGGCGAGCTCGTGTTCGGCGCTTCGGTCGATCCGGTCGCCACCTACGACATGCGCGGCACGCTCGCCTTCACCGAGGAGCTCGCCGGCCATGTGCTCGAGCTCATGCCCGCCATCTCCAAGATGCGTCTCATGCGCCAATGGGCAGGCCTCTGCGACATGACGCCCGACTACTCCCCTGTGATGGGCCACACCCAGGTCGAGGGCTATTTGGTCGATGTCGGTTGGGGCACCTACGGCTTCAAAGCCGGCCCCGTTTCCGGTGAGCAGATGGCTGCGGCCATCGCCACCGAGTCCATGCCCGAACTGATCGCACCGTTTGCGCTGAGCCGTTTCACCGAGGGAACCCTCGTCGGTGAAAAGGGCGCCGCCGCGGTCGGCCACTGAGAAGGGATTCACCAATGCTTCTCGTCCCTTGCCCCAACTGCGGTCCTCGCAGCAGCCAGGACCTCTCCTACGGTGGCGAAGCCCACACTCGCCCCGACCCCAAGACGGCGTCGCCCGAAGAGTGGCGCAGCTACCTCTACCTGCGTGACAACCCGTCGGGTTGGCTCGTGGAGAACTGGTACTGCTCCAGCGGCTGCCGTCGCTGGTTCAAGATCGAACGTCACACCCTCACCGGCGAGCTTCGCGACCCGGTCCTGCCCGGTTCCAAGAACGGCACCGCCTCCGATGAGGCCACGAACATCCAGGGAGGCACGAAGTGAGCCTCGTATCCAACCGACTGCCGTCAACCGGCTCTGAAGTCATCGACCGGGACCGCCCGGTGACGTTCAGATGGAACGGCAAGAAGATGAAGGCGTTCACCGGCGACACGATCGCCTCCGCCATCCTCGGCAACGGTGAGCACGTCTTCGGCCGCTCACTCAAGTACCACCGGCCCCGTGGTGTGCTGACCGCCGACTTCTGGGACCCCAACATCACCGTGCAGGTCGACGACGAGCCGAACGTGCGCGCCGCGCACCGCCTCGTCGAGAACGGCATGAACATCAGCAGCCAGAACGTGTGGCCGTCGCTGAAGTTCGACGTGAAGGCCGTCAACGGACTCTTCGGCCGCTTCCTCACCGCCGGCTTCTACTACAAGACGTTCATGAGGCCGGCCACGCTCTGGCCCGTCTACGAGAAGGTCCTCGCCCGCTTCGGTCCCGGTGGCAAGGTGGATCTCGACACCCCGCACGGCTACTTCGACAAGCGCTACGCCCACCCCGACGTCGTTGTCGCCGGTGCCGGGCCCGCCGGTCTGGCCGCAGCGATCGCCGCCGCGAAGGCCGGATCGTCGGTCATGCTCGTGGAGCACGAGCATCAGGTCGGCGGACATCTTCGCTGGGGCTCCGACGAAGATCGCGCCGCCGCTGATGCGTTGGTGGCCGAGGCCGCCGAACTCGGCGTCGAGATCCTGACGAACTCCACGGTCACTGGCCGCTACGAGGACAACTGGATCGGCATCGCCCAGCGCAGCCACCACATCGCCGAGGAACGGCTGATCAAGGCGCGGGCCAAGACGCTCGTCGTCGCGGCCGGCCTGATCGAGCGCCCGTACGTGTTCGAGGGTAACGACCTGCCCGGCGTCATGACGTCGGGCGCAGTTCGCCGTCTCATCACCATGTACGGCATCAAGCCCGGTTCGAAGGCGGTCGTCCTGACGGCCAACGACTCCGGCGATGCCGCGGTGTCCGATCTCGAACGCGCCGGTGTCGAAGTCGCCGAGGTCGTCGATGCTCGCACCGGCGCCACCGTCACCTCCGCCAAGGGCTCCGGTCGTGGCACGAGCCACCGGTTGTCCGAGGTGACGCTGAGCGACGGCACCGAGATCGACGCCGATCTCCTCGTCACCGCCGTGGGCTGGACGGCACCGACGTCGCTGCTCAACATGGCCGGCGATCGCCCGGTCTACGACCCCGACGCTGCCCGGTTCTTCGCCGGCCAGCTGCCCGACAACGTGCTCGCCACCGGCGGCATCATCGGCGACGGCACGCTCGACGAGATCACCGCCCATGGCACCGCCACCGGCGAACTCGCCGCCGGCCGCGCTTCGGTCGTGCAGCACCGCCTGCAGGCCGCCACCGCGCGCGCCGCTGCGGTCGAGGGCGACGAGCCCGAGTACCCCGCCGACGAGCGCAGCCCCCTCGGCCGTGACGCTCACCCGGCCATGTTTCGCTCCACGACCCACGGCATGGTCGACTTCTCCGAGGACGTGTCCTCGAAGGACCTCTTCGGTGCGTCGGCCGAGGGCTTCGACTCCGTCGAGCTCCTCAAGCGGTTCACCACCGCCACGATGGGTCCGTCGCAGGGCAAGCTCGAGACGGTCAACACCGTCGCCGTACTGGCCGAGGCCCGCGGTGAGACGATCGCCGAGGTCGGTACCACGGTGTGGCGTCCACCATTCGCTCCGATCGCACTCGGCGCCCTCGGTGGCCGGGTCTTCGAGCCGGTCCGCGTGTCATCGATCCACAGCTGGCACGAAGCGAACGGCTTCACCCCGATCCTCGCCGGTCAGTGGGTGCGTCCCGAGCACTACGGGGACGCGCAAGCAGAGGTGACGAACACCCGCACCAATGTCGGCATCACCGACGTCACGCCGCTCGGCAAGCTCGACCTCAAGGGTCCCGATGTTCCGAAGCTGCTGAGCCTGCTCTACACGAACAAGTGGATGCAGCTTCCCGTCGGCGGTGTTCGCTACGGCATCATGTGCGCCGAAGACGGTGTGGTCCTCGACGACGGCGTCACCGCTCATCTCGGCGACGATCACTACCTGATGACCACCACGTCATCGGGCGCCGGCGGTGTGTGGAACTGGATCGAGAACTGGCTCCAGACCGAGCATCCCGACTGGCAGGTCCACGTCACCCCGGTGACAACGGGCCTCACGTCGATCAACGTGGCCGGGCCCAACAGCCGCAAGCTGCTGGAACGTCTCGTCACCGGGACCGACCTCAGCAATGACGCCTTCCCGTACATGAACGTCCGCACCGGCACCGTCGCCGGCGTCGAGGAGTGCATCATGTGGCGCATCGGCTTCACCGGTGAGCTCTCGTTCGAGATCCACGTGCCGGCCGCCTATGGCCTCCACGTCTGGAACGCTCTCCTCGAGGAGGGCAAGGACCTCGGTGTCGGCGCCTTCGGCCTCGAAGCCCAGCGCATCATGCGACTCGAGAAGGGCCACTTCATCGTGGGCCAGGACACCGACGGCCTGTCCAAGGCGCCGGTCACCGGAATGAGCGGACTCCTCAAGTTCGACAAGGACGACTGGACCGGCCTGCCGGAGGTCAAGTGGACGCTCGAATCGGGTGACTACCCCCGGCTGGTCGCCATCCAACCGACCGATCCGAACGTGGTACCCGAAGAGGCCTGCCAGATCCTGCGTGGTCCCGAGTCGAAGGAGATCGTTGGGCGAATCACCTCGTCTCGCTACTCACCGACCCTCAACCGCTCGGTGTGTCTCGGCCAGGTCGATGAAGACTTCGCAGCCGCCGGCACCCAACTCACCGTCCTGCTCGTCAACGGCGAGCGCGTCACCGCCAAGGTGATGAAACATCACGCCCACTTCGATCCCGAAGGAGAACGGCTCCGTGGCTGACGCACCGGTATTCCAGAGCCCGATCACCGACCCGACGCCGACGAAAGGGTCGCTGACCCTGGCCGACGAGTCAGCGCTGACCAAGGTCAGTGTCCGTGGTGCCGACATGGGTGTGCCGTTCGGCGCATCCGAACAGCGCGGCGACGTGCTGGTCGTGGGTAGCCGCCCCGACGAGTGGACATTGCTCGGCGACGTTGACGCGGTCGCTGCCGTGGTCGCCGGTCTCGACCTCTCGGGGTTCGCCAGCACGACCGACATCACCCACACCCGCCTGTGCGTGCGCCTCACCGGCACCGACACGACGAAGGCGTTGGAGAAGGTGTGCGGAATTGACCTCAGCGACGCCATGACCCCGAACGGTGCCGCCTTCGGCGCCTCGGTGGCCAAGGTGACGTGTGATGTCGTTCGTGATGATATCGACGGTGTTCCGTCCTACCGCTTTTTGACTGATCGAAGCTTTGGGCAATATTTCTGGGATGTGCTGCGGGACTGCGCTGCGGAGTTCTGATCGGCCGCTCGCTACGGTGAGCGGATGCAGCATGGCGATCTGACAATCGAGCCCGCGCTCCACGATTTCGTGGCGCAGCAACTCCTTCCCGGTACCGGCGTGGACGCCGAGCAGTTCTGGGGCGGCCTGGCCGGCATCCTCGCCGACCTCGGGCCCCGCAATGCCGCGCTCCTCGCCCGTCGCGACGAGATCCAGGATCAGATCGACACCTACCTCATCGAACACCGGGGTGCCGTCGACCCGGACCACTACGCCGACTTCCTCCGCTCGATCGGGTACCTCGACTTCTACGCCGACGATGTCGCCGTCGACACCTCGGATGTCGACGTGGAGATCGCCTCCGTGGCCGGCCCCCAGCTCGTGGTGCCGCTCGACAACAGCCGCTACGCGATCAACGCCGCCAATGCCCGCTGGGGCAGCCTGTACGACGCGTTCTACGGCACCGATGTCATCGGCGATGACGATGGATGCGCGGCCGATGGCCCGTACAACCCGATCCGGGGTGAAAAGGTCGTCGTCAAGGCCCGAGACTTCCTGGACCGTCACTTCTCGCTCGATCAGGCCAGCCATCACTGGGTTGTGCAGTACTTCGTCGAGGGCGGCGACTTGAAGACTCGCAGCGGCGACGGCTCGGTTGCCACGCTGCTGCGGCCCGAGCGCTTCATCGCCTATACCGGAGATCCGGCCGACCCGGACTCGGTGCTACTGCGCAAGAACGGACTCGGGTGCGAAATCGTGTTCGGCAACAATCATCCGATCGGCCAGCGTGACCACGCCGGTGTCCGTGATCTCCATCTGGAATCGGCGGTCACCGCGATCATGGACTGCGAGGACTCTGTCTCCGCCGTCGACCTCGAGGACAAGCTCGTCGTCTACGGCAACTGGCTCGGCCTCATGAACGGCAGCCTCACTCGGTCCTTCTCCAAGGGCGGCGAGCGCGTCGAGCGTGCCCTCGAAGCGGACCGGGTCTATACGGCCGCGGACGGCAGCGAGCACGTCGAGCCCGGTCGGGCCCTCATGCTCGTGCGCAATGTCGGCCATCACCTCTCCACCGACATCGTCACGTACAGGGGCGAGCCGATCCCCGAGACCATGCTCGACGCGATGATCACGTCGGCGGCGGCGATGCACGACCTCAACAAGCTGGGCCGCTTCCGCAACAGCCGCGCCGGGTCGGTCTACATCGTGAAGCCCAAGCTCCACGGTCCCGACGAAGTGAAGTTGGCGTGCGATCTCTTCGACCGTGTCGAGGAGGCGCTCGGCCTTCGCAGCAACACGCTGAAGATGGGGATCATGGACGAGGAGCGGCGTACGTCACTCGGCCTCAAGGAGTGCCTCGCCCACGCCCGCAACCGGGTCGTGTTCATCAACACCGGTTTCCTCGATCGCACCGGCGACGAGATCCACACCGACATGGAAGCCGGCCCTGTCCTCCCCAAGGGCGAGATGAAGGGGGCCACCTGGCTGAAGTCCTACGAAGACTCCAATGTCGACACCGGGCTCGCCTGTGGCTTGATGGGGAAGGCTCAGATCGGCAAAGGCATGTGGGCGATGCCCTCGGAGATGGCCGAGATGATCAAGACCAAGATCGGGCACCCGCTCGCCGGCGCCAACTGCGCGTGGGTCCCGTCGCCCACCGCCGCCACGTTGCACGCCACCCACTACTTCCAGCTCAGCGTCGCAGGCCGTCAGCGCGACCTCATCAACCGACCCCGACAGCGGGTCAACAACATGTTGGCCCTGCCGGTACTACCCGCCGATCGCACGCTCACCAGTGACGAGATCGAGCGGGAGATCGAGAACAACGTGCAGAGCATCCTCGGCTATGTCGTGCGTTGGGTCGGCCAGGGCGTCGGTTGCTCCACCGTGCCCGACATCGAGGACGTCGGGCTGATGGAGGACCTCGCCACCCTGCGGATCTCGAGTCAGCATGTCGCCAACTGGCTCCATCACGGGATCGTGTCCGCCGACCAGGTCGAGTCGACCATGCAGCGCATGGCCGCCGTGGTCGACCAGCAGAACGCCGGGGACGACGCCTACCAGCCGATGGCCCCGAACTTGGCCGACTCGATTCCGTTCCAGGCGGCGCTGGAGCTCGTGCTCCAGGGACGCAAGCAGAAGAACGGCTATACCGAAGCCATCCTCCGCAAGCATCGCCGGGCGCAGAAGGCGCACTGACTCAGCCTTCGCAGACCCTGTTCTCCTGGTAGCCGATCTCGATCGCCATTCCCGCCGTCACGACAATGCCAGGGGCGACCGACTGCTCCCGCACGGGGTGGCCGTCGATGGTGCAGGTGATGCCTCCGGCGTAGAAGCAGCCCGCCGGTCCGCAGAGATCGGTCGCCGTGACCTGCATCCCAAGGGCCTCGAGCTCGGCCTGAGCAGTCGTGTACTCCGTACCGACCGTGTCGGGAACGACCGGTGGAGGCGCGGTCGTGGTGCTTGTGGTGGTGGACGTCGTACTCGTGGTCGTCGTCGGCGCCACGGAGGTCGTCGTCGTGGGTGCTGAGGTCGTCGTGGTCGAGCTGGCGGTCGACGTTGTGGTCGATGTTGTGGTGGATGTCGTCGAAGGCTCCGCCACCTCCGCCTCGCTGTCACCTCCGCCCAGCAGGAATGCGGCGGCGACCATGGCGCAGGCGACCACCACGGCACAGGTGAGGATGAGGACTTCTGATCGATTGCGGCGTGAGTTCATTGGTTCAGCCAATCCCCGATCGCCGGTATGGGCATCGGGGGGTTCCCCTATTGCATCGCTACGGCAGAACGACGGTGGGGTCCGGGACGAGATCGCGGGCCAGCCACTGGAACACCTTCCAGGCCATTGCCGGGCTCGCCATGTCGCGGGCCACGTTCTTGGCGGACTCCATGGGAATCGGCACCGCGTTCGGCGCCTTCACGTGCACTTCGGCAACTCGTTCTGCCATCACGAACCAGCCAACGGCCTCGCCCGGCGTGTGGCCACCCGTCAGCAGGCCATGATTGCGCAGGATGCAGAGCGTGGTGTCGCCCATCGCCTGGGCGATTCGTTCACCCCCCTCGGTGGAGATGACCTCGAGATCCTCGCCCATGTAGAGCGACTGATCGAACACGAACGAGCACGACTCCTGGGAGATCGGCTCGAACGGCTTGACGTTCGCCGACCACGGAGTGCCGAACTGGGTGTGGGTGTGCGCCGCACCCATGAGATCCGGCCGCGCGGCCAGGATCGGCATGTGGATGTTGTATCCCGCGGTGTTGACCCCGTTGGTGTCGGGCCCCTCGACGATCCGGCCATCCGGGGCCACGAGCGTCAGGTTGTCGACGGTGGCCGCCCAGAACGGGATTCCGTAGCCGAGCACCCAGAAGTGATCCGTGAGGATCGGGTCGCGCGCCGAGATGTGACCGTCGCCCAGTTGACCCCAGCGCATCTTGGCGAAGATTCGGTAGCCGATGGCGACCTCCCACTTCCGGGAGAGGCGCGTTTCTTCGGGGTCGTCGTAGGTCGGCACTTCCGAGACATAGGAGATGTCCGGGTACTCCGCGAGGTTCAGCGTCATGGCGTCAGAGTACGTCTCCGCTCAGACCCCGGGTAGGGACTGTTGGTCCTGTTCGAGTGCGAGTAGTTGCTGCTTCAACGCGAGCCCGCCCGCGAATCCGGTGAGCGAGCCGTTGGCGCCCACGATGCGGTGACACGGGAGCACGATGGGTACCGGGTTTTTCCCGTTGGCCGCACCGACTGCACGAAACGCCCCCGGCCGACCGATCCGTTCGGCCTGTTCGCCGTAGCTGGTCGTTTCGCCGTAGGGGACCGATGCGAGAGCCTCCCACGCCTCGACCTGGAACTCGGTTCCGCGGAGGTCGAGCGGGAGGTCGAAGTCCTTGCGATCACCGGCGAAGTACTCCTGGAGTTGGGCTTCAGCCGTTGCCAGAACGGGATCGTCGTCGACGATGGGCGGCTCATCGAGCCCGGTGGACTCGAGCGTTTCGCCGTCGAACAGGATCCGTGTGAGTCCTTCATCCGAGGCGATCAGGGTGAGGGTTCCGATGGGTGTGTCGATCAGGGTCTGACGGTCGGTCATGACGGGTCTCCTGCGGGGGTGGAAAGGCTGGCCCAGAGGTGCTGGGCCGCATGGGCTCGGAACGGGCGCCAGTCCTGGGACCGGGCCTCGAGGTCGGGAATGGACGGGAGTTCGTCGGCTCCGGTCAGGTTGGCGACGGCTTGACGGATACCCAGATCGCCGGCCGGGAACGCATCGGGATCTCGACGAGCCCGCATCGCCACGACATCCGCGGTCCAGGGGCCGATGCCGGGGAGCGCCAGGAAGTCGCGGCGAAACCGATCCGGATCGGGGTCGTGCAGATCGAGCTCACCGTCGACGACGGCTCGGGCCACCGCGGCGATGGTGGCGGCCCGGCGTCGGGGCATGCCGGCCTCGGGATCGTCGCCGAGGTCGACCAATGCAAGCGGGTCGGGAAACTGGTGGGTGAGGCCGAGCGCAGGGGCGGCGAACGGTGTGCCGTAACGCTGGGCCAGCCGAGCAGTGACGGTGGAAGCCCCGGCGACGCTCACCTGCTGGCCGACGATCACGCGGACCACCGTCTCGAACCGATCCCAGCCACCGACCACCCGAAGCCCCGGTCGGGCCGCGACGAGGGGCGCCAACATGGGGCCGGCCGCGAGGTGGGCGTTGGCGGCCTTCACGTCGTCGTCGAGGCCGAAGAACCGCCGCACCCGGGCGACCTCGTCGACGATCGACTCGAACGTCGGCAGGTGCGCGGTGAGACGGAGATGATCGGACTGGTCGTCGTCCGGTGCCGTGAGGTCGAGCTCGATGACTCCCGGATGACCACAGATGGCCATGGCCCGGCGGTACACCGTCGCGCCCTCGACGTGATCGAGTGACTCGACGCCGGCCGTGATCCGGGGTCCGAGGTGGGAGCGGATCGCCGCCAGGTCGAGCGGTTCGACGAACGGCAACCGAAGATGGAGTCCCCCGTCGGCGGGAAGGCAGTCTCGGCGGCCTCGCTTGGCACGTAGGTCCCGGGGCGAGAAGCGGAAGATCTGTTCCACGACGCGGTTCATCTGGCGCACGCTGCCGAACCCACTGGCAGCGGCGATGACCCCCATGGACAGATCGGTCTCGTCAAGCATGCGGCGAGCGAAGTGGGCACGTCGCGAACGAGCGACGAAGTCAGGGGTGGCCCCGATGTGTTGCTCGAAGAGCCGGCGAAGCTGTCGGGCCGAGTACCCGACCCGATCGGCCAGGGCGTACTCGTCGAAACGGTCCAGAAAGCCGTCGGAGATCATCTGAATCGCCGCCGCGACAGGTTGGGGGGCGTGGCTGGTCTCGACCGATCGCAGATGACGGTCCGGTCGACAACGCAGGCACGGGCGGTAGCCCGCTGCCTCGGCGGCGATCGGCGCGTCGTACGGCGAGACATTCCGGGGGTCGGGCCGAGCGGCGCACTCGGGGCGACAATAGATGCCTGTGGTGGCGACGGCGGAAACGACCATGAGAGCAGTATGCCGGATCTGTTCGGACAGATTCGGACACGACTGTCAGACGGTCACCGGGGCAAAGATCGACGGGTCGAGCGGCGAGTCCCAGCCCGATTCACCGAAGAGTCCGGCAGCCATGCGGCCGAGCTCGTCGCTCGACTTCGCCGAGGAACCGTTGCCGCCCCGCGCCACTGCGATGCCGTCATCGATCCAACCGATGTAGGGGTACCCCGTTTCCGTGCCCGTGATCACGCACGGCTTGGTGGACATCGCCCCGAAGTCGGCGTCGGGCATCAGCGCGCGCAGATTGTTGGCCAGGCTCTCCTGTTCGACGGCATTCCCGTCGCCGTGGAACCAGTCGCGCAGATCGGCCTGCTCCAGCGGCACGAAACCCTTGAGGTTGCCACCGATCTTCATGCGCCGAACTCCGTCGGGATACTCGATCGGAGGGTTCCAGTAGATCTCCTCGACACGATCGTCGGGCGGCTGATCGCAGACGAGGCTGGGGATCGTCCGGCCATCAGCGAAGCCGTCCCACTCGGCCATGAGGACCGTTCGCGGGCGGCGCTCGACGGCCAGCTGAATGCCCGTCAGGTCGCCGGCAAACGCGCCGGTGGCGAGAAGCACCTGACCGGCGACAACGGTGCCGAAGCTCCCGGTGAGCTGGAAGCCGTCCGCGGCGGTTCGCAGCGACGTGACCTCGTCGCGTATCACCCTGGCGCCCGCTGCCTCCGCCAGCCGGGACTGTGCGTCGACCAGTCGCCGCGGTTGGATGTAGCCGCCCGGCGCCGCCTCATGGACCAGACCGAGGCCGTTCGTGATGTCGATGCCGGTGGTCTCGCGAACCCAATCCCGGTCGACGAGACGAGCTTCACCCCCGAAGGCCGCGGCCCGCTTCACCCAGTTGGCGGCATCCGCATAGTTGGCGAGAAAGCCGCAAGCGACATGGAAATCGATGCCTGAGCGCTCGGCGATGTCGCCGTACCGCTCGATCGAACGAACGGCGAGTTCAGTCCAGATCTCGGTGCGGCCGACGATCCGGGTGATGCGACCGGCATCGCCATGGCTCGAGTACTCGTCGCCGGGGCCGATGAGCGCAACGGATCTCCCCTGCTCGGCCAGATGACGCCCAGCCGCAGCACCGATCATTCCTCGGCCGATGACCGCGATGTCCACAGGCCCGCTCACCGCACGCACTCCCGAGTGAGTGTGTTCCAGATCGTCGGCGATTCGGCGGTGTCTTCCGGGCGAAAGAAGCTCTGGACGGTGACGGTGAAGACCGAGACATCGGCGGGTCGATCGAGCACGAAGACGACCACATTGTCGTGCACCAGCGCCTCGGCGGTGGTCGGGAGCCGGGCGAAGTTGTGATCGGATTGAAAGATTCCGGTCCCGTCGTAGGAGATGAACTCGTTCCACCCGGACCGTTGTCCGATCCCGCCCGGGGCGGCCGGGTCGGCAACGTGACCCTCGACGCCTGGGAGATCAATGACAGGCGAGAGCTGAACCGTGGCCGGGGATCCTGCCAACGACGCCACCACGATCACCTTGGACTGGTCGCCGCAGCCTCCCGACGCGAACTGCAGCCGTTCGATCTCGACTGCATCAGGTGCATTCTCGACTCGACCCGGGTCGGAGCCGACCTCAGGGCCGGTGGCCCTCGGTGGATCATCGGACGGGACAACAGAATCCGCGGGGTTGGCCATCCCCACGGGACAATACGAGGAGAGAAGATCCTCGAGACCGGTCAGCAACGACTCGACCACCGGATCCGACTCCGGCTCGGGCTCAGCCTCGACCACCGACGAACCACACGATCGTGCCGATGAGGGCGATGAGCACGAGCAGAAGGGTCGCAGCCGACGCCAGCAACCAGCGGACGTCGACCACACCGCGACCCGGAGCCGCCGGGCGCAGGATCCACGCACCGAGCCCGCCTACCAGGACGGCGATCGCGAGCGGAAGGAGCGTCCACCGCGCACCGCCGGTCTGAGCATCGCCCAGAAGCCAGCCGATCCCGACAAGAAGGAACAGGAGCGCCAGCACCATCATTCCCAGCCAACCGCTCACCGGGAGGCAACCGACCGGCGGATCTGGAGGCTCAGCCGCCTTCACGAGCCGTGCGACCGGGATCCCGACACCGATCAGGGCGAAGAAGGCGAGGAGGAGAAGGAGGATCCAGAACCAGGGGAAGTCGATGACGGCGTCGCCGTCGAACAGTGCCACGATGAGCGGGATCGCGCCGACGAAGAGCAGCAGCCACCACCAGTACGGGCATGCCAGGAATCGCCACGGCCAGGCGAAACAGCGCCGAAGGCGACAGCGCGGCCGTCGTTGCCGACACGGACACCGGGGTCCGCACGCACACGCCCCACTGGGGCACACCTCCACCGATGTCGGGCAACCGCACTCGGCCGGACTCGGACAGTGATCACACCCAACGGTTGCATTGTCGTTCGCCACCAGCGCCACCCTTCATGGACGGATCGTACTGCAGCGTCCGTCAGTGGAACCGACCCGGCATCAACCGCCGACGACGGCGAGCCGTCACCGTCGCCGGAGAAGGCCGGGAGGGCACGATGACGATCACCCCGATCACCAGGAGTCCGGCGACGACGCGGGCCGCGGTGAACGGTTCATCGAACACGAGCCAGCCCACGACGAACATCGTCGGGAGTTCGATGGTGCCGGCGAGCGCGGCCCGTGCCGCGCCGACCGACGGCGCGACGAGGGAGTAGATCAGCTGCGGCACCACACCGGTGGATACGCCGATACCCGCAACCAGGAGCCAGGTTCGCGAGTCCGACGGGATCGACTCTTCTCTCGGCAAGCTCAGTATCAGTGGGCTCAGTGCAACGGCCGAACCGACCGACAGAGCGATCACCCGCTCTGAGGTCTTCAGGCTGCCGAGGCGGCTGGTCACCACGGCGACCGCGAATCCGAAACTCGCCGGGGCCGCGATCATGACGAGGAGCTTCGTCGTGTGCTCGCCATCGAGCTCCGGACCGAGCGCGAGCGCAGCCGCGCCGACCACCACGAGCGCGCCCCAGAGGGCCCGGGTGTGCGGCGTGTCCTGAAAGAGGATCCAGGCGAACAAGATGGCGAAGATCGGGTAGCTCATGTACAGCACGCCGGCGGTGGCCACCGGCACCACCTCGAGGGCCTCGACATAGCTCGTCCAGCCCAGACCCATCGCCGCGCCCATCGCGAGGCCCCAGACGAGCGCGCGGCGTTTCTCCTTGGTGACCCGGAGGAACGCACCGAGAACGAAGAGCCCGGCGATGTTGCGGTAGAACACGACCGCCACCGGAGCCATGCCCCCGTCGGTCAGCTCGCGTGCGAATACGGGCACCGTGCCCATCATGAGCGAAACGATGATGATGCCGGCCGTGGCGATCCGTGGGGTGATCCTGACCGGCGCCACCTAGAGATCCCAGAGCGGATAGGTCGAGAGCGGCACGACGCCGGCCTCGGTGACCTGCACCATCTGCTCCAGCTTGACACCGACGGAACCGCCGAATGGCCCGACGTAACTCTCCACCGACAGCACGAGGCCGTCCTCGATCTCGCCGTCGTAGCCGATCCGGTCCCAGTCGTCGGTGTAGGGGATCTTCGGGTACTCGTCGGAGAGGCCCACGCCGTGGAAGGCGCAGGCGTAGCGGTTCACGTTGATCTCTTCCGGCTGGCGCATCACCGAGTGCGAGAGCTCGGCGAAGGAGGCACCGACCCGTAGGAGCTCGGTGTTGTGCTGCACCTCGTCGAGGGACCGCTTGTAGAGATCGAGCTGCTCGGCGGTCGGAGGCTTTTCGCCGCACAGGAAGGTGCGGGAGATGTCGGCGCAGTAGCCGAACGGGCCGATCATGTCGGAGTCGAACGGCACGACGTCACCTGCCTCGATCACCCGACCGCTCGCCTCCTGGTACCACGGGTTGGATCGGGGCCCCGAGGCGAGCATGCGACCATCGATCCAATCGCCGTTGTGGGCGATGTTGGTGGCGTGCAGGACAGCCCACAGCTGGTTCTCGGTGATGCCTGGCTCGAGCGCGTCCTCCATCTGGCGCATGCCGTACTCGGCCACGTCGATCGAGTGTCGTAGGGCCACCATCTCCAGTTCGCTCTTGCGGCTGCGGGCGAGCTCGATGGTGGGTTCGGCGTCGAGGAGGGTGATGCCTTCGTCGGTGTACGCGCGGTGCAGCGACGGGGTGGCCCGCTCCACGCCGATGGATGCCGAGATGCCGAGTCCGAGCTCGTCGCGAAAACGCAGGACGTCGGCGACCTGGCGATCGGCGGCATTCGACAGATCGAGGCCCGAGTCGAACGTCGTCACCGAATTGGCCGGCAAGGAGATGTCGATCAGGCCGAGATCGTCGGCATAGGAGCCGTGGACGACGACGGGCCCGTCGACTGCGATCAGGGCATAGGTGGTGGGGATGTGGGCCTGGAACGCGGCGTATCCCCGATAGTCGGTGGCGTAGCGAATGCTGAGCGGATTGCTCAGGACGACCAGGTCGAGACCATCGGCCACCATCGTGGCCCGCAGATTCGCCAGGCGTCCCTGGCGCATGGCGTTGAGATCGAATTCCGGGGCGGGAAGGACCGCCGGACGCTCGGACATTCGCGCAGACTAGGAGCGACCTGAACGTTCGTCCAGTATCGGACGACAACGTAGGGTCCCCCCAATGAACGTTCTCGTCATCTGCTCGGACGAACACAGCTTCCGCTGCCTCGGCGCCGCCGGCCACCCCGTCGTACAGACGCCGAACCTCGACGCACTCGCCACCCGCGGCACGATGTTCGAGCGAGCGTGGGCCGCATCACCGATCTGCGTCCCAACGCGCGCCGCACTCGCCACCGGCCGCTGGGTCCATCAGCTCGGGGCCTGGGACAGCGCCCAGCCCTATACGGGCGACGTCCCGGGCTGGGCAAGCGTCGCCCGCGACGCCGGGGCCCACTCGGTCTCGATCGGCAAGCTCCACTTCCGATCCGCCGATGATGACTTCGGGTTCACGGAGTCGCTGCTTCCCATGCACGTCGCCGGTGGCGTCGGCTGGGTGCAGGGGCTGGTCCGCGATCCACTTCCGCCCTATCCCGAGGCGGCCGAACTCGGGGCCGAAGCCGGGGTGGGGCCGAGTTCCTACACCGAGTACGACCAGCGCATCACCGACCGGACCGTCGAGTGGCTGCGTGAGAATGCCGGAGGTGACCGGCCGTTCGCCGTCTTCATCTCGCTCGTCGCTCCCCACTTCCCCCTCACCGTCGAGGAGGAGTACTTCGCGCCGTACGCCGACCTACCCGCCGCCGCACCCGGGATCGCACCCGACATTCCGGCGCAGGAGATCAGCCACCCGGCCGTCGCCGCGATGGCCGAGTTCTACGGCTACCACAAGACGATGGATGCCGGCACCGCCGACCTCGCTCGCCGCGCCTACTTCGGGCTGTGCACATGGCTCGACCACAATGTCGGGCGAATCCTGACCGCACTCGACGACGCCGGGGCCACCGACGACACGCTGGTGATCTACACCTCGGACCACGGGGACCTTCACGGCAATCGTGGGTTGTGGGCGAAGTCGTACATGTACGAGGACTCGGTGCACGTGCCGATGATCCTCGCCGGCCCGGGTGTTCCTGCAGGGCACAAGGTCGCGACGCCGGTCAATCAGGTCGACATCCATCCCACCGTCTGCGCCGTGATGGACCCGTCACACGTCGACGACGGCCCGGGGACGTCGCTGCTCGATCTCGTCGACGGCAGGACGGAGCGGGTCGGATTCAGCGAATACCACGACGGCGGTTCGATCACCGGCAGCTTTGCGGTGCAGGTGGGGACCTGGAAGTACGTGCACCATGTCGGCTACGAAGCCGAGCTCTACGACATCGCGGAAGATCCCGACGAGATCGTCGACCTCGGCACGTCAGCCGATCATGCAGACGTGCGGGCGGAGTGTTTGGCAGCGATGCACGAGATCATCGATCCGGAGGCGGCCAACGCCCAGGCGTTCGCCAGCCAGGCTGCCCTCATCGAGGAACTGGGCGGCGTCGATCGGCTCGGTGATCACCTGCGGTTCAATCACACGCCGACACCTCGGTGACCTCGACCCGGACCTCATCGAGCTGTTTGCGATCGAAGTCGGGGACCTGAACCCCCGGCAGCGGGTAGCCGACCGGGAACAAGACGAACGGACGCTCATTCTCGGGACGGCCCAGCACCTTCGTGAGAAAGGCCATCGGACTCGGGGTGTGGGTGAGGGTGGCGAGGCCCATGTTGTGCAGCGCGGTGATGAACATCCCCGCGGCGATCCCGACCGACTCCTTCACGTAGTAGTTCTTGCGTCGCTGACCGTCTGGCCGCACCTCGTAGCGCTCCTCGAACAGCACCACGATCCACGGAGCGACTTCGAGAAACTCCTTGTGGTGATCCGTGCCGATCGGGGCGAGCGCCTCCTGCCACTCCTCGTTCATCCGGTTCTCGAGATAGTTGACGCGTTCCTCCTCTTCGGCCGCCTCGCGAATCAAACGCTTCACCTCGGGTTCCTTCGTCATCACGAATCGCCACGGCTGCTTGTGCGCGCCCGACGGCGCAGTCGCCGCCGTGGCGATCGCGGTCTCGATCAGATCGCGCGGCACCGGGTCCGGCGCGAAGAGGCGTGGGCTGCGTCGCTCGAACATGAGTCGGTGGAAGTCGTCGGCCCGCTGGCGCATCTCGTCCTCGGGACGGCGCCGGAACTCGAGTTCGCGGAACGGGAACGCCGCGGCGAGATCAGGCGGCGGGTATGGATGCTCATATAGGTGGCTCGAAGGCACCGTCGCATGGTGGCACGTCGGGGGCGTGTGCAACACTGATCGGCGTGGCCTTCACGGAAACCCAGGAACAGATCCTCGACGCGGCGATGCAGATCATCGTGCGAGATGGTCTCGAAGAGACGAGCATGCGCGCCGTCGCCGAGGAGGCCGACGTCTCGCTCGGGCTTCTCAGCTACCACTTCCAGGGCAAAGAGAACATGGTCGTCGCGGCCTTCCAGCGCGCCGCCGATCGGCTCATGGAGGTCACCGCCGACCACATGGAGGCGGCGGGGGACGACCCTCGCGCCCGGCTTCAGGCCTCGCTGCGATCGTTCTTCGACGATGAGTTCAGCGGTCTCGACCACCACGAGATTCTGCTGGCCATTTGGGCCGTCGCCCGCACCAACGACGAGGTCGCCGTCGCCGAACTCGATCTCTACGAGCGCCACGCCGAGGTGATCCGCGACGCCATCCGCCGAGCCGACCCGTCACTCGACGAGGACACCGTGCGCGAGCGCACCACCGATGTGATCGCCTTCCAGAACGGCCTCTGGCTCAACTGGACCCGGTGGAGCAACCCGGTCTCGCTTGAGCGTGGACTCGCTCGCTGCGAAGCCATCGCCCTGGGCGAGTGACATGGCGCGGCTCGATGGGCTGACCACGATCGTCACCGGCGCGAGTTCCGGCATCGGCGAGGCGATCGCTCGGCGGTTCGTCGCCGAGGGAGCCACGGTCTTCGCCGCGAGCCGAAGCCGGTCACACGTCGCAGGCGCCGGCTGGATCGAGACCGACGTGGCCTCGGCCGCATCATGTGAGGCCCTCATCGCCGCAGCGGGCACCGTCGACGTGATCGTCAACAACGCCGGCGTGCAGGTCGAGAAGTCGATCGCCGACACCACCGACGCGGACTACGACCTCGTGATGGACGTCAATGTGCGCGGCGTCTTCAACTGCTGCCGGGCTGCCGTCCGCCAGATGCAGGCGCAGGAATCCGGCGGTGCGATCATCAACATCGGATCCGTCGCCGGCAACAACGCCGACCATGGCATGGCCGTCTACAACGCCAGCAAGGGCGCGGTCCATGCCCTCACCCGGGCGATCGCCACCGATCACGGGCGAGACGGGATTCGCTGCAACGCGATCAGCCCGGGCTGGATCCTCACGGCGTTGGCCGATGCCGCGTTCGAACTCGCCGACGACCCCGCGGCGGCTCGAGCCGCGGCCGAACGCCGTCACCCGGGTGGCCGGATGGGCACACCCGATGACATTGCCGGACTCGCCGTCTATCTGGCGTCTGCGGAGTCGGGTTTCGTCAGCGGGAGCTGCTTCACGATCGACGGCGGCCTGACGGCACAGTCGCCGATCTCCCCCGACGACGTCTGACCGATCACGAACCGGTCTCCTAGGATCTCGCTGGTGAACGAGTTGTCGACCGTCCGGTTGCCACATCGAGATGTCGCGCCCCTCGCCGCCATCATGCGTCGCGTGAGCCTGGCGGCCGGGCTCATCGTCTTCGTCGCGCTGGTCGTCTTCATCGGCCGTGACGGCTACATCGACGTCAACGACGACCCCATCAGTCTTCTCGATGCGGTGTACTACGCCTCGGTCACCGTCACGACGACCGGGTACGGCGACATCTCCGCGGTCAGTGACGGCAGTCGGTTCGCGGCGATCCTGTTGATCACCCCGGCACGAGTCCTGTTTCTGATCCTCGTCGTCTCGACGACCGTCGAGGTCCTGACCGAACAATCGCGCGTCCTGCGCGCCAAGCAACGTTGGAGACAGCACGTGAAGAACCACACGGTCATCTGCGGGTTCGGGGCGACCGGACAGGCCGCGGCCCGCGACCTCGTGTCTCGTGGTGTCGAGCCATCCACGATCGTCGCGGTCGACACGCTCACGGAGGCCATCGAGGCGGCGACCCGTGACGGTTACGTCGGAGTGATCGGGGACGCAAGCACGACCGCAACGCTCGAACAGGCGGGTGTCCGGGAGGCCGCCGCCATCGTCGTGTCGCCCAATCGCGACGACACCTCGGTGTTGATCACCCTGACCGTTCGGGAAATGACACCGAGCGCCCACATAACCGTGGGCGGACGCCATCAGGAGAATCTGCACCTGCTCCGTCAGGGCGGCGCCGATGAGGTGATCGATGCCACGGCGGCGATGGGGCGCATGCTCGGCCTCGGGACGGTGAACCCTGCAGCGGTGCGCGTGTTCGACGATCTCCTCGATGCAGGCCATGGCCTGGAGCTGGTCGAACTCGCCGCGAAGACATCAGGGACCGAGGCCGTTCCGGCGGGTGCCACCCTCGTCGCCATCATTCGCGACGACGTGCGGCAACCACAGGAACGATGTGTGCCCGAAGAGGTCTCGGTCGGCGACACGATCGTGGTGCTCCGCGAGTCCTGAGCACACGACGGCTAGCCGGGATACGTCTCGGGATTGTCCAGGGGCACGTTGAGCCACTCGATCATCTGGCGCACCTGCTCGTAGGCGGCGAGGCGAGCCTCATCGGAGTCGGCTTCCTCCGCGTCACGGAACGGCTCACGGAGGCGCCGGGCCATCCGGGGGCCGAGTTCGAGGAGGCCGCTACTGCCTTCGCTGGCCCAGCGGCACAGGATGTAGTGCACGATCGATCCGATCGGCACGTCGATGCTGTTGCTCAGATTCCCGATCGTCGACAGTGGATCGAGATGCGCATGTGCGGCGATCTCCGCCTTGAAGTTGGCGTCCTTGTCGTCATTGGGCCACGGACCGGTCCAGCCCTCGAGCGTGATGGTGGTGGGTTGTGTCACCGGGTCAGACTGACACGGACTCCCGGTGTTCGCCGTCACCCGCGGCAACCGAACCCGAGGTCTGGCGCTCACGCAGCCGGAGCCCGAGGAAGATCCCCGGGATTGCCACGAGGCTGAGGAGGGCACCGGAGGACAGCATGACGAGCGCCGGTGCGGGGCACGTGCCGGCCAGGGCCCAACCGACACCGAAGAGGGCTCCGCCCTGCCAGTGATGCTTCTCGGGCATCGAGCGGGACAGGGCGAGCTGCCCGCCGAACGGGGTGTTGACGCCACGCTTCTCGAGGAGCCACAGCAACGGCAACGAAACGGCGATCGCGGAGCCCATGAAGAAGTAGACGTCGAGCTCGTCGAAACGGAGCATCGCGTGGATGGTGTCGTACTCGTGCAGGTTGGAGGCGGCGAGGACGCCGCCGAACGCCGCACCGAAGAGGAGACCGATCAGGTTCAGCTTCACAGGTCGCCTCCCGTCAGGACGCGCAGGATGAGCGTGGTACCGATGGCGGTGACCATGAACGTGGCCGTGACCGCCGCGCTCGCCGGACTGCGCTGTGCGGTGCCGCACATCCCGTGACCCGACGTACAGCCGCCCGCCATCGCCGCGCCGTAGCCGAGGAGCGAGGCACCGACGAACACCAGCGGAATGACCACCGGGAGTGGGAAGACGTCGCGCAGCGAGTCGTAGCCCGAGCGAATCTCGGCACCCTCACGCATGATCTGGGTGACGAGGAAGCCCCCGACGAACATGCCGACGAAGTACCAGACGCGCCACGTCACGACGCCGTCACGGCGGCGGATCAGGCCCGAGGTCTGCACGTAGGCGCCGCTCGCGCCGAGGGGCTGGTTGGCCAGGATGAAGAGTCCTACGATGAGCAGCCCGAGGACCGGGCCGCCGTAGTACCACTCGAGGCGGTCGGGCAATAGATCGAACATCCGGACATGGTGCCGGGAAACGGTGCCGTATGCAATCAGAAGACAGTCCCCCGGACGACAGTCTCCCCGACGATTACGCGCACGGGCACCATGAGTCGGTGCTTCGATCACACGGCGCCCGCACCGTCGAGAACTCTGCCGCCTACCTGACCCCCCACCTTCATTCCGGTGCCGACATCCTCGATGTGGGGAGCGGACCCGGATCGATCACCATCGGGCTGGCCGCTCGCGTGTCACCCGGTTCCGTCATCGGGATCGAACCGATACCCGAGATCGTCGAGCGTGCCCGGGCGAGCATCCCCGGAGGGCTCGAGAACCTCACCTTCGAGACCGGCGATGTGTACGCCTTGGCCTACGACGACGCCTCCTTCGACATCGTCCACGCCCATCAGGTGCTCCAACACCTGCGCGAGCCGGTGGCCGCATTGCGCGAGATGCGACGTGTCCTTCGTCCCGGCGGCGTTCTCGCCGTGCGCGACGCCGACTACGGCGGAATGACCTGGGCACCCGAGCACCCGATGCTCACGCGGTGGATGACGATCTATCAGGCGATGGGGGCAAACCTCGGCGTCGACCCGAATGCCGGCCGCCATCTGCTCGGATGGGTGCTCGACGCCGGCTTCGACACCATCGATCCGGGCGCGGACGCATGGACCTACGCCACGCCGGAGCGCCGCGACTTCTGGGCAGGGACATGGGCCGAACGTGCGCTGCGATCGGATTTCGCCACGCATGCCGTCGACATGGGTTTGGCCACCGCCGATGACCTGGACGCGATCGCCGAGGCGTTTCGGGACTGGGGGCGTGAGCCGAGCGGCTTCTTCATGATCCCCAATACCGAGATTCTGGCGTGGCGCTAACAACGCCGGGCGGGGGATACTCGGCGCCATGAGTTCTCACGACTACGACCTGGTGATCGTCGGCGGCCTTGCCGGCGGCCTCTCGGTGGCCGTCTCCTCGCTGCGCCAAGGACTTCCGCTGGTCCGCATCATCGAGGAGCACCATCACGTCAGCTTTCCCGAACTGGTGGGCGAGAACGAGCTCGACATCGGCTACGGCGAGTGTGTGGAATCGATCGAGGCCGTTGGTCCTGACCGTGTGCTCGTCCGCACCAACAAGCAGGAGTACCGCACCCGCTGCTGTCTGGTCGCCGATCGTCGGCGGCGACCCGACTGGGAGCCACCGATCCCGGTCACGGAGAACGATCGCGTTCACATCGACGAGATCGTCGAACTCGACCATGTCGTCGACCACGACGTTCTCGTCGTCGGGTACACCGATCACGCCGTCGAGATCACGGCCACCGTCGCCGCCACCGGTGCTCGTGTCGTTCTCGCCGCCGGCGGCATGGACCCGACCCGCCTGTCGCCCGCCGGGGACAATCTGTTGCGTCGACTCGAGCGCGAGCGTCGCGCCACGATCCTCTACCGATCGGTCCCCGACCAGATCGGCGAGGTCGATGGCTATCCGATGGCGTACTTCAACGATCGCCGCACACCCGACCTCCAGGTCGACCAGGTCGTGTTCTCGTCGCTGCGCGAGACGCTGCTGCCCGAGGACGTCGGCGCCACCGACGAGGCAATGGCAACCGGGCTGGTCTGGTTCGTCGGCGAGCCCGAAGGCGACTGCGTCCCGACCACGACCCCGGGCTGGCGCGCCGGCCGCGACATCGCGGCCGCGTGTTTCCCTGAACTCGAGGTCGGACCCGAACCGTCGAGCCTGCATCGACGCCAACGCAACACGGGTGTCCTCGAAGAACTCCGCGAGGAGCACTACAACGCTGTCATCACCCACTTCGAGCCCACGCATTCCGACTTGTGGGTGCTGCGCGTCAAGCCCGACCAAGGCGGAACCTCCTTCGTGCCTGGCCAGTACGCAACACTCGGTCTGGGCTTCTGGGAGCCGCGGGTGGACGATGCCGTCGATCCCAATCTCGATGCTCGCTGGGATCGCCTGGTGCGGCGCTCGTACTCCATCAGCTCGCGCATCTTCGACGACCAGGGATACCTGGCCGATGAGGCCGGGCTCGACGAACTCGAGTTCTACATCGTCCTGGTGCCTCCGACCGAGGACAATGTCCCGGAACTCACGCCCCGCCTGGCGCTGAAGCGACCAGGCGATCGCATCTATCTCGGCCCGAAGGTCACCGGTCGGTACACGCTCGCGGCTGTCGATGATCCGTCGTCGGCGGTAGTGCTGCTCTCGACCGGCACCGGCGAGGCGCCGCACAACGCGATGGCGATCGAACTCCTCCGCAAGGGCCATCACGGGCCGATCGTGTCCGCCGTCTCGGTGCGACAGTGGGCCGACCTCGGCTACATGGAGGCGCACCGCACGCTCGAAGACCGCTATCCGAACTACCACTATGTGCCGCTGCCGACACGGGAGTCCGATGTGCCGAAGCGCTACATCCAGGATCTCCTGCAGTCAGACGAATTGACGAGGTTCGGCGTCACGCTGCATCCGGACACCACGAACGTGTACCTCTGTGGCAACCCGGCCATGATCGGCCTCCCCGAGGAGGGCGAGGACGGCCTCGAGTTCCCGGAGACGCTCGGCGTGGTGCAGATCCTCACCGAGCGCGGATTCGTGCTGAATCGTCGAGGCCAGCCCGGCAACATCCACTACGAGGAGTACTGGTAGTCGTCGTCGCGTAAGTCGAGTCGGCCGGGGGTTCCGCCAACGCCGTGGATCAGCAGAACCGGAACCCGGGCGTGGCGGACGGACGCCATGGCAACGCTGCCGTGACGGAGCCTGTCGGCGCCTTCACGAGCATGCGTGGCCTCGATCAGGAGCGCAGCATCGACAGTGGAGGCGAAGTCCGTGAGGGCAACCGCCGGACGGCGATCGTGCAACGTCTCGAACTGAACCTCTCTGCCGGTGAGACTCACCAGGCGGCGGGCAACGTGTTGCGCGGTGACGTCTTCGGCAGCGTCAACTGGACGCTCCACGTCGGGGTTCACCACGGTGACGACCCACGGCTCCACATGGAGTCCGACCGCCCATGCGCCGGCGAGCCCGACCGCTTCCTCGGACCGGGACGTTCCGTCCACAGCGAGCACAAGGGCATCACCCTTCAGGGCCGCGGTCTTCGCGTGGGGCCCGTACAGGAGGACGGGAGTCGTGGTGTGCGCGATGATCTCATTCGCCGTGCTGCCCAGGATGGCCGCACTCCGGCCATGACCGGTGGTCGACATCACCACGAGTGAACCGGGTGTCTGGTTGACGAGTTCGGCGACGAACTCGCCCGGGGATCGGTCGATACCGGCGAGGACGGTGGCGGTGGTGTCGGTCGGCCAATCGGCGGCTTCCACCTGCTGGCGCATCTCGATTTCCACCTGGCTTCGAACGGACTCGAAGCGAACGACGGAGACGATCTCAAGAGGGCAGTCCCAACGGCCGGCCAGAGCTGCCGCCGGTTCGACGACATCCCACGAACGCTGCGAGCCATCAACGGGGACGAAAATTCGCTGGTACATGTGGTCAACGTAGGCACGTTCGACCCGGTGTGAGTAGGGGCCGAGGTCCCGGCCTCTTGACGACCTAACGGCCGTTAGGTAGGTTTCTTCCATGGCCGTGACGACGAACGCCCCCGCAGGCAAGCAGCGGATCATGGATGTCGCCGCTGAACTGTTCATCGAACGAGGTGTGGACGGGGCGTCACTCCGCCAGATCGCCGATCTGGTGGGGATGAAAGCGGGCTCGCTCTACTACCACTTCGGTTCCAAGAACGAACTGCTCGCCGCCATCTTCGACCGCGGAATCGAGGTCATGGTCCGCGCCTTCAACGAGGCTGCGGAGGCGACCGGCGATCAGCCGGCGCGTGACCGTGTCGGTGCCCATGTTCGAGCCCACCTCGCGGCCCTGTTCGAGAACGGCCCCTACACGGCGGCCCATGTCACCGCCTTTCGGACCGCGCCGGCGGAGGTCCGTGAGGCGATCGTGCCCGTACGCGATGCCTACGAGGCAATGTGGACCGACCTCCTCGGCGAGCTCGTGACCGCCGGCGCCATCGACGACTCCGCGCCGCTCGGCCTGCATCGCCTGCTCCTCTTCGGCGCGATGAACGCGAGCGTCGAATGGTTCGACTCGGGCCGGGGCAACCTCGACGACCTCGCCACCGCCATCACCAACCAGTTCTGGGACGGACTCGCACAGGAGGCTGCCGCATGAGACCGATCGAATCACGAATCGACACCGGCGGTGCCACGTTCGCGGAGAACGCCACCGCCTACGAATCGCTGGTCACCACACTCAAGGAGCGGATGCAGTCGGCAATCGACGGCGGCCAGGGCCGCGAACGTTCGATCGAGCGACACCTGGCCCGGGGAAAGGTCATGGTGCGCGATCGCATCGACCTCGTCAGCGACCACAACACGCCGTTTCTCGAGTTCTCCACGCTCGCCGGTCACGGCCAGTACAACGACGAGGTGCCCGGGGCCGGAATCGTCACCGGCATCGGCATTGTCCAGGGTGCCCCCTACGTCTTCATCGCCAACGACGCCACTCTGAAGGGCGGGTCGCTCGTCCCGATGGCGATCAAGAAGCATGTGCGGGCCCAGGAGATCGCGGAGGAAAACGGACTCGGCGTGATCTACCTCGTCGACTCCGGCGGCGCCTTCCTGCCTCTGCAGGACGAGATCTTCCCGGACAAGGACCACTTCGGCGGCTCGTTCTACCGACAGGCTCGCCTGTCGGCCCAAGGCCTCCCCCAGCTCTCGGTCGTGCTCGGCGGATGCACGGCCGGGGGCGCGTACGTACCCGCCCTCAGCGATGAGGTCATCATGGTCGAGGGAATCGGTCGGATCTTCCTCGGCGGTCCCCCGATCGTGAAGGCAGCGCTCGGCGAGATCATCGAGCCCGATGACCTCGGCGGCGCCGAACTCCACACTCGCCAGTCCGGCGTGAGCGACTACATGGCGGCCAGCGAGCAGGAGGCCTACGGCAAGCTCCGCGAGATCTGCGAGACCACGAACCAGCGTGCCATCGCCGATCGGCAGTCGTGGGCCGACTGGCAGGAACCCAAGGCGCCGCTCTACGACGCCGGAGAGATCTACGGCATCATCTCCGCCGACGATCGCATCCCCTTCGACGCCACCGAGATCATCGCTCGCATGGTCGATGGCTCGGAGTTCTCGGCGTTCAAGCCCGAGTGGGGCGAGTCGATCATCGTCGGCTTCGCTCGGATCTGGGGTCACCTCGTCGGCATCATTGCCAACAACGGGATCATCTTCAGCGAGGCCGCTCTCAAGGCCACCCACTTCATCGAACTCTGCGAGCAACGCCGGATCCCGCTGCTCTTCCTGCAAAACACGTCGGGCTACATGGTCGGGCGTGACTCCGAGGTCGGTGGCATCGCCAAGAACGGCGCCAAGATGGTGGCCGCGGTGGCCAACGCCACCGTGCCGAAGTACACCGTGCTGATCGGCGGCTCCTACGGCGCCGGCAACTACGGCATGTGTGGGCGAGGCTTCAACCCCCGGATGCTCTTCGCCTGGCCCAACTCCCGGATCGCCACGATGGCCGCCGACACCGCGGAGACCGTGCTCGTCGACATCCGCCTCGGCGGTATGAAGGGGGCGGAGACCACCGATGAGGAGATCGCCGCGATCCGCGCGGAGATCCGCGACCAGTACGAGACCCAGTCCGATCCGTACTACGCCACGTCCCGTTTGTGGGACGACGGCCTGATCGATCCGGTCGACACCCGCGATGCGCTCGGACTCTGTCTCGCCATCGCTGCCCGTCAAGACGAACCCGCACCCGGCCCCGGCCTGGTGTATCGGATGTGATGTCATGCGCCTGCTGATCGCCAACCGGGGCGAAATCGCCCGCCGAGTCATCCGCACCGCCCGACGGCTCGGGCACGAGAC
>JAERSO010000020.1 GCA_016845585.1 Acidimicrobiaceae bacterium | reverse complement strand
CCTGATCGCCGAGGCGCGGCGTCCCCGAATGGAGTTGCGCAAGGTCGAGATCGCCCTCACGGGCCGCCGCCTGGGGCCCTCCTGCGATGAGCTCGTTGGCGCGCTCGGTCCGCGATCGACTCTTCCGCGTGCGCGCCTTGGCTCCACGGCGCAGCCAGGCCAGCTCGGTGCGAGCCAGGTTGCGACGGGTCGATTCGTGGGCCGCGGCTCGCTCCTCGCGAGCGGCCCGTCCTTCGAGGTAGCCGTCATAGCCGCCGTCGTGCACGAACGAGGCGCCCCGGTCGAGTGCGAGGAGGCGACTCGAGACCCGGTCCAGCACATGCCGATCGTGGGTGACGACGACCAGTCCGCCGCGGAAGGCACGCAGCTCGCTCTCCAGCCACTCGATGGCATCGACATCGAGATGATTGGTCGGCTCATCGAGAATGAGCAGGTCGGCGTCGGCAACGAGCGCTCGGGCGAGCGCCACCCTCTTCTCCTGGCCGCCGGAGAGCGTGTCGGTCGACTGATCGAGGATGTCACCCAGTCCGAGCCGGTCGAGCGCCGCTTCCCCTCGCCACCCCGCGCCGACCGCGTCTCGCACCGTCCCCTCGGGCAACTGCGTCACCTGATCGAGCGCCGCGACCGTGACGCCGCGGCCCCGGCGAACCGTGCCACCTTCCGGTGCGCGGGTGCCGGCGATCACCGAGAGCAGGGTCGACTTGCCGGTGCCGTTGATGCCGACGACGCCGAGGCGGTCGCCCGATGCCACCGTGACCGAGACGTCGGTGAAGAGCGGCCGGTTGGGCCGGCTCATGCTCACGTTCTCGATATCGACCAGGATCACCCGGCGCAGGCTACGAGCGCCAGCCCCAAGCCCGTCGACCTACTTCTGTCGCACTCGACCCCTGAGCGCCTTGAACGACATCGTCTGGGTGATCAGCGCGAGCACGAGGATGGCCAGTGCCGACTTTCCGAGCTCGGTCCACTGCCATTCGATGAACAGCGACCGTAGCCCCCCGAGCAGATAGGTGACCGGGTTGTAGCGGGCGATCGTGCCCATCCAGCCCGTCATCGCATCCAGTGGCACATACGAGGTCGTGAGGAACGCGAACGGGAAGAAGATCATGAAGCTCGAGTTGACCGCTCCCGGGTTCCCGGTCTTCAGGGCGATGGCGTACGGGATACCGGTGTACGCAACACCCCACGAGGCGGCCAGGAGCAGGAACATCAGAACACCGAGCGGCCCCGTCGGAAAGCGAACGCCGATGATGAACCCCACCACCACCACCGGGACGGCGAGGCAGATCACCAACACGAAATCGGCTGCCATGTGGCCGAGCAGAAGCGCTCGCCGTGACACTGGCGTGAGCATCAGACGGTCGAAGTAGCCCTCCTGGATGTTCAACACGAGCGCGGGTGCCCGCGTGACGCCCGTGACGGCGAAGACGAGGGCAACCGGTAGCTGATACGCCTTGTAGTCGATCTGAATCTGGGTGAACGACGCCACGTTCTGCAGCGACCCCACGTTCACGATCAGGAAGAACACCGGGATGAACAGGGCCGGAACGATGAACTCCGCATCGCGCGGGAGCTGGCGGATCGACCGTGCGGCGATCGAACCGACGTCGCGGAAGAATCCGGCGGGACGGGCCGTGATCTCTGCAGTCATGCCGTTCCTCCTTCGAGATGGGTGCCAGTGACGTCGAGGAAGACGTCGTCGAGTGTCGGACTGTGCATGGAGAGTTCGCGAACGGAAACGCCGGCTCGGTCGAGCGCGAGGGCCACCGGACTCAGCAGCCGACCGCCCTCGGATGCACTGACCCGCAGCTCCGAACCGAACGCATCGACCGAATCCGTGCCCTCGATTTCTTCGAGTGCCCGTTGTGCCGCGTGCGGGTCACCGTCGACCTGCACCGTGATGACGTCGACGCCGATCGATCGTTTCAGCTCGCTCGGCGTGCCCTCCGCCACGAGTGCGCCGGCATTGATGATGCCGACCCGATCGGCGAGCTCGTCGGCCTCCTCCAGATACTGGGTGGTGAGGAAGAGCGTCATGCCGACCTCCTCGTTGAGACGACGAACCTCATCCCACACGCGCAGACGCCCGGGGGGATCCAGCCCGGTGGTGGGCTCGTCGAGGAACAGGACCGTGGGATTGTGCATGAGTGCAGTGGCCAGATCGAGGCGGCGCGCCATGCCTCCTGAGTACGTGCCGACGAGGCGGTCGATGGCGGCGACATCGAGGATCGGCGAGAGATCGTCGATCCGCTGGTCGATCTCATGGCGGGTGAGCCCGAAGAGTCGCCCCTGCGTCACCAGAACCTCGCGACCCGTCATCTTGGCGTCGAGCCCTGCTTCCTGGAGCGCGACACCGATCAGGAAGCGGACATCGCCGGGATGCTCGACCACGTCGAGACCATTGACCCACGCCCGGCCGCCGGTCGGCGCCAACAAGGTGGTGAGCATGCGGACCACCGTGGACTTGCCGGCCCCGTTCGGGCCGAGGAATCCGTAGATCTCCCCCGGCTCGACAGCGAGGTCCACGCCGGCGACCGCGTCCAGTTCACCGAAACGGCGGGCGAGACCCTCCGCCCGGACTGCTGCATCGTGAGCTGAAGCCATGATGCACGACCGTACTCTGCGAGTGTGACAGTCCCAATGGGAACGAATCACGACAAGATGGGGTTCACACGAGAGTCGTCTACCGAGGAACGAACGCATGACTGAAGCAGGGACCGAGCAACTCGATGCAGTCGACTACTACTGGCGACCCGGTTGCGGCTTCTGCATGATGCTCGAGCGTTCCCTGGACAAGGCCGGGATTCCGCTCGCCAAGCACAACATCTGGGATGACCCCGGCCATGCCGCCACCGTGCGAGAACTCGCGAACGGCAACGAGACCGTGCCGACCGTGGTGATCGAGGACGTCGCGATGGTCAACCCGTCGGCCGATCAGGTGATGAGCGTGCTGAGCGAACGGGCCCCGCATCTCCTGCCCGAGGGATGGACCCCACCCGAACCAGGTGTGGTCAGCCGGACCGCTCGGCGGCTCTTCGGCTGAGTTCCGTCATCGGCCGACCTACTTGAGGTGACGGCCGCACACCGGCCAGGGTTGATCACCACGGCGAGCGTAGAGCTCGCGGGCGCGGGCGTCCTGCTCTTCCGGCGGTGCCTGGATCGGGTCGCCGCTTCCGCCGACCGTGTACCAGGTCTGGATGTCGAACTGGTAGGCCCCGCGGTAGACCCCGCTCGGGCTGACGGCCTCGTAGTCATGGGTTGATTCACAGAAGCGGAGCTTCTCCCACTTGTCGGCCGGTGCGATCCCATGCG
>JAERSO010000019.1 GCA_016845585.1 Acidimicrobiaceae bacterium | reverse complement strand
GTAGTACACGAGCTGTACTCCACGCACCAGTGCTTCATATCCGAGCGTGCTGAATCGCGAGATGAGATGTGTTGACCGGCAAAGGAGCGCGCTCACGTCATGTCGCCTCGCCCGGATGTCGAACGCAACCCCACGTTCGGCCTCGTGGCGAGAAAGTGTGAACGGCAGTCCGGACGAACGGCACGCTCCGATCGCATCCTTCCCCCACTCGCGCCGGACGTCGGCGAACACGCCGTAGGTGAAGTTGGAGTTGATGGTGACCATCGGGCTCGCCACGTTGTCGACCGGCGGCTCTGTCCACATCTTCCGCAGGCGTGAGCTCCCCACGGTGGTGACATCACATCCGCGCAGCTTCTCCGCACTGAAGTCTCCGAGACAGAAAGCGTGGGAGACGGATCGGTACGCATGACGGTCTCTACCTGTATCGACGTCATCGAAGTCCTGGACCCCTTCGACCCAGCCAAACGTGGGCCTGCCCCGCTGAGCAACGGCGTCGACGAGTGCGCGGGTCAATCCCCAATCGTTCATCACCACGAGTCCGAGAGCTCGCTCCGTCACGGACTGGAAACTCTCCGTCGGTTGACCCGTCGACCCGGCAGCTGTGAGCACACCCCGGTACCGACGCATGCTTGGCCGAAACCTCCGACCGACGCTGGCCGGAGGGACCGGAGTACAGACCTGAGCTGGGATCCCCCGGCGCCGCAGCGCAGCCGCGAGGGGCCCCATCTCGTCCAGGTGGTAGCCGGCCTGAGCGACGAGAATCACCGCCGGGCCTTGGGGCTCACCGTCCAGATGGGCAAACATCTCGATCATCAGATCCACTCACCCAACCGGTAGGGGTCCACTCCTGTCACACCGACCTCCGCAAGGTAGATGTCGCCTGCGCCGTCGCGTGGCTCGTCGAGCTCGATGGATGCGGTCGTAACCACCAACCTGTCGAGCTCTCGCCCGGCGAACGTCGGGCACGTGACGAGCGGTGTGGGTATCTCGACGACGGCGGTCAGCTCACCGGCCTCGTACCGATGCACGGCGCTGCCTCCCCAGAGCGCCACCCAAAGACCTCCCTCGGAATCGATGCACATCCCGTCGGGAGAACCCACGTCGGCAGGAATCTCCACCCATGTTCGGCGATTGATCGCGCCACCGCTCGCGGCGTCGTAGTCAAAGATGTCGATTCGTCCGGTCGGCGTGTCGATCCAGTACATCTCGGTGCTGGCTGCGTTCCATGCGAGCCCATTGCTGATCGTCGCGCCCGACACCAGCTTCTGTGGATCCTGACCGTTGAGCGACCAGAGTGACCCCGCACTGGGCCTCGGTTCCCCGAGAGTCATCGTCCCTCCGACGAACCGGCCTAGGGGGTCCGGTTTCCCGTCGTTCATTCTGAGATCATCCGCTTCCGCCGGGATGGCGGCGTGAAGACGGCCGTCGAGGTCAACGAGGCCCCGAGGCGTGGCGGCGAAGATCTGCCCAGCACGGTCGAGTGCAACCGCCCCGACCGGCTCGTCGAGTGTGGCGACCAGCCGATCGATCCCATCGAAGCCGAGCGCGTGGATTTCACCACGGAGAATGTCGACCCAGAGAACCTCAGATGTTTCTGTGCGCCAGAGCGGCCCTTCCCCGAGTTCGGCTCCTACCCGGGCCAGGGTGACGGCCTTCAATTCACTCAGTACCCAGCCGGAGGGAGGCACCACCGTCGACCACGAGACACTGACCGGTCGTGTACGGCGATTGCTCGCCGTCGGCCAGGTGCACCACAGACGGGGCAATCTGTTCGGGACTGGCGACCACTCCCAAAGGGGTACGTTCCGCGAGCGCCGAGAGGTTCCCGTCTGGGCCTTTGGGGTGAGGCCGTCGGCTCAATCCGTCCCGCAACATCTTCGTGTCGACCGCGCCAGGAAGCACGGCGTTGACTCGAATGCCATCGGATCCGAGTTCAAGCGCTGCCGACCGTGTCAGACCGGAGAGCGCCGACTTGGATATCGCGTACGCCGCAACATTGATCGAGGTTGCCACGGCGTGAACCGAGCCGACGTTGACGACCGACCCGCGCGTGACCGCCAGGAGTGGATGCGCGGCACGGATGGCTTCGAACGCGGCCCGGAGGTTGACGTTCATCACCGATTCCCATTCGGCGTCGGTGGTGTCGACCAGTGACTTGTTCACTTGCAGCGCGGCATTGTTGACAATGGTGTCGAGGCGCTCGAGGTCGAGCCGCTCGAAGAGATCCGTGACCGCGCCCGGCTGGGACAGATCGGCTATCTCGTAGCGGTCGAGGAACGACGGTGTCTCCAGCTTCTGTCGGCCCACGCCGACAACGCTCCACCCGTGCGCACCGAACTGCTCGGCCACCGCACGACCGATTCCCCCGGTCACCCCGGTGATGAGCGCGGTGCGAGCCATCACGGCAACTCGATCGCCACGCCGAGTTGCTCGGCCATGTTGGCGATGGAACGACGGTGGACTCGGGCCGAGGCTTCATAGGTGTTCGACGCGTTGTGCGAACCGAAGATCACGTTGGGAGCGTGTCGGATCGGGTTCTCGGGGCTCGGAGGTTCCTCCTCCAGTACGTCGACTGCGGCACCCGCCAATCGACCGGTTGTGAGCGCGTCCGCGAGCGCAACGGTGTCGACGACGTCACCCCGCCCGGTGTTGACCAGGTACGCGAGATCCGGCACCGTCGCGAGCCGCCCCGCGTTGACCAGGTGGAGAGTTGACGGGGTCAGCGGAGCATTGACCGAGATCACATTGCTGGTCGCCATGAGCTCGTCGATATCGACGATGCGCGCGCCGGCCTCTACGGCGAGGGCTTGGCTCTCGGGAGACGGATCGCAACCGACGACATCAGCCGCCGCGACCGCGGCACGCCGCACGACAGCCCGGCCGATACCGCCGAGCCCGATCACACCGAGACGCAGATCACCGAGCGAGTGACCTGCCGGTCGCTCCCACCCGCCATCACGGGTGGTCTCATGGATGGTGACCAGCTGACGGAGCAGCATCACCGTGTAGGCCATCGCGATGTCGGCGACCTCGTCGTCGAACGCACCCGGAGTGTTCGTGACCACGATCCCGCGCTTCGCGGCATGCTGCCGATCGATCCCGTCGACGCCGATTCCCCACTTGGAGATGACCTTGAGATCCGGCAGTCGATCCTGGACCTCAGCGGTGAACTTGTCGTCGCCGGCGACGACACCAACGCAGCCCTCCATCGCCTCGACGAGTGGATCGCCTTCCAGATGCTGCCCGGGAATGTCAGCGGCCACGACCTCGAATCCCGCCGCTTCCATGGCCGGTTGCCAATGGGCCAGGTCTCGGATCAGGTGGGCGCAGGTAACGGCAACTCTCACAACAATCCCTCCCGTTGCATGCGATGCAGCGTGTCGGCGAGCACGAAGTCGGCCTCGACGTCGATATCCGTGGACTCCAGCGGATCGATCTCGAAGAGGAGTGGCCGCTCACCGATTCGGCGACCCGCTGCGATCTGGTCTCGGCTGAAGATGTACATCCCGGAATTCTCCTCATAGAGCGGCGGCAGGTCCTGGGTGCGGAGCAGGACCGAGGGGTCATGGTTGACCGCTCGGAAGTCAGCATCGTAGAGCCGCGTCTGAAGACGGGTCACCGAGAAGAGTGAGTCATACCTCTCCAACTGCGCCTCCAGGGCGGCCAATCCAGCAGAGATCGTCGAGCTCCTCAGCAGCGGACTGGTGGAGTGCGTCTGGAGATACCAATCACTGTCGACAACAGACGCATCGTGCTGAAGGACTGCTGTCATCGGGGTCTCACCACCCAGGAGGTGCTCGGGCCGCTCCAGCACCAGAACTTCCGGGAACTCCTCGGCGCACTGTTCATCAACCGTGGGGCTGTCCGTGTCGATCACGATTTGTCGAACCTCGGGACACCCCTGGAGCGTGCGAACCATGTGGTGAAACAGTGGTGCACCGTCCAGCAACCGGTAGTTCTTGCCCGGAACACGTTCGCTCGAATGCCGCATGGGCACGAACGCGACAACTTCCAACATCTGCGTACTCCTTGTCAGCCGGACTGGCGCTCTGACCGGGGGGTGAATCCCTTTGGGTAGTAGAACCGCCGCTTCAGCAACCCCGTCGGGTGGCCATCCTCGCGGAAACCCTTCCAGGCGCCATAGAACTGGGCCCATCGAAACTGCGGAATCCGGGTGAGATTCCGCGAGAGCTTCCGCCGAGGCACCGCCGCCAGGTAATCACGGAACACGTTGGCGATGAAGAGTCCGATCGCCTCGACCGCCCACATGCGCTGATGACCGAAGACACGCTTGTGCGCCATGGCCTCGCGTCGATACCGGTTGACCGTCTTGGCCAACTCCTCCTCGTGAATGTGCACGATCGTCGCACCGGACTCGTACCAGATCCGATGGCCGCCGGCCAGGGCGCGCCTGGCCCAGTCCATGTCTTCGAGGCCAGTCAGTTCCTCGTCGTAGCGCATGTGCTGCCAGACCGAGCGGCGCACCGCACAGTTCGCGTTGTTGCAGAACGGATGGTCCTGGTCATGATCGGAACGATCCGGGAACCATCGGCGCATGATCTCCATTTCGGAGAAGGCGGTCCGGTCCTCGTCCCCAATCTGGCGGCCGTACACCAGGGCGACCTCGGGATGGTCGTCAAAGGGAGAGACGAGGCGCTCCAACCATTGATCGTCGGTCGGGTAGACATGCGCGCTGACGAACACCAGCACATCGCCGTCAGCAAAGTCGCACCCAAGATTGAGTGCTCGGCCGAACGAGAAATCGTCAGGCGCGATGCGAACGATGTCTGCGCCGGCCGCCTCGCTGATCCCGACGGAATCATCGACAGATCCGGAGTCGACGAGGATGATCTGGTCGGCCGGTCGGGTCTGCGTCTCCAGCCCCGCATACAAGGCAGGCAGGTGCTCTGCCTCGTTCAGTGCGCGGATCACTACCGATATCCGGTTCGTCACGACGATGAGCCTATCGGTGTCGACCGGGTCGGTAGGGTGCCCCAGTGCCCGAACTCTCCGTCGTGATTCTCACCATGGGAGACAGACCCGCTGCGCTCACCCGCGCGATCAGTTCGGTTCTCCGCCAACGAGACGTGGATGCGGAGGTCGTCCTCGTCGTCAATGGTGGTGACCCGGATCGAAGCGAGGCCGACACCGTCGTGGAACCCGGCGACAACGTCGGGATCCCGGCCGGTCGCAACCTCGGAGCAGCCGCATCATCGGCGCCGGTAATCGTGTTCCTGGATGATGACGGTGAACTCCTGGGCGACGACCTCTTGGCCGAGGTCGTTGCGGCGTTCGATGAGCGCGCGGACCTCGGCGTCGTCGCGTTTCGTATCGTGGATGAGAACGGCACCAGTAGTCGGCGGCACCATCCGTCATTGCGGCCCAACTTCGGGCGCTCCTCAGATGTCACGTCGTTCCCCGGGGGAGCCAGCGCAGTTCGTGCCGAAGCACTCGCGGCCGCAGGAGGCTTGTGCGAACAGTTCTTCTATGGGCTCGAAGAGACCGATCTCGCATGGCGGCTGATCGACACGGGCTGGTCGGTCCGATTTCGTTCCGATCTCCGGATGCTGCATCCACAGACCGATCCGTCCCGTCACGACGACTTCCACCGGAAGACGGCCCGGAACAGGGTTTGGTTGGCGCACCGGGCGCTACCGCTCCCGCTGGCGGTTCTCTACGTCGTCAACTGGACGATCATCACCGCCGTTCGAAACATCACTCGCCCGACCAGCATCGCCGCGCATGTGGGTGGCACCGTGAACGGCTGGACGACCCGCTTCGGGCCACGTGACCCGATGAGCTGGCGCACCGTCTTTCGGCTGGCCCGACTGGGGCGTCCGCCGCTGATCTGAGCAGTCAGTTCGACGGGGTCGCACTGAGTGATGCAGACGAGGCCTGATATTCGGCGACGACGCCCGCTGACCCGCCGTCGGCGATCACAGTGCCGTGGTCCATCCAAATCACGCGGTCGCACATCCGTTTGACTTCGCTCATATTGTGACTGACCACAACAACACAGCCAGCGCCGCTCCGAATCTCGTCGAGGCGCTGAACCGCTCGTTCGTAGAAGTCCTTGTCACCGACCGCGAGCGCCTCGTCGATCAGCAGGATGTCGGGTACTGCGGTCGTGGCAACCGTGAAGGCGAGCCGGGCCTTCATCCCGGAGGAGTACGCCCGCAGCGGAACGTCGGCGAACTCTTGAAGGCCGGTGAAGTCGAGAAGCTGTTCGACGCGACCTTTGAGATCGGCCTTGGGTATCCCGAGCGCAAGACAGCCCATCTCGATGTTGCGACGACCGGAGAGCGCGGGGTTGAGTACCGCGCCGACACCCAACAGGGCTGGTCGGCTCTTGGCCAGGACCTCGCCACCGGTCAACTCCAGTAGTCCCGCCAACCCCAAGAGAACCGTCGACTTGCCGGCGCCGTTGTGGCCGATGATCCCAACACTCTCGCCCTCGCGGATGTCAAACGAGGCGTTGGTGACCGCGTTGATGTCGCGGTATCGGCGAGATCCGGACCGCGACTTCAGACGATTGCGGAGGCCCTGCGGGGGATCGAGATACGTGCGGTACGTGATCGAGACGTCTCGCGCCGACAACGCAAGGGGTTTCATGGCTGGGGGAATGCTTCGATCAGGTGGGCTTCGATCGTCGCGGGATCTATGCCCACGCTCTCGTGGACGGCCACATAGTTGCCCCAGGTATCGGTCTCGGGAGCGCTACCCGTGTACCGGAACAGGCTTCGCCAGGAATGATCGCCGCCATAGCGGACGATCGGGTTCCAGACACTCGCCCAGACGTAGTAGCCGGCAGCGACCAGCTCTTCGGCGTAGTCCCCGGCCGAGTAGCCGAGCGAGAGCGTCTTGTTGTCCTCGTACTCTGTGACGATGACCTTGGGGACGAGGGCACCCCGGCTTCGGAAGACATTCCTGTCGAACCCCTCGGTGTCGATCTTCAAGAAATCCAACTCGTCGAAGGGCAGTGCATCAAGCCGTCGCGTGGCCACCATTTCCGAGAGTTCGTGGGACTCATGAAAGTCGAGAAGCGAGCTGATGCCCGTGCTCTGCTCGGACACGAAGAAGCTGACATCGTCCGCGATCGTGTCGGAGACGGCCACGGGGAATACCTGCAGGTTTCGCCAATGCCCGTATCGCTCGATCAGCCCGTCGTACATGACCGTGCTCGGCTCGAAGGCCCAGACATCCCAGCCGGCACGGACGAACGGGCCGAAGGAGGTGCCCTTGTGGGCACCGACATCCACCATGGTCTTGTTGTGCTCGATCAGGCCGGAGTCGAAGAGCGCCTCGCGCGCCGCGTCCACTTCATCAACCTTGACGGTTTGCTTCATCATCACCGATCAGCTCCGCTCTTCACCACGGCAGGGCCCGTCCGGTATGCGGCATCCACGGCGGGAACGTTGGACGGCGCACTGGCCCCAACCCGTATCCCTTGTTGCGTGAGTCGATCCAGCCACATGGCGATGTGTTGATCGTGGTCGTCGCGATACTGCTGGTAGTCGACCCGGAAGAACTCAGGATGCCAGTCACGAACCGACTGCTGCAGCTCTTCGGAGTAGTTGAGGCTGGAGTCGTACTGCCAGTATTCCTCGGCACCTTTGGCCCCTCCATCGAAGCCGTACAACCTCAGCTCGGACGGTTGCAGGTGTTCGGCCAGCGGCAACATCAGCAAGGTCATGATGTTGGGGAATGGCTGAACGCGACCAGTCTCCAGCGGAATGGGATTGTCGAGGTCGATCGCAGGCTCGAACGCAGGGGCGATGACCTGATCGTGCACGTCAGCCGGCAGTTCGCTCAGGTAGATGCCGATGTCGCGCGAGACGGTCACGAAGAGGTGTTCAGTGTCGGACCGGAGCCAATCGGTCAGGTCGGACCGAAACTGGTGGGCGTACTCGGAGGGACCGGCATGGAAGATCGGATCGGCGGCGGTGAGGATCTTCGCTCCCATCTCGGCCATTCGTCCGGGTTGACGAACCCAGCTGTTGCAGCAGACGGTGCACACGTCAGGCCCAGCCGTCTCGTCGTGTAGCGAGGCGCCGCTCGATGGCCCGGTGGCGACCAGGCGGACCATGGACTCAGTGGCTCGCGTCGAAAGGCCCTGCAATACGACGTGTGCCCGCATCTGCTCGACCTCTGACAGGGACGGGTAGAATCGGTCCCACAGTCGGAGGAGCTTACTGCTCATCAACCGGTCCTCGGCGAAGCTGCCGAGGCGCTGGCGGGAACGGTCGGCCGGATCGAAGACCTCTACGTCCCCGAGCGGAATCTCAGGATCGGACTCGATCACGAAATAGGGCCTGCGGGCGTAGAAGCTGACCGCTCGCTGAGCGGTTGCGTATTCGTCACCCGCCAGGTTGTAGAAGACCGTTGGCGCGAGATCACTGGTGCGGGCCTTCATGACGTCAGCGTTCATCAAGCCGATGAGCAGCCCGAGACGCCGCTCGTCGGCGAACTGCTCGGAAGTCCCATCCGAGTTCGGCGCAGCCAACGGGGTCGAGCGAGGGACTCGCGCCGAGAGCTCGTCGCGGAGAAACGACATCAGACCGCGGTCGTTCGCTGATGTTCGCGCCAGATCGCTGCGTCGACGGACACCTTCGACATTTCTCGCGATCATCTCGGCCGAGATCTCGACCTCGTTTCCGCGCTCCTTGGCGTACGGAGCAAACTCGTCGAGCCCCGCCTGCATAGTGTCGAGGGTTGACGCCCGGCCCCACGCCATCTCCGCAGCGATCCGACCGACGAGCGTCGCGATGAGTGCGCGTTCGCGTTCCGAGGTCTTCGCAGCCGGTGGCCGTTTGCTCTCCGCCAGTGCCTCCTCGGCCAGCCGACGAACGAGCAGACTCGGGTCCTTGGTGGTGCGCGTCAAACGAGCTGGCGAATCACGATGGTCGTCATAGGTCAGGAACGCCAACTGCGGGTCGACATGGATGCAGTGATCCACAACGCTGCCCATGTCGACGGCCAAGATGGCGGCCTCGTAGTCGCAGTCGCGGTATGACGCGAGTCCCGATCGAAACAGCCCACTCGGCCACAGGCGCGAGCAGTGGTGATGCGTGATCGAGGCCTGATGGGGCTCGCCAGGAGTACGTGTCAACATGCCGTCGGGGTTCTGATACTGGTACGGGAAGAGGTGAACGCTCTGCAGCGCCTTCTCTCGCACCAGTGCGCTGCTCACCGCGGCCATGAGCCGCTGGAGATCGAGACGATCGTCGGAGTCGATGAAGGTCAGGAACGGAGCGGTGGCCTGACGAGCGCCGATGTTTCGCTTGGGACCCGCACCCGTTTCTGTCGAGCTCAGGACTCGGACTCTGGTACCCGCAGGGCGACATGCGTGAAGGACGAACAACTCGCGGAGGAAGTCAGCGACCTCTTCGACGCGTCCGGGTTCGGTGATGATGGACCAGCGCACCGGGGTGACATCGAACGCTCGATGATCGGCCAGAAGCCCGCCGAGCTCAGCCACATCGGAGTTGGGCCCGAGGGGCGTGACGAGATCGACCAGTGTTCGTTGTGTCGGCGCCATCGTGCCACGGGGGAAGCTCTTCGGAGTCTTCGCGGCCCGGCGTGCCCTTGGAGTCGGACTGGTCTTTTGCAGCTGACGCCACCATTGCCGGGAGGCAGTGAACAGCGCCCAGTTCGTGAAGGCGAGATGCAGTGCCAAGAGTCCGATGACGACACCCAGTTCGACGCCACGGAGGTCCGCTGCGACGAGCACCGGAACCGCAGCCGCCAGCAGCAGCACCAACGCCGGCACGGGGTTGGCCAACTGAGCGAGAACACTCCGGATACCGAAGGACCGCATCGAAGACACCGATGCACGCTTTGCGGGGAGCGCGCCGAAGGCGACGAGTGGCTTTGCCGGCCCGTCTCGTTCCGGGAAGATCACCGCTGCCAGCGCGGCCCGCGCACCGGTCAGAAGGGCAGACACCGCCGCGAATGAGACGAGACCGATGATCAAACCGGCGGTCTCTCCCGGGACACTGTCCACGATCACAGCGACCAACAAGCCGACCAGAGCGATGACCGCGACGATGGACACAGCCACGATTGCGGCGGGCGCAAGCAGAAAGCTGATTGTGAGGAACGCGATCCGCTTGACAACCGTGCGTCGGCTCCCCGAGGGAAGCGAGCCCGCCACGAGCTCGCGCCGCCGTGAAATCCAGCTTCTCCCAGCATCGCCTCGGCCACTGGCGTACGCGATGGTGCGCACGATCAGGTAGGCGTGATGGACGGTGAGAAGCAACCCGGCGACCAGCACTGCCATGGCGGCGAGACCGGGGGCGAGGGCCGCCGCGTCGTCCGACACGATCGTGGTCGTCAGGAAGTATGCGGCAGCAGCAACCGCAAGGGCGCTGGCAGCAGCAGACGAGAGAGTTCTCACGTGTCGTTCACCGGTCCTGTTGCGCGACTGCCCGTTCCGCAGCCGTGAGTCGACAGTCCACCCTGCTGACTCGGGATCTCATGGTCACGCGATCTTATCGCCCGTTCCAGCTCGTGTGGCCCCAGAGATCAGGACGTGCCGTAGGAGATCTCGCCCCGCCAGAAGAACCAGGCGCCCGCGGCGAGTGCGAGGGCGGACCAGCCTGATGCCATGAGCCAGATCTCGAGAGGCGCAGATCGCCCCATGAGGACCCATCGGAAGAGTTCGAGGACTTCGAAGAACGGGTTGACCTTGAAGAGCCACAGCACCACTTCGTTCGAGGTGAACGACTGCGGGGCGAACAAGACACCGGAGCAGTAGAACAGAAGCCGGATCATGTGGGGCAAGAGGGCATGGAGATCGGGAACCGCCTTGCCCAATCGTGCCACCACGAACACCACACCTTGCGTGAGCGCCACCATCATCAGCAAGACCACGGGCAAGAAGAGCCACCGCCAGCTGGGTGTACCGCCGGTGACCAGGACCACCACAGTCATGACCAGCACCGATGGCAGAAAGGTGTACAGGCTGGCGAGCATCGATGAGATCGGGATGACCGCACGAGGGAAGTACATCGACCGGATGAGCGTCAGGTTCGCCTGCATACACCGGGCTGCGGCCAGCATCGACGAGGTGATGAACGCGAAACAGAGAATCCCGATCACCAGGTAGCTCAGGTAGTCGTCAACCCCTCGGTCCACCTCCAGCACCACACCGAAGATCAGGAAGTACACCAGCGTCTGCAACGCTGGGTTCACCAAGAACCAGAGGTTGCCGAGGATCGTGTCCATGTTCGCCGACCGGACATGGTTCATCGGCACGGTGGCGATGAAGTGGCTGCGGGACCAGAGGTCGGCGAGATACTGCGGGATCGGCGGGCGTGCCAATACTGGCGAGAGACCAGCGTCGTCTGCCACGCTTCCAGGGTCAGTTGTCGCCATCTCGGTCTTCCATGAAGGGCAGTTTCGCGTAGCTACGGTATCCCGCTTTCTCATCGGCGGAACGCCAGCCAGGGGTGACACCACTCATGTCACCGTCGGAGATCCGACGGTTGCGACACTCGCCCGGAGTTGGAGCGGCCTAGTTGTAGATCCTGAGGACGTTGTTCGGTTTGGTGGGTCTCCTTGAGAATGAGGGTGCTTAGTCACTCACACCTCAAGGAGACCCGTGGATCTTCACGGTAACGCCCGTCTTTGTCCGTTTCAGCGTCAGCTGATGTGCACCCGAGTCCGCGTCGACGGCTGGAAGATTGTCGATGCGGCCGGCGCTGCTGGCTGCAGTGAGCGCACGACCCAGAAATGGCTGGCCCGTTTCGATGCGGGCGAACCAATGACGGATCGGTCCTCGCGGCCGCACACCTCACCAACGCGAACTCCTGATGACATGGTGGCGGTCATCGAGACGTTGCGCCGGTTGCGCATGACCGGCCCCCAGATAGCCGAAAAACTCTCGATGCCGCTCTCGACGGTAACCTCGGTGCTGAAACGGATCGGGCTGAACCGTTTGTCCAAGCTCGAACCGCCCGAGCCACCGAACCGGTATTGCCGGCGCCACCCCGGCGAGTTGATCCACATCGACATCAAGAAACTCGGCCGTTTCAACAAACCCGGCCACCGCGTCACCGGTCGAGGACCTGGCCACCACAACCGCCGCGTCGGTTGGGAAGCCGTGCACGTCTGTGTCGATGACACCAGCCGCGTCGCCTACGTCGAAGTCCTCGCTGACCAAAAAGCAGCAACCTGCATCGGGTTCTTGGACCGTGCCATCGCC
>JAERSO010000018.1 GCA_016845585.1 Acidimicrobiaceae bacterium | reverse complement strand
CCCCTGCCCCCTGCCCCCTGTCCGTTGCCCGCCCTGTCCGTTGCCCGCCCTGTCCGAACTGGCGGAACAAACCGTCGGACACCGACCAAATGTGCCGCCAGTTCCAGAACGGGAGGGGCGGGCCGCCGCCGAGCTCCGAGCTCCGAGTCAGGGGAGGTTGGCGCGGAGTTCGATCACCAGGGCGGCGAGGCCAGGATCGTCCTGGAGCATCGCGAGCTTGGCATCGATCTGACCTCCGCTGACCGGCCACTCCCGGACCAGGGCGGTGAACGTCTCGGCGAGATCTTCGTGGGCGCCGGACATGGCGTAGTCATTGACGTAGTCGTCGAGAGAATCCGAACCCTGATCACCGGGCCAGAACGTCGCGGAGAACCGTGCGAGCAGGGACCCTTCGGCCGCGCAACCGAGCTCGATCCGGACACCCTCGCAGGGCTGCTCGCCGAAAGTGAACACCTCGGGGGCGAGCGTGACCACATGGCTGATCTCGTGAACGATCGTCTCCTCGATCAGCAGTCGGTCGTCGAGGTCGGCGACGTCGAGGCTCAGAATCCAACCGCCCGCTCCGGCGGGATGGACCACACCAACAAGGCCGCGGCCCTCCTCCTCGATGACCGAGAGTTGATGCAGTTCGCCGCGAAGTGAGTCGGGCCAGATCGCGTCGACGATTTCCCACGTGGCCGCGATGTCCTCATCGACGATCGGAACCAACGGCGCACCGTCCGAGACGATCACATCACCGACTCGGATGACGTCCTGGCGGTAGGCCACTCGCTCGACGGCGCGAGCGGTGTCGTCGCCGACGGCCAGACCGGCCTGTCCGATCTCGGTCGCGGGCACGTCGAGACGAAGGCTTCCGCTGATCATCACGAACGCGACAGCGGCCGAGGCCACGCTCATCACAAACAGTCGGAAGGGGTTGGAAGACATACGCATCTGTGCTCGGAACCGATCGTAGAAATGATTCGGCTGAGCGACATGAGGCAAACGACTCCCGCGTATAGGTCACCTGCCCGGGGTGCTCGACCCGCGATGATGGGGACAGGGCTGGGCCCGTCGCGATCAAGTGACGGGGTGACGCGGTCGAGGAGACCTCGTGGACATCACAACGACAGACGCATGGCAAGCGCTGCGCACGCACGCCGAACACTTCTCCGACCTCGAACTGCGTTCGTTGTTCGCCGAGGACGCCGACCGGGTCGAGCGGATGACCCTCTCGGTCGGCGACCTGGTCGTCGACTTCTCGAAGCACCGGGTCACCCCCGACGTGATCACCGATCTCGTGGCACTGGCCGAGACCACCGGAGTGGCCGGTCGCACCTCCGCCATGATGCGCGGCGACCGCATCAACTCGACCGAGGATCGAGCCGTCCTGCACACGGCGCTGCGCGCCACCACCAGCCGCATGATCGAAGTCGACGGTGTGGATGTCGTGCCGGACGTTCACCGTGTCCTTCGACAGATGGCCGCCTTCACCGACCGGGTTCGCGACGGTGACTGGGTCGGGGCGACCGGAATGCCGATCGAGACCGTGGTGAACATCGGCATCGGCGGGTCTGATCTCGGTCCCGTGATGGCCTACGAGGCCCTCGCTGCGTTCCGTCACCCGCGCCTTCGCTGCCGGTTCGTCTCGAACGTCGACAGCACCGATCTCGCTGCGGCACTCAGCGATCTGGACCCATCCACGACGATGTTCGTGATCTCGTCGAAGACGTTCACGACCCAGGAGACGCTGACCAACGCGCGATCCGCCCGCGGTTGGCTCATCGACCGGCTCGGCGACGACGCCGTGGCGAAGCACTTCGTCGCGGTCTCGACGAACGCGGATGAGGTCGCCGCATTCGGTATCGACACGGCCAACATGTTCGGCTTCTGGGACTGGGTCGGCGGGCGCTACTCGTTGGACTCGGCGATCGGCTTGTCGCTCATGCTCGCCATCGGTGCCGAAGCGTTCGGCGAGATGCTGGATGGATTCCGCATCGTGGACGACCACTTCGCATCCACACCCATCGAAGCGAACGTCCCGGCGCTGCTCGGACTCATCGAGGTCTGGTACCGCACGTTCTGTGACCTGCCGACCCGCGCTGTCCTCCCCTACTCTCGTTACCTCCACCGCTTCCCGGCCTATCTCCAGCAGCTCGACATGGAGAGCAACGGCAAGCGTGTGCGGATCGACGGCGAATCCGTCACCTACGAGACCGGACCCATCATCTGGGGCGAGCCGGGCACCAACGGCCAGCACTCGTTCCACCAGTTGCTGCATCAGGGCACCACCGTGGTCCCCACCGACTTCATCGTGATGGGTTCACCCGACCACACCGATGAGGTGTTCGTCGACGCAGAGGCGCACCATGATCTGCTCGTCGCCAACTGCTTCGCGCAGGCCGAGGCGTTGGCGTTCGGCAAGACCCCGCAGGAGGTGGCCGAGACCGAGCCGGAACCTGCGCTGGTCAGTCACCGCTCGTTCCCCGGCAACCGACCGTCGACGATGATCATGGCCCCGGCTCTCACACCGTCGGTGCTCGGCCAACTGGTGGCGCTGTACGAACATCAGGTGTTCACCCAGGGAGTGGTGTGGGGCCTCAACTCGTTCGATCAGTGGGGGGTCGAACTCGGCAAGGTGCTCGCGGTGGCGATCGTGCCCGAACTCACCGCCGACGAGGAGCCGGTGTTGGCCCATGACGCGTCCACCAACGCCCTCATCCGGCGATACCGCGCACTCCGCAAGTAACGCTGGGGACAGACCCCAGCGTTACTTAGTACGGTTCGGCGGATGCGTCCGTTCAAGCAAGTCGATGTCTTCACCGCAGTCCCCTACAAGGGGAATCCGGTTGCCGTTGTGTTCGATGCCGACCATCTCTCCGACGACGAGATGCAGCAGTTCGCCCACTGGACGAACCTGAGCGAGACCACGTTCCTACTGCAGCCGAGCGACCCGGCCGCCGACTACCGGGTGCGGATCTTCACACCTGGATCTGAGCTGCCGTTCGCCGGCCACCCGACGATCGGCACCTGTCACGCCTGGCTCGAAGCCGGTGGCGTGCCCGCGAACGAAGGCACCATCGTGCAGGAGTGTGGTGTCGGCCTGGTGAGCCTGCGGCAGTCCGACGGACGCCTCGCCTTCGCTGCCCCTGGGCTCATTCGCGGTGGCGCGGCCGACGAAGCCGACGTGGCTCGAGTCTGCAAGGTGTTGCAGATCTCGCGCGATGACATCCTTGACGCGCAATGGTGCGACAACGGCCCCGGCTGGATCGCAGTCCGACTCGCGAGCGCCGACGCGGTGCTCGCACTCGAGCCCGACTTCGGCGCCGTCGACAGCTACGACATCGGGGTGGTCGGGCCGAGTCCGATCGGCGTGATCGGCAAGATCGGCGCCGTCGGCGCGACCGAGGTCGACGAGCCCGCCATCGAGGTCCGCGCCTTCTTCCGTGCGGGGGGACAGCCGGCCGAGGACCCCGTCACCGGCTCACTCAACGCCGCTCTCGCTCAATGGCTACTGGCCGACGGCACCCTGTCGTCGCCCTACGTCGCCGCCCAGGGCACCGCCCTCGGCCGTGCCGGCAGAGTCTTCGTCGAAGAGGCCGACGGGGAGATCTGGGTCGGCGGCGACGCCGTCACCTGCGTCAATGGCGAAGTCGACATCTGAATCAGTGCAGACGGTCGTGGGCGTCGTCCCAGCCGATGAGTTCCCACGCCGCATTGACGCGATAGGCGTCGGCCGAGCGTGACACGGCGTTCTGATACAGCTCCCGCGACCGATCATTGGTCTCGCCCGCCGTGGTGCCCGAGTAGGCGTACATCAGCAGCCAGAAGTTGAGGTTGAGGCGGTAGGCGGTGACCAGATCCTCGAAGTGCAGGTAGCCGGCACCCGCGTTCGACATCGCATCGAAGTACCGACGCAGCAGCGCGGTTTCGTGAGCACGGCGGAGTTCGATGTCGAGGTTCATGGAAAGGAACGGGCTCACGTCGCCGAGACCATCACCGCGTCCGACGAGCTGCCAGTCGATCAGGACGAGTTCACCGTCGTCGAAGAACATGTTGTCGAGGCGGAAGTCGTTGTGGGTAAGCGTGTGGCTCACCGGCCCCGCCGTGGTGAGCATCTGCGAGACCGTCGGCAGGAACGTCTCGAGGTGGCCGAGAATCTCCGGTCCCAGCGTGTCGGCATAGAGGTCGACGATCGCCGGCCAGGCCATCTCGACCATTCCCTGCAACCCCATGTTGAGCGGGCTGTCGATCGGCGGAACCCAGTCGAGCTGCTCGACCCTGCGCCACCATCGGCTGTGCAACCCCGCGGCCGCATCCATCGCGGCGCTCGCCTGGTCCAGTGAGCAACCCGCGGCCTGATCCCCCGGTGTCATGTGAGCGATGTCCTCGAGGATGAGGCAGTACTCCTCCGCGTCGACGTCGAAACCGTTGTAGAACGCCCCGGCCGTTCGCACCTTCAGCTGCGGCACGACCTCGTCATACGCTCGACACTCCCGCTGATAGACGTCGAGCATCAGTCCCACGGGCCTCAAGGCCCCGTCGGTGGTGGGGATCTTGGCGATGACCGTCGCCGGTCCGTCCGCGTCCCCCTCGTAGTCGAGCGTGATTCGGGCGAGTTCACCGAGAAAGCCGGTGCCGACCGCGATGCGTTCGGCGGTGGCGGTGCGTATCGGCTGGCTGAGGACCTCCGACAGAAAGGCTGCGTCGATCTGGTCGAGTGAGGACGGGATGGCCATTGCGTGAAGGTAACCCACGGTGTCGAGCCTCTCGCCGGGACGGCCCAAGTAACGCTGGGGTCTGTCCCCAGCGTTACTTGCCCGCCCAGGCTCCGGTGCTGAAGCAGGCCTGCAGGAGGTAGCCGCCGGTCGGGGCTTCCCAGTCGAGCATCTCGCCGACGATGTGGACCCCCGGCCGGTCTCGGAGTTGCAGTGATGCGTCGACAGCCGACCACGCCACACCCCCTGCAGTCGAGATCGCCCGCTCGATCGGGGCCATCGCCACCACCGCAACCGGCACCGCCTTGACCAGCGCCGCAGTGACAGCCGGATCGCTCGGAAGCTGGTTGCCGGTGGCCTCGCGCATCAAGGAGACGCCGACCGGCTTGATGCCGGCACGCCGAAGCCAGGTCGAGGCGCTGTCCTTCGGACGCCGGGTCTCCAAACGGATTCCGAGTCCGTTGTGGGAGATGTCGGGATGGAGGTCGATGTGGAGGGTGGCGCGCCCCGCTTCCTTCAGTTGCGCTCGAATCTGCGGGCCGAGTCCGTAGATCGGTCCGCCCTCCAGCCCGGTTCGGGTCACGACCGGTTCGCCTCGGATTGATTCGCCGGCCACGCTCACCGCCGCGTTCTTCAGCGGTTCTCCCTCGAAGTTCTCGAGGAACGTCGGTGTCCAGTCGACGAGCACGCCGGCATTGGCCGCCGCGAGGTCGGTACACGCCACGCCGGCATCTCGCATGATCTCCACCCAGCTGCCGTCGCCGCCCACACGCGGCCAGCTGCCCCCGCCGAGCGCCAGCACGATCCGGTCGGCATGCAACGTCTCGGACTCGCCGTCATCACCGATCACGGTGACACCACCGGCGACGAAGCCCGTCCAGCGAAGGCCCCTACGAAAGGCGACGCCGGCATCGACCAACCGGTCGAGCCACGCCCGCAGGAGGGGCGTTGCCTTGTGGACGGCCGGGAAGACTCGACCACTCGACCCGACATAGGTCTCAGCCCCCAGCTCATCGGCCCATCCCCGTAGCGAATCCGGACCGAAGGCGCGGATCATCGGCTCGAGGTGGGGCCGGGCGGGGCCGTAGCGATCGAGGAAATCGTCGAGCGGTTCGGAGTGGGTCAGATTCAGACCGCTTCGGCCTGCGAGCAAGAGAGTGCGACCCACGGACCGCCGGGACTCGATGATGGTCACCGCTGCGCCACCCTTTCGGAGACGCTCCGCCGCCATCAACCCTGCAGGACCGCCGCCGATCACCAGCGCGGTCATCGGGGCTGCCCGTCGACATTGGCGTCGTAGTCGACCCGCCAGAGGTTTCGACTCGTCTGCGTGGCCATCACGAGGAAGGCGACGGCATTCAGCCCGACCACGACCGGCACACCCCAACTGAAGATCTCGGTACCAACGGCCGCGACGGAGGTGTTGAGGGCGATGTAGCCGATACGGATCTCCGTGGGCCCGATCCCGTAGTAGGCGATCTGGAACTGCTTCGCGGCGGCAAACGACAAGAACGAAACGGCCATCGTGGCACACGTGATGAGCAGGAGAATCAGGAAGAGGAACTCGAGCCACCAGGCCTCGACCAGGAAGGAATAGGCGACCACGATCGACCCGGCGAAGACGAGGTCGAGGAGGTGGTCCATGAAGAACCCCCACTTCACCAGACCCTGCTTGCGGTACTTCCCGAGGGAGCCGTCGAGGGAATCCGTCAGCCACTGGAGGAACACCATCGCCGACATGGCGTGCAGCCAACGGTGATCATCGACCGCCAGCATCCCGAAGACGATCGTGGCCGCCGACCACACCGCAGTGAGCGCGGTGAGGTGATGGCTCATGATCGGCTTCGGAACCTTGGGGATCGCCCAGTCGATGAAGCGACGCTCCACCGGCCCCAGCAGCGACTGACCAGCCTTCTTGTCGCCCGCGAACCCGTCTGTCATCCCACGTGTCTAGCGTGCCGGACCTCAGCCCTTGGCGACGACCAGCTGGAACTCCACGATTCCCTCATCGGCGATCGAGACCACGATGGGGGCCGACGGCGGCGTGATGCCGAAGTCATCCCAGACGAGGTCAGCCGAACCGGTGATGATGCCGAAGCCGTCGTCGCGGACCACGGCAGAAATCGAGAACGTCACCTCGTTCGACGTGCCGGCAACGGAGAGATCGCCGACTGCGTCGACGGTGACCTGATCACCGTCAGCCAGACCGGCCGGAAGCTCGACCGGTCGGCTCAACGTGAACGTCGCGGTCGGGAAACTCGAGGCATTGACCGTGTTGCGGATCGCCCGCTCGCGACGGGAGTCGTTGGAGACGATCGTGTTCATGTCGACGGTGATCTCCGCTGCAGTCAGCGAGCCGCCGTCGATCGTGAGCGAACCGGCGACGTCGCCGCTGCGACCGACGGCCGTCACGGCTCCGACCGTCAGCTCCTCATCGACCCGGAAGCCGGCGAAACTGCCGCTGGCCGTTTCGAAGTCGAAGGTGCCGATCTCATCGTCGACGATCCACGTGCCGTTGACGTCGCCGTCGAAGCCGGCCGCCACGTCGCCCCCGGCAGCAAGGTCTTCATCGAGTTGCGCGCTGGCGTCGTCGACGGACACCTCGGCCGGCGCATCGTCTTTGAAGACGAACCACCACACCGCGATGCCGAGAACGGCCACCACCGCGAGTGCTCCGCCGATCATCGTCTTCTTGTTCATGCTCAGTCCTTGCTCGTCATGTGTGTCAGGGGTCAGTACGCAACGAACCCGAGTCTGGTTCGCGAAAGCAAGAAGTACCCGATGAGATTCCGGCTTCTACGGCTCCGCTCGGCGACCTAGCGTCCGGCTCATGGCGCCAAGCCATGAGGTCATCCCCCACATCTGGGTCCCCCTTCCGGATGGGGCACGGCTCGCGGCGAGGGTCTGGCGGCCGACCACCACCCACGAGATCGCCACTCCCGCGATCCTCGAGTACATCCCGTACCGGAAGGACGATGGCACCGTCGCACGCGACGAGACAACCCACCCTCACCTGGCCGATCACGGCTTCACGTGCATCCGGGTCGACATGCGAGGATCTGGCAGTTCCGACGGTGTCCTCCTCGACGAGTACAGCGATCAGGAGATGGCCGACGGTGAGTCGGTCATCCGCTGGATCGCCGATCAGCCGTGGTGCAACGGCAAGGTGGGGATGATCGGGATCTCCTGGGGCGGTATCACCGGACTCCAGATGGCTGCCCGGCGCGCCGATGGCCTCGAGGCCGTCATCGCCCTCGGCGCCACCGACTCCCGCTACTACGACGACGGCGGCTACTACGTCGGATGCATGGTCGGCGAGACGGTCGGCTGGGCGTCGATCATGTTGTCCTACAACACCCGGCCGCCCGATCCGCAGCATCGGCCCGACGACTGGCGTGAGCTCTGGGTCGAGCGTCTCCGAGACGCACCGCTGCTCCTCGGGCTGTGGCTCGACCACCAGCGCGAGGACGACTACTGGATGCGCGGCACGGTGGCGAGCGACCACTCACGCATCCGAATTCCGGTGTTGGCGGTCAGCGGCCACGCCGATTGCTGGCCCAACGCAGTGCCGCGCCTCGTCGCCAACCTCAACGGCGTGGTGCACGGGATCCAGGGCCAGTGGTCGCACCGGTACCCCCAGATGGCCATCCCGGGGCCGACCGTGGACTTCCTGCCGGAGGTGGTGACCTGGTTCGACCACTGGCTGCGAGACGCCTCGACCGGGGACCTCTCCCTGCCGGCGCTCCGCTTCTTCGTGCAGGAGAGCGTGCGTCCGTCCACGTTCCACGCCGAGCGGCCTGGTCGATGGATCGCCTTCGAGGAGTGGCCGTCGCCCCTCGTCACGCCGCGGACCTTTCATCTCTGTCGAGGCGAGCTCGCGCTGCACGCGGATCCCGTTGCGGCGCCAAGGGTCGTCTCGTCACCGCAGACGGTCGGCCTGGACGGCGGCGAATACATGCCGTGGTTCTCGTTCGGGATCGGTCCGGAGCTCCCTGCCGACCAGACCGGGGAGGACCTCGGGTCGTGCTGCTTCGACACGGCTCCACTCGACGACCCGCTCACGATCGTCGGTGAGTCCGTGCTCGAACTCGATCTCGCGAGCAGTCGACCGCAGGCCCTGGTGGCCGCTCGACTGTGCGACGTGGCCCCCGACGGCACGAGCACACTCATCACCCGCGGCGTCGTCAACCTCAGTCAACGCGAGAGCAAGACTCATCCCGAGCCGGTCGTTCCCGGCGAGTCGGTGTCGGTCACGATCAGTCTGAACCATGTCGGCTACGAGCTCCCTCCCGGGCACCGGCTCCGACTCGGCGTGTCGTCCAGCTACTGGCCGATCGCGTGGCCCGCGCCGCGCCCCGTCGAGCTGACCCTGCTCTCGTCCTCACGTCTTCACGTTCCCACCGTCGGGGATCTGACACCGATGACGTCACCTCGACCCGCGCCCGAGCAACCGTCGAGCGAGGCGTACGAACCCGTGGCCCCGCATCACGAGCGACGCCGGCGCGAGGTCGACGACGTCACCGGAACGCACTCGCTGATCATCGAGACCGACAATGGCTCCACCCGGTTCCACGCCACCGGCACCGAGGTCGCCTCGACGAGCGTGCAGCGCTACGACATCCACCCGGACGACCCGCTCAGCGCGAAGGCGTACTACTCGTGGACGTGGTCCGCCCGCCGCGACGACTGGCACGTGGCGACGACCGCGGAGACCACGATGACCTGCACTGCGGACACGTTCGACGTCGAGGCCGAGATCACCGCATCAGAAGACGGCGTGCGCTTCTTCGACCGCTCGTGGTCGCAACGCCACCCCCGCGACCACTTCTGACATCGCAATTCCTGCTCAGAGCAGTGTTGCCACCTCGGCGACTGCGGCGATCGTTTCGTCGATCTCGGCATCGGTGTGGGCGAGCGACGGGAAGATCGCCTCGTAGGCGCCCGGCGCGAGCGTGATACCGCGGTCGAGCATGCCGTGGAAGAACCTCGGGTAGACGCCGTTGTCGCAGATCACCTTGGCGCTGTCGAAATCGTGGGGTGCGGTGTCGCCGAAGAAGAGGCCGACGAGCGGACCGATACGGGGGACGACGGCCGCCACGCCGGCGTCGTTGAAGGCCGCTTGCATTCCGTCGGCAAGCTTCGTGGCGATGGCCGTGAGGTGCTCGTACGCCTCGACCGTGAGGTGTTGCATCGCGGTGAGCCCCGCCGCGGTGGCGAGCGGATTCCCGGACAGCGTGCCGGCCTGATAGACGCCACCGAGCGGCGCCAGGTTGCCCATGACCTCATTCGACGCACCAAAGGCTCCCATGGGCAGGCCGCCACCGATGACCTTGCCGAAGCACCAGATGTCGGGCTTCACGCCGTACCACTCGGCGGCGCCGCCGCGACACAGACGGAACCCGGTGATGACCTCGTCGAACATCAGGAGCGCACCCGCGGCATCGCACGCCGCACGCAGCCCCTCGAGGAATCCGGGAGCCGGGCCGACGAGGCCCATGTTCGCGGCAACGGGTTCGACACACACCACGGCGACCGTCTCGTCGATCTCCGGCACGACGTTGAACGGGGCGACGACCGTGTCAGCAACGGCCCCGGGGGTGACACCCTCGGAACCGACGAGGCCCTGCTGGGCGACACCGGAACCGCCCGCGACGAGCAGCGAGTCGGAGTGGCCGTGGTAGTTGCCGGCGAACTTGATGATCTTGTCGCGACCGGTCGTGCCGCGTGCGAGGCGGATCGCCGACATCGTGGCCTCGGTGCCGCTCGAAACGAGCCGCACCTTGTCCATGCCGTCGATGCGCGAACACATCTCCTCCGCGATCAGCACCTCGTTCTCGGTCGGGGCTCCATAGCTGGTGCCACGGGAAGCGGCGTCCTGGATGGAGGCGATGACCGCCGGATGGGCGTGACCGAGGATGGCCGGGCCGTAGCTCTGCACATAGTCGATGTAACGACGGCCTTCGACGTCGAACACGAACGGGCCCTCGCCCCGCTCGACGAAGTACGGCGTGCCGCCAACGGAGCCGAAGGCGCGCACCGGCGAATTGACGCCGCCGGGGATGACGGCTTGGGCGCGTTCGAAGAGCGATGCATTCGTTGTGTCGGTCACTGCAAACCTTCAGCTATGAGTCGCGAGAAGTAGGTCAGGATCAGATCGGCGCCGGCTCGCTTGATCGCGCCGATGTGTTCGAAGGCGACGGGCTCGAGCTCGAGCCAGCCGTTCTGAGCAGCCGCGTGGACCATCGCGTATTCACCGCTCACGTGGTAGGCGGCGAGCGGGATGTCGATCTCTTGTCGGGCTCGGGATATCACGTCGAGGTACGGCATCGCCGGCTTGACCATGACGATGTCGGCGCCCTCGCCGATGTCCTCGCGAATCTCTTCCATCGCCTCACGGGCGTTGGCGATGTCCTGCTGGTAGCCCTTGCGGTTGCCGCCGCCGGCAATGGTGACGTCGACCGCGTCGCGGAACGGTCCGTAGAGCGCCGTGGCGTACTTGGCGGCATAGGCGAGGATCGCGACCTGATCGAAGCCCGCGTCATCGAGCGCCTCGCGGATGGCGAACACCTGACCGTCCATCATCCCACTCGGGGCCACGATGTCGGCGCCGGCGGTGGCCTGGGCGACGGCGATCTGTTCGTAGATCTCGAGCGTCGCGTCGTTGTCGGGCTGACCGTGGTCGTCCAGTACGCCACAGTGTCCGTGGTCGGTGTATTCGTCGACGCAGAGGTCGGGGATGACGACGAGGTCGTCGCCATGGTCGTCCTTCAAGTCCTGGATGGCCAGCTGCACGATGCCATCGGGATTGAACGCCTCGGAACCCTCATGGTCCTTGCTCAGCGGCACACCGAAGAGCATCACCGCGGGCACGCCGAGATCCTTGAGCTGGCGGACTTCCTCGCGCAGTGACTCACGCGTGTGCTGCATCTGCCCCGGCAGGGAGCCGATCGGCTGTGGCTCGTCGATGCCTTCGCGCACGAAGAACGGCGCAATGAGGTCGTCGGGATGGAGACGGGACTCACGCACCATCCGCCGAAGGGCAGGCGTGCGGCGGAGTCGACGAAGACGGCGCTGCGGAAAGCTCACCCGAGCAGGTTACCGGCTCCACCCCCCGCACTTCCTGGCCGGACTCTGGTTCTCACAGGACCCTGGGACGGTCAGAAACCGAGGGGATGGAGGTTGAAGTCTTGGTAGGGGAAGTCTTCGAGGGAGTCGAGGACGAGGTCGGCATCGGTCGGGATGTCGAGTTTGGTGATCCGGTTGGGGACGACGACACACGTCATCCCCGCGGCCTTGGCGGCCGCACAGCCGTGCTTCGAATCCTCGATGACCAGGATCTCGGCCGGATCGATCTCGAGGACTGCGGCGGCGGCATAGAAGAGATCGGGTTCGGGCTTGCCGTGTTCGACATGGTCACGGGTGCGGATCGCCGCGAAGTGGTGTCGGATCTCGAGGCGTTCGAGATGCGGTTCGACCCACGACGTGGGCGACGAGCTCGCAACGGCGAGCGGCTTGGCCGCGGCTGTCACCGTTTCGATGAGCGCCTGAACTCCAGGGCGCATGGGCACGGTGTGGCGGCGGTCCCAGTGTTTGGCCTTGATCTCCTCGATCACGTCGGCATCGGGAGCACGGCCGAGTCGGTCGCCGAGGTGCTCCTCCAGAGGACGATTGTCCGCCCGGCCGATCGAGTGCACCCATGCATCGAGCGACGTCGTGAGGCCGTGGGCCTCGTACACCGCGTTCACGTAGGAGTAGATCTCCCACTCCGTGTCGGCGATGGTTCCGTCGAAATCGAAGATGACAGCCGTGGGGTTCACCGCTTGATCATGGCCTCATGACAGATCGAGAGCGAACCAATGGTGCGCGTGTGGCTCATCATTGAAGGGCTCGACCTCGACGAACCCGGCTCGGCGATACAGCGCGATCGCCTCGGTCAGCGCCTCGTTCGTCTCCAGTTGCACTCGACGCAGGCCGAGCCGACGGCTCTCTGTGACCAGCCGGTCGAGCAGCCCCCGACCGAGTCCCCGGCCGCGCACCGAAGGGTCGAGCCACATGCGCTTGATGTCGGCGACCTCGGGCGACACGAGCTTCAGACATCCGCAACCAACCGGTCGACCATCGAGACGGGCGACGAGGAACAGTCCGTTGGGCGGCGACACCTCATGGGGGTCGGACGTCAGGACCGCGCCGCGATCCAATCCTGTCTCGAACCTCTCCTCGATGTCGGCGAAGTACTGCTCGAGACACCACTGAGCATCAGCGGAGGCCGCGTCCTCGGTGTGGATCACGACCCGGTCGCGGAAGTGGTCGACAAGCGCCGCGACCAGGCCCGCGATCGTGTGCACCTGGGCTTCGACGTCGAGCTCTACCTCGAGTTCACGCGCGACCTCAGACGTGGCTGGGCCGATGGTGGCGGCCACAGGCGGAAGCCCGAGAACCCCGACCTCGTCCACCAGATGCGTGACCGTCGAGCCCGACGTGAACGCGACCGCGTCCGCGGATCTGCACACCTCCCGACCGGACTCGTCGACAGCGACACCGACCGTTCGGTACGCCGTCACGTCCTCGACGGTCCATCCTGCGGCGCGCAGCTCGTCGGGCAGCACGGAACGAGCGGTCTCGGCGCGGGCGAGCACGACCCGACCACCGTTGGCGGGCACTCCCGGGAAGACCTCGATCAGACCTTCGGCGATCGAACGGGCGGGCACCAGGTCGACCGAGAGGCCGGCCGCTTCCGCGCTCGCCTTCGTCGCGGGCCCGACGCATGCCACGAGTACACCAGCGGTCACGAGGCTGGAATCGATTCGCGCCGCGCCGTTCGGGCTGGTCAGGACGAGCCAGTCACCGGGCCCGAGCGATCCGAGCGCGGCGACCAGAGCCACGCCGCCGTCGACCGGATCGACGATGTCGATGACCGGCACCGCCACCGCGGTTGCGCCGACAGCCTCGAGGGCGTCGACGAGCGGCGCAGTCTGACGACGCGGCCGCGTGACCACCACCCGGATTCCGGACAGCGGTCCGGAGGTCATCGAGTGTCGGCGAGGAGGTCGGTGCCTCCGCACTCGTCCAGCAGGAACCGCGCCACTGCTCGACCGAGTGCGTCGGGTTCGGCGCCGGCGCGCCGCTCGCGGATCAGCACCCGGCCATCGAGCGACGACAACATGCCCACCAACTCGACCTCGTCACCGTTCAACACCGCGTGGGCGCCGGCGGGAAGATCACAATCCCCGCCGAGTTCGGACAGGAAGGCTCGCTCGGCATCCACCACTCGTCGGGTCGGTGCATGATCGATCGCGGAGAGTGCGGTGATCGCGGCATCATCGTCGGCGCGGCACTCGAGCATCAGCGCACCCTGCGCCACCTGCGGAACCATGATCGACGGGTCGAGCACGTCGACGACCCCCGCGTCGATCTCCATGCGTTCGAGTGCAGCGGCAGCCATGACGATCGCATCGAACCCGGCGGCCTTCTCGAGCCGGGTCTGGATGTTGCCGCGCAGCTCCGAGAAGTTGAGATCGGGTCGGTGCCACGCCATCTGGGCGCGTCGCCGAACCGAGCCGGTGGCCACCCGAGCGCCGGGCGCGAGCGAGTCCCATGTCGATCCCACGAGCGCGTCACGCGCATCGGCGCGCTCGGGGATCGCCGCCACGTACAACTCATCGGGAGTCAGCGCGGGCAGGTCCTTGCCGGAGTGGACGGCGAAATCGGCTCGGCCGTCGAGCACTGCGGCCTGCACCTCCTTGACGAAGACGCCCTTGCCGCCCATCGAGTGGATCGGCACATCGGTACGTCGGTCTCCCACCGTCGACACGATGACTTCCTCGATCGCGATGCCGAGCAGGTCGGCGACATGGCGCGTCTGCCACAGGGCCAGGGCACTTCCGCGGGTGGCCGCACGCAACGGCCGAGATTCAGACACGGCCGAGCTACAGATCGAACAGATCGCGCATCGACTCGGCGAGGCGCTCGCCGCGGGCCCTGCCCGCCGCATCCTTCAACCGAACGGTCGGCTCGTGGAGCAGCTTGTTGACGACGCCACGGGCGAGCGCTTCGACCGCTTCGCGTTCGGCGGGCTCGAGGTCGGCGAGCTTCGTGCTGTAGCGCTGGAGCTCGCTGTCGACGATCGTGTTGGCCTGGCCGCGCAATTGCCCGATGAGGGGGGCGACCTCTCGGGCGGAGCTGATGGCGTGGAAGCGATCGACCTCGGTGGTGACGATGTGTTCGACGTCGACAACGACCGAGATTCGGCCTTCCATCTGGTGTTCGATGAATTCGCCGATGGCCTCCATGTCGAGGAGGGTGACGCCCGGCAGATCGGCGGCCTCGGGGTCGACGTCGCGGGGGACGGCGACATCGACGATCAGGAGTTCGCGGCCCTGGCGGGAATCGATCAGATCGGCGACCGCGGTCTGTTCGAGAATGAGGTCGGTGGCGCCGGTGGTGGTGACCAGCACGTCGACGTGGGCCAACGCCTCGGTCAGGTCGTCGAGCACCACCGCGCGACCACCACAGACTCCGGCGAGCCGCTGCGCCCGTTCCCACGTGCGGTTGGCGATGAGGATCTCCTGGGTGCCCGCCGCCGCAAGCGTCTTGACGGTGCCTTCCGCCATCTCGCCGGCGCCCAGGACGAGGACCTTGCGATCGCTCAGACCGTCGAGCCGATCCTGGGCCATGGCGACGGCCGCCTGGCTGACCGAGGCGATGCCGCGACCGATCGCGGTCTCGGTGCGTACCTTCTTGCCGCACTCAACGGCTTGGCGGAACAGTGGCTCGAGTGACGAACCGAGCGTGCCCTCTTCGCGGGCTGTCTCCCAGGCCGTGCGAACCTGGCCGAGTATCTCGTGCTCGCCGACCACCGCGGAATCGAGACCGGACACGACAGAGAAGAGGTGTCGAACAGCCTCGATGTCGTGCAGGGCGTAGAGGTGATCGGCCACATTCTCCGGGGCGAGCGCGGCGTGACGGCAGAGGAACTCACGGACATCGTGGTAGCCGCCGTGGAACCGCTCCGCCTGGGCGTAGATCTCGACACGGTTGCACGTGCTGAGCACCACGACCTCGGAGAGATTCTCGGCAGTACCGAGATCGGCAAGCGCCTTCGGCAGCTGATCCGGCGCGACCGTCATCCGCTCGAGCGAATCGAGCGGAGTCGAGCGGTGATTGCAACCGATGGCGACCAGAGACATCGGCGTCTACCGTACCCGCCGCGTGGGCCCGGGCGCCTGTTGGGGGACCATCGTCACGTCCCGGTGTTCTCATTCGAACGATGGAGATGGAATCCGAGAATCTGCAGCTCGGTCGCGAGATCGACTGCACGCAGCTCGACGTCATCGGGCACCACGAGCACCGTCGGTGCGAAGCTCATGATCGACTTCACCCCGGCGCTGACCAGCGCGTCGGCCACCCCTTGCGCTGCGGTCGCCGGCGCGGCAATCACGCCGATGGCGATCGCGAATTCGTCGACGACCGAACCGAGCTCGGCGGGAGCGAACACCGGCACGCCGTCGATGGTCGTGCCGATCTTGTCGGGGTCGGTGTCGACCGCGGCGGCAACCGGGAAGCCGGCCTCGGTGAACCCGGTGTGGTTGGCCAGCGCTCGACCGAGATTGCCGAGACCGCAGACCACCACAGGCCACGTGTTGGCGAGACCGAGTGCGCGACTGATCTCGAACGTGAGGTAGTCGAGTTCGTAGCCCACACCACGGGTGCCGTAGGTGCCCAGATACGAGAGATCCTTGCGGACCTTGGCGGCATTCACCCCCGACAGATCAGCGAGTTCCTCCGACGAAACCGTGGCCTGCCCGCTCGGCGCGACCTCATCGAGCGCCCGCAGGTAGAGCGGGAGCCGCGCGACTGTTGCCTCCGGGATGTGACCAGGTCCGGCCATGCCTCCCACGGTACGACTTTGTGCATGAGTTCACAATCACAATCGCACAAGCGACTACCTGTCGTCGGCCCCCGCTCACTAGGTTCGGCCCGATATGGCCAGCCCCGCCCGCGAACTCCTCGCCGATCGCAACTACCGCCGGTTCTGGTTGTCGCAGACCTTGCAGGCCGGCGTCACGGGTCCGCTCCGTTTCACCTTCGTGTGGCTCGTGGTCACCCTCACCGACTGGACCGCGGCCGAAGGCATCGTCGCCGCGGCGCTCGGCCTCCCCGCCATGCTCCTCTCGCTGGCGGCCGGCGCGTGGTCTGACCGCACTGATCGCAAGCGGCTCTACATGTTCTGGACGACACTCATGATCGCGTCGCTGATCGCCTTCACCGCAGTCATCGCAGTCGGATGGGCGACGCCGTTCTGGACCGGCGTCGCCGCGGTGGTCATCGGCACGTGCGTCACCATGAACCCGCCCAACGTGCAGGCGATGGTGCCGGTGCTCGTGCCGGGCGAGCGCCTGATGAACGCCGTCGCCTTGCAGAACGGAGCAGGGCAGGCCACGAACTTCCTGGCGGTCGTGGTGGCCGGCGTGGCGATCGAGGTGTTGGGTGATGCCGGCGGCTTCGCCCTGCTCTCGGTCTTTGCCATCTTGTCGCTCAACCTGATGCGGACCGTCACCATCCCGGCCGACCTCAATCCGGGCCCCGCCGCGGACGAGGGCCTGTGGCGCTCCATGAAGGACGGCCTCCGGTATGCCGCCACCACCGAGCCCGTTCGCACCCTGCTGCTGACCGCACTCGTCCTCGGCAGCTCCTTCTCGGTCATGCAGATCACGATGCCGCGCGTGGTGGAGGACGTCTATGAGCGCGATGCGGCGAGCGCCGGCCTCGTGCTCGGTGTCTTCGGACTCGGGATGCTCGTGAGCTCCGCGGTGATCGCCAACCGGAGCCAGGCCAACCATGGCCGCAACATCGCCATCTTCATCGGGGTCGGGCTCGGCCTGGGCCAGTTCCTGTTGAGCTTCGCTCCCAACCTGTGGATCGCGGTCGCCATCATGGCCGGCTGGGGACTCAATGCCGGCATCGCCATCGCCAGCCACCGCACACTGCTCCAACATCAGACCGCCCCCGACAAGATGGGGCGTGTCATGGGCTTGATGATGACGGGGTTCATGGGAGGTCTGCCGATCGGCGCCGCCGTGGCCAGTGGACTGTCCCACTTCTTCGAACCGGTTCACACCATGCGGGTCGTCGGCCTCTGCACGATGATGATCACCATCTCGCTGCTCTGGCGACGATCGATTCGCACCCTCACCTAGTGGATCTCGGCCACACCGATCGCTGACTCGCCTCCACCGGCATAGAAGAGGAATGTACGCCCGTCGGCCTCGAAGATGCACGGGTCACGAAGTTGGTTCACGATCGTGTTCACCGCACCGCGCAACGAGGGTTCCGCCGGCTCATCGGCACCCTCCCACGACAGCTCCGGTCGCAGGATCTCGACGGCCTCGCTCTCGGCCCAGTCCATCCAGTCTCCGCGAAGGTCGATCGTGCTGAGGTAGATCCGCTCAGGGCTGTCGCCGGCCCGTGACCAGTAGACCTCGAGCGTGTCGCCGACCACACGGACCGCCGAGTGGCGCATTGTGGGTTCGAACAGGGTCGGACCCTCCTCGAAGTCGTCGACCCCGGTGGCCGAACGGCGGATGGAACCCGGCATCACCAACGCGTAGTGCCAGCCGCCGTACTCGAAGACCCGGAAGTACGACGGCCCGAGCAGTGGCTCAGCGGCGACGAACGCAAGGCCGTCGTGCGACACCGCCCGACGCGTGCATTGGTTGCCCAACGAGACGAGCCCGTGGAAGTACATGACGATCTCGCGCCGACCGTCATCGACGTGCACGTCCGGCGAGGCCACGTGAGGTTCGACGAGATCCGAGCGCAGATCGGCCGGTGCCGCATTGCCGAGCACGGCCACCCACCTATCGCGGATTCGCTCGAACGTCTCGTCATCGAGCTCGAGCTCCTCGGTCGGGAAGTGCGACTCCGTGAGCTGCAACGCACCTGGCGCGTGCACCGTCCACGGACCCTCGATCGCATCCGCGTAGGCGAGCCGGATGTGCGCGCCTTTGTGATCGGCGAAGTAGAGGTAGAAGCGGCCGAGTGGCTCCGTGACCCAATCCGGCACGCGGATGACCGACGGACCCTGGATGTTGTGGCCGATGCTCGGATGCGATTCGGCCGAGATGACCGGCCCACCGACCAGCCGCTCCACCACCATCGTTCAGGCGCCGAGCTCGCGACGCACGATCTTGCCGCCGAGACCACGGGGGATCTCGTCCACCACGTCGATCTTGGTCGGGCATTTGTAGCGGGCGAGCTCGGTGGCGCACCACTCGATGAGATCGTCCTCCTCGACGACTCGCCCGCTCTCGGCGACCACGAACGCCTTCACGGCCTCACCGCTGTGGGGGTGCGCCACGCCGATCACGCCGGATTCGGCAACCGCCGGGTGCGCGTTGAGCACCCGCTCGACCTCGGCGGGATACACGTTGAACCCGGACACGATGATGAGGTCCTTCACCCGGTCCACGATGTAGAGGTACCCGTCGTCATCGACCACCGCGACATCCCCGGTGTGGAGCCAACCCTCACCATCGAGCGCGCGGAGCGTGGCCTGGTCGTCATTGAGGTAGCCGAGGAAGACGTTGGGCCCGCGCACGAGGATCTCGCCGGCATCGCCGATGTAGACGTCGTCCCCGTCGGTGTCGACCACACGAACCTCGACCCCGGGAAGCGGACGCCCGATGCTGCCGACCGGAGTCTCGTCCTCGGTGGAGACGGTGACGCTCGGCGAGGCCTCGGTGAGGCCGTATCCCTCGAAGATGCGCACCCCGAAGCGGCCCATGACGTCCTCGACGACACGGTCGGGCAGCGTCGCCGCACCGGACACCGCGAGGCGAACAGTCGACAGAGCATCGTCGGGGAGCAGATCGACCTGACTCATCGCCGCCCACATCGTCGGCGGACCCACCAACACACTGACCCGTTCCTCGGCCACGGTCTCGAACATCGACACCGGGTCGAAGCGCTCGACGAGCACCAACGTGGCGCCACTCCACAAGGTGAGGTTGAGGATCGAGTTCAGTCCGAGCACGTGAAACAGCGGCACCACGCAGAGGCAGACATCGTCGGGCCGAGCCACCCGACCTCCCGTCGACTGGACCTGGCGAAGGTTCGACGCGAGGTTCCCGTGCGTGAGCATCGCGGCCTTCGGGTCGCCGGCCGTGCCGCTGGTGAAGAGAAGTGCGGCGAGATCCTCGTCGTCCCGCCCGACCGGATCGACGGAGGTGACGTCCTCGCGAAGCGTGTCGAGATCGACCGAGCCATCGACTTCGACGCCGGCGGGGACGAGGACATGTTCGAGCGCTGGCGTCTGTGAACGGTCGAGGTCCCGGAGCACGGAGACACCGGCGGGTCCGGCGATCACGGCGCGCACGTCCGCCTGGGCGAACTCCCGCTCGACCTCCCGAGCCGGACTCTGGGGGTTCAGGGGCACGGCCACCATGCCGGCACCGAGGATGCCGAACCACGCGCGCACGAACCGGAAATTCGTGCCGCAGAGGATCGCGACGCGATCGCCGGGCTGCAGCCCGAGCGAAGCGAGCACGCCGCGGGTCTTCGCGACCTCCTCGCGAAGACGCCCATAGGAGATGCGATCACCACCGGCGACGATCGCGGTGCGATCGGCTGGATGATCGTCGATGAGGCTGGCGAGATTCACGGGCTTCCCTTGGGCGTGGACAACCCGACGATTCTGGCACGGCTTGGTCGTCAGCAACTACTGCGGCGGATCACACCATCGCCCTCAAGACCAGGCCCACACGAGCCGACGGGAACACCGAGATGCAGCGCGCGGTGGATTCCTCCTTACAGCAACGACTTTCGGTCCGTTTCGGGGCCGTCTGTGCAGTGCTGCTCGCCCTCGTGGCCACCCTCACCGCCGGAGGCACCGAGGACGCGTCAGCCAGCGGCTCTGACGAAGCCGCATTCGTCGCCGCGCTGAACCAGGTGCGAGCCAACGCCGGGCTACCTGCGTTGACGGTGAATTCCCACCTCGCCAATCTGTCCCGTGGCCATGCCCAGGTGATGGCCGACGCGGGCGAGATCTTCCATGCCGACCCGATCAGCGCCGGCTACAGCGGCGCGTGGTCGAGGATCGGCGAGAACGTCGGCGTGGGCGCCAACGTGCAGGTACTCGTCGACGCCTTCGTCGCCAGCCCCGGGCACTACGCCAACATCGTCGATCCGGCCTTCACCCAGATCGGCGTCGGCGTCGTGTGGCGCGACACCGCCCTCTACACCACTCACCGCTTCCTGCAGGTTCCCGGCGAGACCGCCACGACGACCACGACGGCACCGCCGCCGACCGCGACCACGGCTCCGCCGGTGGTGACGACCAGTCCCCCACCGACGACGACCGCCGGGACCAGCCCCCCAGCGCCGCCGACCACACCCCCGAGCACCACCGTGCCACCACTCGCACCACCGGCCATCGACGCGGCACGCGTCGTCACCCTGGTCGAGATGGTCGAACTCGTCGGCACCTGAACCCGATGACGCCAGAGCCGGTCATCACCGCGAACGCACTCACGCGGTCGTTCGACGGGCGCGTTGCCCTGGACCGCCTCGATCTCGAGGTCAGACGAGGCGAGGTGCTCGCCCTGCTCGGCCCGAACGGCGCGGGGAAGACCACGACCGTCCGCCTTCTCAATGGTGTGCTCTCACCTGACAGTGGCAGCGCGTCCGTCCTCGGTCTCGACCCGGCGACCGACGGTGACGCCGTGCGCCGGCGCACCGGTGTGCTCACCGAGAACGCCGGACTCGACGACCGGCTCACCGCACGAGAGAACCTCGAGTACACCGCTCGAATGCGCGGCTTCACCCGTGCCGAGGCGCGCGAGCGCGTCGAGGCGCAGCTGGATCGGTTCGGGATGCACGATCACGCCGATCAGCGCACTGTCGGTTTCTCGACCGGCCAGCGCAAGCGCGTCGCCCTCGCCCGGGCACTGCTGCACGATCCCGACATCTTGTTCCTCGACGAGCCGACGTCGGGGCTCGACCCCAGCGCAACACGCGACGTGACTGATCTGATCGGGATGCTGGCTCGCGAACACGGCCAGACGGTCGTCCTCGCGACCCACTTCCTCGGTGAGGCGGGCCGAATCGCCGACAGCATGGCGGTGCTCGATCACGGCCGACTCCGCGCCAACGGGCGGCCCGATGAGCTCGCCGCGCAGCTCTGGGATGGGATCCCCGCAGACATCGACCTCGGTCAACCACCCACCGCATCCGTGATCCAGCTCGTCGATGCTCTCGATGGCGTGATGCACACTGTCGCACGCGCCACCGGCCTCACCGTCGCCGTACGTGATCGGGCGACGATGGCGAACGTCCTGCGGACGCTGACCGCCCACGACGTCGACGTCTTCGGAGCCACCCCTCGGCGCGCATCGATGGAGGACGTCTACTTCGCGCTCGAAGCCTCCTTCACCACCGAGTCCGTCTCGTGACCATGGTCTCCCCCGCGGCAGAGTCACCCGCATCACACGCGCCGACAGGACGCCGCGGTCGAGACTGGCCGGTGATCTGGGCGATCGTCGGCCGGGACATCCGGGCCATCCGTCGGAGCAAGGCAGTGGTGCTCCCGATGATGCTCGTCCCGACATTGCTGATGGTCGTGCTGCCCCTGGTGATCGGCTTCGCGGCTGCTCAGGCGACCAGCCAGAACAATGCTGCAGCCGGCTTTCTGAGCGCCGTCCCGGACGCGCTCGCCGCCGAGATCCTTGCTCGCCCCGCACAGGAGCAGCTACTCCGCCTGGTCCTCGGCTACCTCCTGGCACCATTGTTCATGATCGTTCCGCTGATGGTGTCCGCGGTCATCGCCGCGGACGCGTTCGCCGGCGAGAAGGAACGGCGCACCATGGAGACGCTCCTCCATCTCCCGATCAGCGATCGCGACCTCTTCATCGCCAAGCTCTTGACCAGCTACATCCCGGCTCTGGCGGTGACGTGGGGCGGATTCGCCGCGTTCGTCGTCGTCGCCAATGCCGTGTCATGGCAGCACGTGGACGGACTCATCGTGCCCAATCAACTCTGGCTGGTGATGGTGTTGTGGGTCGCTCCCGCGGTGGCGATGGTCGGGCTCGGAGTGATGGTTCGCGTGTCCGCCCGCGCCCGGACGAGCCAGGAGGCGAACCAACTCGGGGGTGCGGTGATCCTCCCGCTCATCTTCCTGGCGGTCGGACAATCGACCGGGCTCCTCCTCGTCTGGCGAGGCGCATCACGCTTCGCCCGCGACCGGGTCGCCGCCTCCACCTAGAACGCACGCTGGGGTCTGACCCCAACGTGCTTTCTCAGCGGGCCAGGAGGAAGAACTGGAGTGCGCCGGCGCCGAGGATCATGAGGAGCAGGATGGCGATCACGATGGTGGTGCCGGCTCTCATGACTCTCCGTTTCGACGACCGAGTTCGACATTGGTGACCGCGTCGCCGCGGTCTCGCTCGTCGAGTGCTCGCAGTTTGACCTCGATGGCCTCACCAAGGCCCAGTTCGGCGGCCGCGGATCCCCGGGCGATCGCCACCGACACCAGCCCGCTGGAGTCGACGATCAACCCAGCGGTGCCGACCGGAATCTGCTCGTAGGCATCGACCCGCACAGCGAGCCGGGGCTCGTCGGCGACCTCGATCTCCATCTCGCGACCGAACACGTCGATCTCGTGGGGCGCCACATTCAGCTGGCAGTTGCCGTAGTGGTCGATCCAGAAGACTTCGCAGGTGAGTTCGCCGTTCTCGAAGTTCGACAGCGGCATCACGCCCGGCACGAGGACCGCCGGATCGATCTCCGGCCCGAGTGCTTCGAGTGGGACCCCGTTGCAGAGATGCGCTGCCGCCGGGGCGAACACATCGCGGCCGTCGAAGGTGGCGCCGCCATTGACCGGCAACGTGTATTCCGGATTCCGGATCTCGACCGCTCGCGTCGCCCCACCGACGAGCGCCACGGCGGGGCCGAGCAGGCCATTGTCCGGTCCGACCAGAATCGATGCGCCATGGCCGACCTCGACCGCCACCGGTCGACGGTCGGTGCCGACGCCGGGATCGACGACGGCGACGACCACGCCCGGGTTCAGATAGTTCGCGGCTCGGGCGAGGGCGAGACCGCCGCCTCGGACGTCGTGCCGGTTGACGCCATGGGTGACGTCGACCACCCGAACGCCGGGAGCGATCGAGTGGATCACCGAATGGACCACGCCGACGAACTCATCGGCGAGGCCGAAGTCCGAGAGAAAGGACACCGTGTTGAAGCGCTGGCTCACGGCTCGACGCTACCCACCGAGTTCGCGGGAACGATCCGCGGCGGCGGCCACGACCCGTTCGACCAGACCCATGAAGTCGGCTTCGGCGAACACCTCGAGCCCGGCCTGCGTCGTGCCGTTGGGCGAGGTCACGTTGATTCGGAGTTGAGCCGGATCTTCACCGCTCTCGCTCAACAAGGTGGCCGCACCCAGCAGCGTCTGGCGAGTGAGGGCATCAGCGGTCTCCGGCGTGAGTCCCTGGGCGATGCCCGCGGCCGTCATGGCCTCGGCGAGATGGAAGACGTAGGCGGGACCCGAACCGGAGACGCCCGTGACGGCGTCGATATCGGCCTCCTCAACCACGGCAACGGTGCCAACGGCGGCGAGGATCCCCGCAGCCCAATCGAGATCGGCGTCGGTGGCGTCGGCACCGCCCGCGATTGCGGCGGCACCCTTGCCCACCAGCGCGGGTGTGTTCGGCATACACCGGACGACTCGGGTGCCCTCGGGCAGGCCCGCTTCCATCGCACCGGTCGTCACCCCGGCTGCGATCGACAGGACCCGACCGATTCCGGCCTCGCTGAGCACGGGGAGCACGGCCTCGACGATGTTCGGCTTCACGGCGATCACCGCGTCGATGCCGACGAGGGGTGCGTCACCGAGGGAGATGCCGGGATAGCCGGCCGACAGCACGGCATGACGTTCCTCCGCCGGCTCCACGACGTGGATCTCATCGGCGCGAGCCCACCCGCGCTCGATCAAACCACCGAGGAGCGCCTCGGCCATCTTGCCGCCACCGATCATCTGAAGCTTCGTCACGCCTCGCACCGTATTCGCTGACAGGCGATTCCGTCACTGGTGCGACGGGCGACGGCATCCACACTTCCCCGAGTGGGCCGCCGCCCGTCGGATATCAGACTACATGGAATGATATGAAACGCAATCTTCGCTACCGGATCACCGGCCGGTGATGTAGTTGGTCAGCTGTTCCGCTTCGGTCTCGAGCTCCCGGACCCGCGCGTTCACCACGTCGCCGATGCTCACGATGCCGATGAGCCGGTTGTCCTCCGTCACCGGCACGTGGCGGAAGCGACGGGCGGTCATCTCCGCCATCAACTGCTCGGTCGTGGCCTCCTTGGAGCACGTGACGACCTCGGCCGTCATCAGGTCCGATGCCGTCAGATCCATCGATGCAGGCCCGTGCGCGGCGAGACCGCGCACGACGTCGCGTTCCGACAGGATTCCGTCCACCGACGTGCCGTCAGCCGACACCACGAGCGCGCCCACGCGATGCGCTGCCAACGCGGCGACGGCCTCGGAGATGGTCGTCGACGGCGCAACCGTGGCCACATTGCCGCCCTTCCGTTGGAGAAGCTGGCTGATCAACATGGGGACCTCGATTCATCGGGTCACCGTATTCTTGCAGCAACCGCCCGACGCGTGCCGAGCGAGCCCGCCCTACCCGTCGAAGCGGGAGGCGAAGCCGATGCGAAGCGCCGGCTTGAATGTGAGTTCCACCGCTGCCCACATCGACCCGAGGATCCGGTCGAGTTCGGCATCGGTGACCGCCACCACCGGCAACGAGCCGGCCAGGAAGATCGCTTCCTCGTCGCCGATCTCGAGATTGAGGCCCGTGAGCTTGCGATTGCGACGAAGGAGATGGGCGTAGAACGCGGCCTCGTTCTCCTCGGGCGCGGGCATCAGGAACGTCTCGTACCGCAGGGTGCGCTGGCCAAGCGTGAGCCAGGCCGTCCACACGTCCTTCTCCTCGCCGAGCAGCCGCACGAACCAGCGAACATCGTCGCCCGTGTCGCGCTCCACGGCATCGATCGCAGGATTCTCCGACGACTCGCGGGCCAGCCAGTCGTCGATGCGGGCTTCGAGCGCGGCCAGTTCCTCAGGCGACGCAGGCGGTGACTGCACTAGGCCAGGCAGTCGACGAGCGCACGAACCGAGAGATCGTCGTACACCCGACGAAGGCGAGCGGCCATCGAGGTCCAGGTGTACGCACCCGCCGCTTCCGCGGCGCGAAGTGACAGTCGGTCCGCGAGCACTGTGTCGCCGAGGATGCGGTCGACCGCGGCGGCGTAGTCGGCCGGGTTGCGCCCGCTGACTCGCAGGCCCGTGCGGCCATGATCGACGAGGGTGCGCAGACCACCGACGTCGGAGGCGACGACCGGCGTGCCACAGGCAGCCGCCTCGAGCGCTACCAGACCGAACGATTCGGAACGGCTCGGGACGAGACAGAGGTCGGCGGCGCGGTAGTAGGTCGACAGGACATGGTGCGGCTGCGGCGGGATCATCGTGACCCGATCGACGAGGCCGCGATCGTGAATGACCTTCTCGACGCGGTGGACCTCGTCGTCACCTTCGAGGCCGCTCGACCCGCCGACGATCACGAGACGGGCGTCCTTGCGTTCGATGAGGTCGAGTGCCTCGACAGCGACATCGACGCCCTTGAGCGGCTGGATCCGGCCGACGAAGAGGAGGACCGGCTCCTGCCCCCACCCGAGGGCGTGGCGAGCACCGCGACGCGTGCCGGGAGAGAAGAAGGCGTGGTCGACGCCCGGGGGCACGACTTCGATGCGATCCGGGTCCGCGCCATAGTGCGTGACGAGCTCGTGGAGTTCCGTCACCGAGTTGGCCGTGATGACATCGCTGCAGGCAACCACATCGGCCTCGGCATCGATGCGGGACTGGGGTTCGAGATCACCGGTCTCGGCCTTCACCCGAGCGAGGGTGTGGAACGTCGACACGAGCGGAAGCTCCAGCTCATGCTTGAGACGGTGGCCGGCAACGCCACTGAGCCAGTAGTTGGCGTGGATGACGTCGACGGGATTCTCGGCCAGATCATCACGGACCCGATCGGTGAACTCGTCGACGACCGACGGCAGCTCTTCCTTGGCGAGATCAACGGGCCCGGCATCGATGTGACGGACACGGAAACCGGGTTCGACCTGCACGGAGTCGGGCAACCCATCCATCCAGCGACGCACATAGACGGTGCATTCGGTACCCGCCTGGGCGAGCGACGACACCAGCTCTCGGACGTAGACGTTCATGCCGCCCGCGTCGCCGCCGCCTGGCTGCACCAGGGGCGACGTGTGCAAGGAGAGAACGGCTGCTCGGTTCACGGGCTACTCAACCGATCCGATCCGTGGCATTCCGAAACACATGCACGCGGCTGCACACTCAGGCCGAGCTCATCGGGGATTCGCCGCCGGCGATACGCCGGGCGAGCTCATCATTGACCGAATCGATCGCCGAGTGGAGCGAGCGGCGGGCGGTGGAGAGTTTCTCTTCGAAGTTGGACAAGGCGATGACCGCGGCGGAAAGTGCATCGTCCTCCAGATCGGCGACCGAGGTGACGACACCCGTGCCGACCACGGCATCGAGCCGGTCGGTGAGCGGATCGACCACATGGTCGGGCGGGTCGAGTTCCTGTTCGATGCGCCCGCTCCCGGTGGCGCGGACACCGCCGCTGAGCATCTCCGGCAAGCGTTCGACCAGATCGCGCAGATCGCCGCCGCCTCCGCTCGCCCGACTCTCGGTTTCCTTCGCCAACAGATCGAGGCGCCCCTGGGCGACGCGGCGAACGTAGGAGATCCCGTTCTCGAGATCAGTGCATTCCCGACGCATTTCGCGGACGCGGTCGGTCGACACGTCGACCAACCCCGAGAGGTAGGTCGGCTCAAGGACGCGTTGCAGGTCAGGAATCATCGGGTGCAATCCTACCGGTCCGACGAGACCAGCGAGTAAGGGACGGTCGGATCAACCACCCGAGACCGGTGGGAGGACGGCGACCTCATCAGCATCACCGACCACATGGTGGCGCTCGGCCGGTTCACCGTTGCACCAGACCTTGCACGTGTCGAGCAGGCCCACGAAGTGGCTGCCGTAGCGCTCACCCGCTTGGTCGAGGATCTCCCCGACCGTGGCGCCCGCGAACTCGTCGGAACCGGTGCCGGCTGCCTCGCGGGCGCTGGCGAACATTCGAAGTCGAGCCATCGGGCCACGCTACCGGCCGCTGACCGACGACAGAACATACTGCAGGATGCAGTAGGCTTGTCCGGTGCCCTCACGTCTGACCACTTCGTCATACGCCGTCCTCGGCCTGCTCGCCATCAAACCCTGGACCGGGTATGAGCTGACCCAGCAGGCCACGCGCAGTCTTCGTTTCGCATGGCCGAAGTCCGAACGACTGCTCTACGCCGAGCCGAAGAAGCTCGTCGAACATGGTCTCGCCACGGCCGAGGAAGAGTCGATCGGTCAGCGGGTCCGCACGATGTACACAATCACCGAAGCCGGCCGGGTTGCACTCACCGAGTGGACGGCGACCGCACCACAGCCCCCTGTCCTCGAGGCGGAATCGCTCCTGCGACTGCTCTACGCCGAGAACGGGACGATCGAGGATCTGACGGCAGCGCTCGAGGCCATGGCCGCTCACGCCACGGACCTTCACGACCAGGTCACCGGGATCAACGCCAGCTACCTCGACGGTCAACACCCATTTCCGGAGCGGACCCATCTGTCTGTGCTGTTCGCCACCTTCCAGCTCGAACTCTTCGATCTGATGATCCGCTGGGTCGACTTCGCCAAGACGGAGGTGGCCGGCTGGCCCGAAACCGGTGGCGTCGGTATGGACGACCGCACCATCGAACTCCTCGGACACATCGCAGCGAGACAGTCGGTGCTGGATCAGGTGGCTGACGGGTCCTGACCCCGCCTCAACGCTGTGGGCGTCGAATCTCGTACTCGACGTCGCCGTGTTCGGTGCCGGCGATCGTCTCGGGCCAGTCCAGGTGGAAGGTGCGAACGAAGGTCATCCCGCAGGCCTCCATCACCCGTCGCGAGCGATCGTTGACGGTCATGGTCTGCGCCCAGATCCGGTCGAGCCCCAATCGGTCGAACCCGAACTCGATGACCGCTCGCGCTCCCTCCGAGGCGTAGCCGTTCCCCCACATCGTGCGGCGAAGCCGGTAGCCGAGTTCGGCTTCCCGCGGGCCACGGGCAGGCAGGCTGAACCACCCGACGAACTCCTCGGCGGCATCACGGGCGATCCACCGGTTCCCGATGGCACCACGGATGATCTCGACGAGCTCGCTCTGTGGGGTCGGCTTGCCCCCCGTGATGTACTGCATCACCTCCGGGTCGGAGTCGAGTTCGGCGTGCAGGACGACGTCGTCCATGGTGACGGGCTCCAGCCGGAGCCGCTCGGTGCGGACGACGTCGATGGCGGTCATCGACTCATCGCTGGTTCCGTGGATGGCTTCGGGCGTTTCGTTCATTGCCTCGCTTGTAGTTGCCGGTGACGCGCGCCATCAGCTCCTGCTCGTCGCCCTCATCGACGTCCACCACGAACTCTTCGGCTCGGCGCCCGCGCAGGATCGTGGCCTGACGGCCGTGGTGGGTGATGACGACATCGCCGTTCTTGCGGCGAGCCCAGGTGAATCCTTCGGGGCCAGAGATTTCCACAGTCTCGCAGGCTCAACTATCCCCTTCACTGTCACACACCGACTGTACGGTCGGCCGCGCATGCTGAATCTCCTCCTCGCCCGACATGCACAGAGTGAATGGAACGCCCTCGGCCGCTGGCAGGGGCAGTCCGACCCGCCCCTCTCCGAGCTGGGGTGGGCACAGGCGCGCGCCGCGGCGCTGAACGCCGGCGTCTTCGATGCCATCGTCGCCAGCACCCTCGAGCGGGCGCTCCACACGGCCACCGTGATCAGTGAAGCCACCGGCGTCGGTCCGGTCCTCGTCGACGACCGATTGATGGAGCGCTACGCCGGCGAGTATCAGGGTCTCACCCGTGACGAAATCGAGCATCGTTGGCCCGGCAACCTCGCCGCCCGCATCTGGCCCCCCGGATGGGAACCGAGCGAGCTCCTGGTCGAGCGAGCACTCGCGGCCATGGACGAGATCCACCGGCGCACCGGCGGCATCGGTGAAGTCCTCGCGGTGACGCACGGCGGACTCATCTACTCGATCGAGGAGCACCTCGGTGAGGACCGCGGCCGAATCCCCAACCTCGGTGGCTGCTGGGTCCACCACGATGGCCGCCGATGGAAGCTCGGCGAACGCATCGAACTCGCGCCGGACGACACCACCGTCGACGCGGATCGGGACGCCGTCTGATGGCAATCGAGAACGTGGCGCCGAGCGACCCGGCGCGCGATCCCTCCCACCCGGCCGTCTCCGGACGGCGCATGTCCTCGCGCTACCCGGTCGAGGTGATTCGCAGCGACCGCCGCAACAAGACCGTGTCGGCCAAGATCGTCGATGGCGTCATTCGCGTTCGGATCCCCGCCTGGATGACGGCCGCCGACGAAGCCAAGTTCGTCGACGATGTCGTCCAACGCATCGAACGGGAACGCAAGTCCAACTCGGTCAACCTCGAAGGCCGCGCCCGCTCCCTCGCGAAGGAATACGCCCTCCCCGAGCCGGAGTCGATCACCTGGTCGAAGGTCCAGCGTCAACGCTGGGGCTCGTGTTCGGTCGGGTCCGGCGACATCCGCATCTCCGACCGTCTGGTCGACGTGCCCCCGTGGGTGCTCGACCATGTGATCATCCATGAGCTCGCCCACCTGGTGATCCCGCATCACGGGCCGGAGTTCGACGCCATCGTCGACCGCTACCCGTTGGCCGAGCGCGCCACCGGCTACCTGATGGCCGTCAGCGACCGGCCCCGCTGACACCACTCGCCACCCACTCCGCCTCGTCCTCACCCATCGGCGACGACGGCGGGGCATCGATCCACGCCCACAGCTCCTCGGAGATGGCCCGCCAGTTGGCCGTGGCCTCCAGCTTCCCCATCAGTGAGAACAAGCCGAGGTTGATGCGCTGGATGAGGGCGAACGTGGGAGGCACGTTCGTGTGCTTGAGGATCGCATTCGTGCGGGCATCGAACGTCTTGTAGAGCAGCCGGGCGCTGTACTCCGGCGTCACCGTGAGGGGTTCGTCCTCGAGGATCAGTTCGTAGTAGGCGGCGAACCAGTCGAAGATCTCCTGATCGGTGAAGGGAGCACCCGGCCGCAGCACCTCGACCTCCTCGGCGGTACGGCGGAACTCCGTCGCATCGCGTTCGAGCATCGCTCGGATGAGGCGGGCGAACTGCTCGACCTCGTCCTCCTCGAAGTGCTTCACGAGACCGAAGTCGATGAAAGCGACCCGCCCATCGTCGGCGAGAAGGTAGTTGCCCGGGTGGGGGTCGCCGTTGAAGGAGTACTGCCGATTCAGGCTGCGGAACACGAATCGGTAGAGGATCTCGCCGACCCGATCCCGCTCTGCCTGTGGGCGGTCGTAGATGTCCTCGAATCGAGTGCCCTCCACCAGTTCAGTGGTGAGAACGTCGCCCGAACTCAACTCGTCGACCACATCCGGGATCCAGATGTGAGGGTGACCGCGGTAGTAGTCGACGAATGCCCGAACGTTCGCGGCCTCGTTGCGGTAGTCGAGTTCCTCGGTGATCCGCGCTCGGAGTTCAGCGACGAGCTCGTTGGGATCGAGGCCCGGGAAGATCATCGCGAGCATCATCGCCAGCGCCTCGGAGTTGTCCAGGTCGGCGGCGATCGCGCCCGCAATTCCCGGGTACTGCACCTTCACTGCGACCTTGCGACCGTCGGATGTGATGCCTCGATGGACCTGTCCGATGGATGCTGCCGCCATGGGCTCCGGGTCGATCTCTCGGAAGAGTTCGTGGAGCGGGGCGCCGAGCGAGCGTTCGATCTCGCTGAGCGCCAGGTCGCCGGGCATCGGCGGGGCGTCGCTGCGAAGGCCCGCCAGCGCTTCGCGCATGGGTTCGGGCATGCCCTCGTCCAGGTAGCTGGCCATCTGGCCCAGCTTCATCATGGCGCCCTTCATGTTCCCGAGTGCCGCCACGACATCCTCGGCGTCTCGACGTTCGAGGTCGGCCTGCAGGCGCCGTCTGGCTTCATCCGATGCCATGCGTTGACGCGCCTTCGTCCACGATCGATCGGTGGCACGCCGGGCGGCCAACCCGGCCATCGCCACGGAGCGCTGGGATCGATTGACGTGGGCGATCGGGCCACGCGCGCCGCTGTTGCCGCGGCGGCGAACCACGACCACCGCGATCGCAGCTGCAGCGAGGACGAGCAGGCGCAGGCCGCGCCGCATGTCAGCCCTCGGCCGGGGTCACGTCGGTCGGAGCCGGGTCGCTCGCCGCGGCCCCGCCTGTCGCGAGGCTTTCGGTCAGCTGCTCAGCGTCATCGAAATCGTTCGAGTCGAGGGCCTGAAGCGCGTTGTCGACGGTCTCCAGGTCGGCCTCGAGCGATTCGAGCTCGACATCCGTGTCGGCTGCGGGAGTGGGAGTGTCGTCGCCGTCATGCATTCCGCCAGAGGGTAGCGGCCGAGGCGGGTGCTCTACGCTCAGCCGATGCCGTCTTCTCTCTACGCACCGACCCGATACGCCCGTGCCGGGATGGTGTCGACGATCGACGCCACTGCCACCGCGGCAGGTGTGGATCTGCTTCGGCGCGGCGGTTCCGCGGTCGATGCCGCCATCGGCGCCAACGCGGCGCTCGCGGTCATCGCCCCGTACATGTGTGGAATGGGTGGTGACCTCTGGGCGCTGGTCCACGACGGGACCGGCGCCCCACACACGCTCAATGCCGCAGGCTTCGCCGGCTCGGGGGCCGACGCCGCAAGAGTCCGAGCCGAGGAACACGACTACATCCCGCTGAAGGGCCACATCTCGTCGGTGACAGTCCCTGGCGCGGTCGACGGCTGGCTCGCGCTCCATGAACGTTTCGGCCGTCTACCCCTCGCCGACGTGCTCGCCGAGGCCATCCGACTCGCGGACGACGGGTTCGCGGCGTCGCCCGGTCTCGCGGCCAGCGCTCACCTCGTGGCTGAGGTGCCCGACAACACCGACATCCCTGGTGGCCTCTCCTCCGGCCAGGTCGTGCGACGGCCGGGTTCGGCTCGTGCACTGCGGGCGATCATCGACCAGGGCCGCGCCGGGTTCTACGGCGGTGAGTTCGGCGAGGGGCTTCTGACGCTCGGCGATCGACTCACCGGCGAAGCGCCGGCCGAGTTCACCACCGACGACCTCGACCAGCCGATCGCCCACTGGGTCGACCCGGTCCGGGCCGAGGCGTTCGGTCATGTGTTGTGGACGGCGCCGCCGAGCTCTCAGGGCTACCTCACCTTGTCCGGTGCCTGGATCGCCGAAGGATTGCCGCTCCCCGAGGAGGCGAACGGCCACTGGGCCCACCTTCTGGTCGAGGCGGCATCGCAGGCCGGCCACGATCGCATGCGGGTACTTCACGACGCAGCCGACGGCCAGGCGCTGGTCGACCCGGTGCTCCTCGCCCCGCGCCGGGCTGCGATCGATCTCGAGCGCGCCGGCAATGTCGCGCCACCAGCGGCGCTCGGCGATACGACCTATCTCTGCACCGTCGACGGCGACGGCATGGGCGTGTCGCTGATCAACTCGAACGCGAGCGGGTTCGGCGCCCACCTCGTGGCCGGGTCATCGGGCATCTTCGTGCACGATCGGGGCATCGGGTTCTCGCTGATCCCCGGCCATCCGGCCGAGTACGCCCCCGGCCGGCGCCCGCCCCACACCCTCGCCCCCGCTCTCGTCACCAAGCCGAACGGCGACCTGCACCAAGTTGTCGGAACCATGGGCGGGGATGCCCAACCCCAGATCCTGCTGCAACTGATCGCCCGATCGCTCGGCCTGGGTCAGTCTCCCGGTGCCACCATCAGCGCGCCTCGTTGGACGCTCGGGCCCGATGATCACGAAGCCGGGTTCGAGACGTGGCGCCCAGGCCTCGGCCGGCGGGTGATCGTCGAGGACCCGTCGACCGGTTGGCACGATGCGCTCGCTGCGCGGGGGCACGCCACGACGGTTGTCGATGACAACCCCGGCACCTTCGGCCATGCCCACATGATCGAGGTGACCGAACACGGAACCCTCGCCGGTGCCGCCGATCCACGAGCCCTGGTGAGCGCCGCATTCGGCATCTGAGCGAAGTGGGTGTCTTCTCGCAGACACGTCGGGTGCTTTACGCTTTGTAAATGACGGGAATTCGTCGATGAGTGCCAGCCCCCTCCATCATGTGCAAGCCCCCGGTCGTTCGGTTCGCGCCGTCGAGCGTCCGCGAAGCCTGACGCACGCGCTCGAGATCCTGGCCGCGGACCCCACGGTCCAGCCGATCGCGGGGGGAACCGACCTCCTGCTCGATCTGCACCGTGGTGGTCCGGGCGACCCCGTCACCCTCCTTGACTTGAGCGGACTGGCCGAACTTCGCGGCATCACGATGGAGGGTGGTCGAGTACGCATCGGTGCCGGCGTGACGCACAACGAGGTCATCGCCCACCCGGACATGCCGGCGGTCGGGCTGCCGCTGGCACAAGCCTGTCTCGAGATCGCCTCGCCGCAGCTTCGCAACCGCGCCACCGTCGCGGGCAACATCGCCACGGCCAGCCCCGCCAACGACACGATCTCGGCGCTGCTGGCCCTCGACGCGTCGGTGACCCTCGCCTCGCTGGTGGGTCAGCGCACCATCGCCCTCGACGACTTCTTCACCGGCTTCCGCTCCACCGCAATCGAGCCCGGTGAACTGATCACCGCGATCGAGTTCCCCGCGATGGCTTCTCCGGCGGACGGCATCTGGGTCAAGCTCGGGAATCGCGCCGCGCAGGCGATCTCAGTGGTGCATCTGGGCATCGTCCTCGATCGGGACCATGCGGGCGTCGTTCGCTCAGCACGGATTGCGATCGGCAGTGTGGCCGCTCGGGTGGTCCTGCTCCCCGAGGCCGCCGAAGCGCTCATCGGGTCCCCGCTCATCGGCGACGCCATCGAGCAGGCAGCACAAGCCGCGGCCGCCGCGGTCGCACCGATCGACGATGTCCGAGCCACCGCCATCTACCGTCTCGACACCATTCCGACGCTCATCACTCGTGCCCTCGAAGCGATCCGGGGCGGCCGATCCGCCGCCGCCTGGCCTCCACGACCCGTCTGTCTCACCACTCCCGACTCGACCCGCGCGGCCACCGCCGATGCCGCCTCGGTCACTGACGACACACCGGTCACCATCCGCTTGAACGGTGCATCGTTCACGGCCGCATCGGCCGCGTCGGCGACCCTTCTCGACTGGCTCCGTGACCAGGCCGGGCTCACCGGCACCAAGGAAGGATGTGCCGAGGGAGAGTGCGGGGCCTGCACCGTGCAGGTGGACGGCCAGACTGTGATGAGTTGCCTGACGAGCACGCCACAGGTCGCCGGCACCGACGTGATCACCGTCGAAGGGATCGCCCCGGGTATTGGCCCCCACAAGATTCAAGAGGCGTTCGTCGACGAGTTCGCCGTGCAATGCGGCTTCTGCATTCCCGGGTTCATCATGTCGGGGGCGACCCTTCTCGACGAGGTCGATCAACCGACCGAGGACGAGATCCGCCTCGGACTCTCGGGCAACATCTGCCGCTGCACCGGCTACTACCCCATCGTGCAAGCGATCCGCACTGCGAGCGGAGCCGACTCATGAGCGTCGGCCAGTCCCCCGTTCGTCAGGATGCGCTTCCGAAGGCCGACGGCTCGATCGAATACGCGGGCGACGCCGCGCCCGATGACGCGCTGTACGCCGTCATCGTGTTCTCCAACAAGCCACACGCCCGGATGCTCAGGCTCTCCACTGACGCAGCCCGAGCCGTCGATGGGGTGGTCGATGTGATCACGGCTGCCGATGCCCCGGTGAACGAATACGGCCTCACGATGCTCGACCAGCCGGCACTCGTGGGGGTCGGCCACACCGGAGTCGCGGCCGTCGACGGCGCCATCAGCCGATGGGAGGCAGACCAGATCGCGATCGTTGTCGCCGAGACGAAAGCAGCAGCCACCGCGGGAGCGGCTGCGCTCGATGTGGAGTGGGAGGATCTGCCGCTCCTCGACTCGATCGACGAGGCGCTCGCCCCCGGCGCTCCCCTCCTGCACCCGGAGAACGGACTCCCGACGAACGCGTACCACCCGCTGAAGATCCGCAAGGGCGACATGGACGCCGGGTGGGGGCAGGCCGACACCGTCGTCGAGGGCACCTACACGGTGCCGCACCAGGAGCACGCGTACCTGCAACCCGAAGCCGGCACGTCCTACATCGACGACGAAGGGCGGGTCACGATCGAGGTCGGCGGTCAGTGGACGTCGGAGGATCGCGAACAGGTCGCCCACGTGCTCGGCCTGCCCGACGAACGAGTCCGCATCATCTACAAGGCGATCGGCGGAGCCTTCGGTGGCAAGGAGGACATGTCGGTCCAGATCGCACTCGGATTGGCAGCCATGCGCCTCGCGGAGCGAGGTGAGCACCGACCAATCCACTGTCGCTGGTCCCGAGAGGAATCGATCGTCGGCCACCACAAACGCCACCGCGGTCGGATCCATGTTCGCCTCGGCGCCACGAGCGACGGATTGATCACCGCACTCGAGGCCGATGTCACCCTCGACGCGGGCGCGTACAACTACACGTCCAACAAGGTTCTCGGGAACGCGCACCTGTCGGTGGGCGGGGCATACCGCGTGCCCAACGCCCGGATCGACAGCCGCGCCGTCTACACGACCACGGTGCCCGGGGGTGCGTTCCGCGGTTTCGGCGGGCCCCAGGGCACCTTCGCCATCGAATCCTCGATGAACAAGCTCGCCGAGGCGCTCGATATGGATCCGGTGGAGTTGCGCTTGCGCAACGCCGTCGTCGATGGTGATGAGGGAATCACCCAAGTCGTCCTGCCCGAGGGCGTGACCGCCGTCGAGGTGATCACGGCATGTGCGGAGCGTGCGGCCTTCGACCAGCCGATGCGCGACGCCGCGCCCTTCGCACCGATCGCCACGCTCCCGGCCGAACCAGCGGCCATCCGCCGTGGCCGGGGGTTCGCCTCGGGCTTCAAGAACATCGGCTTCTCGTTCGGCTTCCCCGAGCGCTGCGAGGCCGAGATCCACCTGCACGGCGATGACGACGAACCAACGTCAGCCGATCTCTTCCACGGCGGCGCCGAGGTCGGCCAGGGCGCCCACCTCGCCATGCGACAGATGACCGCCGAGGCGACCGGTCTGCCGCTCGACGAGATCCGTGGATACTTCTCGGACACGGCAACCACCGGCGATCCCGGGTCGGCGTCGGCCAGCCGTCTCACCTTCATGTCGGGCAACTCCATCCTGGGCGCGGCCGAGGAGGCCGAGAAGGCGTGGCGCGAGGGCGACCGTCCCGCCGTCGGGCGGTTCCGGTACACGCCTCCGCCGACCGAGACCCTCGATGAGGACACCGGCAGGGGTGATCCCAACTTCAGCTACGGCTACATGGCCCAGGCGGTCGAGGTCACGGTTGATGTCGGCACGGGGCACATCCGAGTCGACCGAGCGGTCTCGACCCACGACGTCGGCAAGGCCATCAATCCCCGCATGCTGCAGGGTCAGATCGAGGGAGCCGTCGTCCAAGCTCATGGCTATGTCCTGAGTGAGGATCTGCAGGTCCGCGACGGCTTCATCACCAACCCGCGGTTCAGCGCCTACCTCGTGCCCGGCATCGGCGACATCCCCACGGTGGTCGACTCCCAGATTCTCGAGCTGGCGGATCCCCTCGGCCCGTTCGGGGCGCGAGGCGTGGCCGAGATGCCGTTCATCACCTACGCACCGGCGGTCATCGCCGCGGTGCACGATGCCACCGGCGTGTGGTTCGACGAGTTCCCGCTCACGCCGAGCCGCGTGCTGGCCGGGCTGGCGAAGGCCGAAGACGAGGCATCCGACGCGCTGAACTAGCGTCGTCGACATGCCCGACACCCCCGAGCACGGAGACCTGATCATCAGGGGCACCGTCGTCACGATGAACGCTCGGCGCGAAGTCCTGAGTGACGGTGCCGTGGCGATTTCCGGCGATCGAATCATTGGAGTCGGACCCCATGCCGACGTCGCCGCCCGCTTCCCCGAGGCACGTGAGGTGGGCCGGGCCGTTGATCTCGTCGTCCCCGGCTACGTCAACGCCCACCAGCACCTCACCGCCGATCGCCTCGTGCAATCGTCGATTCCCGACGACCTGCCGCCAGGCGAGTCGATCTTCGAGTGGGCGGTACCCACCCACGCCGAGCTCACGCCCGACGACGACGAGCTCACCACCATCCTCACGCTCGCCGAGAGCCTCACCAACGGGGTCACCACCACCGTCGAGGCCGGCACGGTGGCCCACCCCGACCGGGTGGCAGCAGGTGCCCGGACCATCGGCGCCAGGATCACGCTCGGCATGTGGGGATGGGATGTCGAGGAGGGGCCGTTCGCGGCCCCGCCGGACGAGGTGATCGGCCGCCAGTCGGATCTGCTCGCGGTCGACCACGGCCCACTCATCACACCCTGGGTCACCCTCGTCGGTCACGACCTCATGAGCGACGAGCTCCTGACCAAAGCGTCCGCGCTGGCGCGCCGGAGCGGCACCGGCCTCACCTTCCATCTGTCGCCCACCACGGGCGACGTCGACGCCTACCTGGGCCGCACCGGTCGTCGGCCGGTGGAGCACCTCGCCGACCTCGGTGTGCTCGGGCCCGAGGTGCTGATTGCCCATGGGGTCCATCTCTCCGATTCCGAAGTCGAACTCCTTGTGGCGACGCGCACGGCCGTGGCCGCGTGTCCATGGGCGTACCTCCGGCTGGGGCAGGGCACGACCCGCGAGTTTCGCCACCTCGACCTCTGGCAGCGAGGTGGGCGGCTTGCGCTCGGTTGTGATGCGGAGAACGCCGGCGACGCCGTCGACGGACTTCGCACCGCTGCGCTCTTCGCCGGCCTGGCCAAGGATGTGCCGGTCGACCCGACCGTGTTCGGGGCTCATGAGGCGTTCGAATTGTTGACGATCGGCGGCGCCAAGGCGATCGGGATGGCCGAAGAGATCGGCTCGATCGAGGTCGGCAAGCAGGCCGACCTGGTTGTGCACGACCGCACCGGCCCGTCTTGGTACCCCCACGCGGACGACGTCGTCCTCCAGTTGGTGTGGGGCAGCGACGGCCGGTCGGTGCGAGATGTGTGGGTGGCGGGTGATCAGGTCGTGGCCGACGGGCGACCGACCCGGGTCGACCTCGAGGCACTGGCCCCGGTAGCTGCAGCAGCGAAGCGAGCACTGCTGGATCGAGCAGGCATCGAGCCCCGCCCCAAGTGGCCGACGCGTTGATCGAGAGACATCAGGAGAGGCCAGTGATGCCTGGAGAGGCGTGACGCCTCAGCGAACTCGGCCGGCGACCGCCGACGGCCTGATAGCTGTTCCGAACGCGTCCGCGGACGCGTTCCGCCGCGGACCGAGAGGGATCGGTCACCCATAGTGATCGCCACACGTGCTGTCTACGCTGGTCCAGCGAAGCTCGACTGACCCGCGAGGGGCAACCCAAAGCTCGCTCGGCTTGCGGTGGCGGTATCAAGCGCTGCGGTTCGGTGGTGCCTCGGCCTGCCTGGGATCAGACGGTTGCCGCGACGACCCCAGAACTGGACAGCAACAGCCTCCGAGTCTGGCGGCCCGAATCCTCAGCGCTGAAGGGGGTGTGCGTACTCTGGCCCCGTGATCGATACGCGGCGAGCAACGGTGGGTGGCTGGTGGCGGGTGTGCTTCTGTATCACCAGCGTGACTCTCGCAGCCGTTGGCTGCGGCGACGAGTCGGACCCAGCGACGGTTCCACTCGATGAGCTGACACCGGGATCGACCGCCACGATGTGGTTCTGGGCTCATTGCGGCGCCGAGCACTTGGGCCGCGAGATCGCCGGCAAGTTCTGGATCGCCGAAGGCCGCGGTGCTGGCGTCGACTGGATCCCAGACGGATGGCGGTCCCACGTCAACGACGACGAACGGCTCGAACTCGAACTCGCCCTGGTCAACACCGACCGCCTCGAGGTCTCGGTAGCCGGCACTGATGCTTGGATCGTCTACGTCCCCACCAACCACACGCCCGGATGTGACTGAGACCCCAAGGACACACCCGCCACTCGCCCAACAGGTGCCGATCTGCCAAGGCACAAGACAGACAGGCCGGTCACAAGGAGCGAGCCCACGCAGCCGGCCATACCTCGCGCAACGCGTTCGCCCTGTCACGTAGCTCATCGGCCGCGGCGAAGGTGGCACGTGAGCCGTACAGATCGTCGCCGTGCCACCGGGGGAATACATGCAAGTGGTAGTGCCACACGTCCTGATTCCCTGCTGGTTCGTTGTGCTGCCGGGTCGAAACTCCGTCGCGCTGCAGGGCAGCTTTCAGCGCAAACGCCGCCGCACGTGCAGCGCGCTGAAGGGGCGCGCCAAGCCTCGAAGGCAGATCGAAGATCGACTCGTAGTGCTCGGTCGAGATGACCAACACGCTGCCTGGGTTGTTCTCCCACGACTTCGGATTCATCTTCACGAAGACCTCGCGGTCGCGGTGGGTCACCTCCAAGGGGAACTCCGACTCCGCCCCCGAGAGGTTCCGGCAGAACGGACAGACGTAGTCCACTGGCGCGTGGGAGATCACGTCCGCAGCCTCTCACAGCGACACCCTCGCACCACTTCGCTCCCTCGCCCTTGGAGCCCACCCTGTGACCACGGCGTCGCGCGGGAGCGCCCGAGAATTCGGCACGGACACGCCGGTTGGCGCCGCTCGGTATTGCCGGTTCTTGAACGTCTTCGAGAGCGATTCGGCGCAGCGAGTATCGAGCGACACACTTGGGCCGATACCTGCGCGGTGTCGCATCCCGGCGCGATTCCGGGCGCTCCCTCTAGACGCTTGTCCGCGAGGCAGAACAAGTCGATCGATGGGGTGAGATCGCTGCTCTCGGTGGATGGAGGGTTACGGTCGAGGCATGGCCGTTCGATCCTCACCGGAGACGCTGATCGTTCAGCGAGGCGACACCACGATCGAGGCCTTTGGATACGGCCACGGCGATGAAACAGTCATTCTGGCAGCTGGCCTTGCGCGTCCGGCCGACCAAGTCGAACGCCTCGCATCCGAACTCGCCACCGAAGGCATCCGCGCCATCACGTTCAACTACCGCGGCATCGGAGGCAGCACAGGACCCATCGACGGACTCACCCTTCACGACTTGGCCGACGACGTATGGGCCATCGCCGATCGATTTGGTTCACGAAGAGTTCACCTCGCCGGCAAGACCTACGGCAACAGGGTCATGCGAACGGCCGCCTCCGATCAGCCCGATCGAACCGTGTCGATAACCCTCATCGGTGCCGGCGGCCAGATCCTTCCGTCAGAAGAAGTCCAGACGGCCTACCTCCGCTTACTCGACCCGAGCATCTCGTCCCAGGAGTGGACCGAGCTCAACGCCACCGTGAACTACGCCCCTGGCAACGAGCACCTCGCCGCGGCCGCGATCGAGCTCGGTACCTTCCCGGACGTCATGAGGTCCCAGCTCGAGGCAAGCAACTCCACGCCTCTCGAAGAATGGGTGTCAGGCGGCTCCGCACCGATGCTTGTCATTGTCGGGTTGCAGGATCGCGTCGCCGTCCCGGCCAACGGCCTCGCGCTCGCAACCGAGCGACCCGAAACCTGGCTCCTGGGCATCCCACACTGCGGCCACAACATGGTCGACGAACAACCCGAGACGCTGAGCCACGAGATCGCAAGGTTCATCGAACGCAACTCCGGCTGAGCGGGATGGACCGGCTCGATAACTCACTGCGCTGGGCTTACCGGGCTAGCGCAGAACGGCACATATGAGCGGGTCGTCCGGTGCCGAATTGGACCGCTCATAGCGCCGTTCACCAGCCGAGTACCAGCGCGACAGAACCGGCGAACTGTGTGTGCCGACGACCGACTGTTGAGCGCTGCATATTCACGCCTGACAGCCGCCGGAAGCTGTTCGGTATTACCACATCTGCCGCACGAGGCGCACTGCCGGCCACCTGAAGAATGGTCAGACCAACAGACCGCGAGTAGTGTCGGTGGGAGTCTCAGTCGGAGGAGCCCGCATGTCGTATCCAAACATTCTCGTGTTCATGGACATTCCAGTCCCTGATGTCAACGCGGGCATGGCGTTCTATCGAACGGTGATGGGCTGGGAGATCGAGGAGCGGATTCCGGGTGTGTTCGCCCGCATCGTGCCGGGTCAGAACCAGAAGATCGATGACGGTTCGCAGGGCCCGAACGGCAATCTGCACATGGGGATCTCGTTGGCGACCGATCCACGGCCTGACCCTCGTCCGTTGGCGGAGCGTGAGGGTTGCCACATGCACGATGGTGGCCGCACGACCCGAGCGTGGATCCTCGTCTCCGATGACGACGACATGGACGAGATCATGGACAGGGCGGTCGCCAACGGTGGCACTGAGTTGTGGCGCCATCACTTCTGGACCGAGTTCGGTGGCGCCAACGCCTCATACCGTGATCCGTGGGGCAACCAGATCATGCTCTGGGAGCACCTCGAGGGCATCGAGCAGGACGAGGAGACCCACGAGTTGGTGGGCGACGCGAAGCTGCCCGACGGCTGGACCATCGAATAGTCGGTAGTTCGCCGCCGGTCGAGCCGATCAGTAGGTCGGGTACTTCGCCTTGTCGGGAAGTCCGGAGCGAGCGGTGATGGCTTCGCCGGCTTGCTGTGCTGCGGCGTAGAGGGCCTGTTCGTCGACCGTGGTCATGGCCCCGTCCTCGACCACGATCTGACCGTCGCACACGACGGTGTGAACGCCGCGCCCGTCGGCGGACCACACGAGCTGGTTCATGACGTTGAGGAGGGGTCGCCATTCGGGGCGGTCGGTGTCGTGTAGGACGATGTCGGCTCGTTTGCCCACTTCGAGTGAGCCGATGTCGTCGCTCATCTGCATCGCCTGCGCGCCGCCGAGGGTGGCCATCTCGAACGCCTTCTCGGCGGGGAACATCTGCGGGTCTTGTCGTGCGTCCTTGAACAGGCCGGCCACGAGGTAGGTGGCGCGCATGAGGTCGGAGTAGTTGGAGGCGTTGTTGCCGTCGGTGCCGATGGCGACGTTGGTGCCGGCCATCACCATCTCGGGCATGCGACCGACCTGGGTGACGCCGTAGCTGACCTTGAGTGCGGTGGTCGGGCAGTGCGACACCTGTGCTCCGGTCTCCGCGATCACGGCGAGCTCCTGGTCGTCGACCTGCACACAGTGGGTCATCACCACGTCGGGGCCGAGGATGCCGAGCTCAGCGAGATGGATCATCGGCCGTTGCCCGAACTCGGCGATGAAGCCTTCCGGGTCGAGCTTGGCGGGCGACATGTGGAAGCTCATGCCGGTGCCGTGTTCGGTGGCGAGCTCGCGCGCCGCGCGCCACAGCGGGTCAGAAGCGGTGGTGTGGCCGACGAGGATCGGCCAGGCTCCGAGCCGTCCGCCGGCGACCGAACCGAAGTCCTCGAGCTGGCGTTGTAGGAACCCGATCGACTCGTCGGTGTCCTGCTTGTAGACGTCGGGCTCGGGCGGCAGGTCCCAGACCCATTTGCCGACGCGACCGCGGATGCCCACTTCGTCGAGCCCGTCGATGACTTCGTCGAGGAAGCGGATGGTGCCGGCCTCCAGGAACGAGGTGGTGCCCGACTTCAGCATCTCCACCGAGGCGAGCTGGCTGGAGAGCCGCTCCTCTTCCGCGGTGTAGACGGAGTAGAGCGGACACAGCCACTGGAAGACGTTCTCCTCGAACGGCGTGTCATCGGGGACATAGCCCCGGGTCAGCGGTTCGCCGGTGATGTGGATGTGGGTGTTGACGAGTCCCGGGGTCAGGACGAACCGATCGCCCCCGACGGTTCGCGCCGCATCAAATCGTTCCTCGAGATCGGCGGCCTTGCCGACCGCCACGATCTCGGCGCCGCGAACGGCCACCGCGCCATCGCGGATGATGTCGCGGGTCTCGTTCATCGTGACGACGTACCAACCCTTGATGAGTAGGTCGATGGGTTCGGTCATGAACGGCTCCTGGGTTTGCCGGCGACGAAGGTCTGTTGGAATCCGATGGGCTCGACGAGCCGGAGCGCCTCGAACCCGGCTGCCATGAGCCACTCGGAGAAGTCTTTGTGGGTGAACGTGAACCCGCGTTCGGTGCTGGCCATCATCGTCGTGCCCATCAGCACGGCATGCGGGTTGAACTTGCGCTCCATGTCGGGGAAGTAGTCGGCGAGCAGCAGTCGCCCGCCGGGCGCGAGTGCGTCGTAGGCCCGTTCGATCAGGTGACGGGCGCCGTCAACGCCTTCGGTGCGACAGACATGACCGAGCACGACGATGTCGTACGCCTCCGGCTCGATCTCGACGGTGTGGAAGTCGCCGGCGCGGAACTCGCACCGGTCGTCGACGCCGTGTTCGGCGGCCTTCGTTCGGGCGACGTCGATCACGCCGTCGAGGTCGTTGACCACGGCGCGACCATCGGGGCACCCGTTGAGGATGGCGATCGCCCACGGCGCGCCACCGGCGCCGAGGTCGAGAACGCGGGTGGCCGGGTTGGCCGAGTAGCGGATCTTCAGGTCCGCGCGGGTGGCGCAGCGGAACATCGTGGTGAAGGTGCCCTCCACGAGTGGCAGGTAGAACGCGGCGGGGTCGTCCTCGATCGGTGTGGCCGGACGACCGTCGCGCACGGTGGCGGCCAGGCGGGTCCAATTCTCGTGTGGGCCAGGCGCCACCGGAATGAGTGACGCCATGGTGGCCGGTCCATCGCTCACCAGATACCGCTTGGCGGTGTCGTTGAGCTCATAGACGTCGACGAACTGGTCGAGCAGGCCCTGGGCCACGACCCCGTCGAGTAGTGACCGCAGATGATCCACCGGAAGCGCCATCTCCGCTGCGAGCTCCTCGACTCGAGCCGGACCGGTCCGCTGGAGCGTGTCGAAGACGTCGAGCTCCAGCGCGGCCAGGAGGATGTAGTACCGGCCGAGCCCCTCGATGGCCGCCCACACGGGCGCGGCAGCAGGCGGTTTGTAGTCGGTCCACGGCCGGCCCTTGTGGGCCATGGTGTGCGACTTCTTCAGCTCCGGGTACGGCGGATCCCGCGGTTCGTTCACGATGGGGTCAGGGCTTCAGGATGATCTTGCCGAAGAAGTCGCTCGACAGCATCTTGTTTTGGGCTTCGGCCCCGTCCTCGAGTGCCCACTCGGAGTCGATCATGACTTCGAAGTCGCCCGAGCAGAAGGTGTCCCACAGCGGACCCATCTCGTCGGGCCGGTACGGGTCGGAGCCGAGGATCTTGATGCCGGAGTGGAAGAGGTAGCCGAGTGACGGGATGGTCGCCTCGTCGCCTGACGAGTTGCCGCAGTTGACGAGTCGACCGTGGATCCCGAGGGCGAACAGCGAGGGCCCGAACAGCGCCGTGCCGACATGGTCGAACACCATGTTCACGCCGGCGCCCTGGGTGAGGCCGCGTGCCCAACCGGCCACGTCGCCGGTGCGGTTGTTGAGCACATGATCGGCGCCGAGTTCGAGGGCTCGTTCACACTTCTCGTCGGTGCCCGCGGTGGCGAACACGATGGCGCCGGCGTTCTTGGCGAGCTGGATTCCGGCCGTGGACACACCGGAGCCGGCGGCGTGGATCATCACGCTCTCCCCCGCCTGCAACTCCCCCACCTCGAACAAGGCGTGGTTGGCGGTGAGGTAACAGGTCGGGAACGTGGCGGCGGCTTCGAGCGTCACGTCGTCGGGCACCGCGTACACATGGCTCGCAGGCACGAGGCACTTCTCGGCGTAGCCGCCGTCGATGGTGGCACCGAGCACACCGAGGTCGCCGAACAGGTCGCCCTTCCCCGCCAACTTCGAGTCATCGGACACACCCGCCATCGACGGGTCGACCACGACCCGGTCACCGATGGCCACGTCGGTGACGGCAGCACCGATGGCCGACACCGTGCCGGCGATATCCATACCGGCGATGTGGGGATACTGGAAACCCGGCATCTGGAACCAGCCGTTGCGTTGTACGACGTCGAGCCGGTTGAGCGACGTGGCCGCCACATCGATCACGACATCGGCGGGACCCGGTTCGGGATCGGAAACGTCGATGTACTGAAGGACCTCGGGCCCCCCGGATTCGTGGTACAGCAGCGCTTTCATCGAGTACTCCTCATGAGGGTGAGCTCCTTCTCCGCTGAGCGGGGGCGAGGCCGGGCGGGGTCCATCCCGCGTCGGCTGGGTTGATCGAGGTGCCGGGCGCAACGATCTCATCGATCGCATCGAGCACATCCGACGAGAGCTGGATGTCGGCGGCGCCCAGCAAATCGTCCAGTTGGGCTTCGGTGCGCGGCCCGACGAGGGCGGCGGTGACGGCCGGATGTTCGAGGATCCAGGCGAGCGAGAGGTGGGCGAGCGAGAGACCAGCATCGTCGGCAACGGCCGCGAGCGCTTCCACCGCATCGAACTTGGCGTCGTTGCCGCCGTCGAAGTGATCGGGATTCGTGGCCGCGCGGCTCCCGGCGGGTGCCGGTTCGTTCCGGCGGTACTTACCGGTGAGCCAACCTCCGGAGAGTGGGCTCCAGCAGACGACGCCGATCCCGAGCTGTCGCGCCGTCGGCAACACATCGCGCTCGATTCCACGGCAGAGGATCGAGTACGGCGGTTGCTCCGAAACGGATGGCTTTCCGCCGGTGCGTTCGGCGATCCAGTGGGCTCGAGTGATGTCCTCCGCGGGGAACGTCGACGTGCCCCACGCCCGGATCTTGCCGGCCGTGACCAGGTCGGTCAGCGCCTCGACGGTCTCCTCGAGGGGCACTTCCGGGTCGGGGCGGTGGGCCTGGTAGAGATCGATGTGGTCGACGCCGAGGCGGCGGAGGCTGTCGTCGACCGCCTCGAGGATCCACCGTCGGGAGTTGCCACGACGAGTCGGATCGTCGTGAGCCCCGACCGGGTGGTGGAACTTCGTGCACAGGACGACCTCGTCGCGCCGGTCCCGAATCGCTTCGCCGACGATCTGCTCGTTCTCGCCCTCGCCGTACATGTCAGCCGTGTCGATCAAATTGATGCCGGCGTCGATGGCGCGATTGATGATGCGGTGACACTCCGCGAGGTCAGTGTTGCCCCAACGGCCGAGGACCATCGTGCCCAAGCCAAGGCCCCCGACGGTGAATCCGCTGCGGCCCAGGACCCGTTGCTCCATCAGCGCAGCGCCCTCGCTACTTGAGGCCGCGGATGAACGGCTGAGCGAGGGCGCGCGGCGGACGTACACGACGAGCGAAGATCGCCATGCCGAAGATGGTCACGAGGAACGGCAGCGCCTGGAGGAGCTCGGGATTGATGTCGTAGCCGAAGCCCTGGACCGAGAGGCGGAATGACACCGCACCGGCAAAGAGGATGCAGCCGGCCACAGTGCCCCGCAGCGTCCAGCCGCCGAAGATCACCGCAGCGATGGCGATGAAACCGCGCCCACTGACCGTGGGCTCGAACTGCCCGATCTGTACGAACACGAAATAGGCGCCGCCGAGACCCGACGTGAGACCGGTGAGATAGATGGCCTCCCGACGCCGACGGTTGACGTCGATGCCAGAGACATCAGCAGACTGCGGATCCTCACCCGACGACCGGACCTCGAGCCCCCAGCGAGTGCGGTAGAGCAGCCACCAACAGGCGGGGACGAGCGCATAGAGCACATAGAACGGCCAAGGCTGCCCGAAGAGTGCCTCCCCGACGAGCGGGAGGTCCACCAGAAGCGGGATCTCCAGATCCCCGGCCTTGCTGGTCTCCAGATCGATCTCCCGCTCGAGGAACGCCGCCAAACCGACGATCAGGATGTTGAGGGTGAGACCGACGACGAACTGATCCGCCACCAGACGATGGCTCATCTCGGCCTGTACCCCGGCGACGACCATTCCGCCGAGCGCGCCGGTCACCAGGGCCACGGCGACCGAGCCGGTGATGTCGAAGCCGAGTGCCGCGGTGAACGCACCACCGACCAGCATCCCCTCCACCGAGATGTTGATGGTGCCTGCCCGCTCCGCGATCAGCTCACCCGACGCTGCGAACAGCAACAAGCCGGCCGCGAGTGCGGCGCCGATGTACGTCGAGTCGCTGGTGAAGATCTCCCACAGCGCATCGAAGAGTCCGCTCATGACGTGCTCACGTCCTCGCCGTGCTCATGGATCGCGCTCGACGGCGCTCCCGGACGAACATCACTGCCGGAGGAACCAGCAGGGACAGCACGAGGAAGCCCTGGATCACATCGGTGATCCGCGACTCCACGCCCGTGCTCCCCACGAAACCCGATCCGGTCCGCAACGCACCGAACACGATTGCCACCGGAATCGCTGCCAACGCCTTCTCGCGTGCCACCAGGGCAACCAACAATCCCGTCCATCCGATGCTTGCGGAGAATCCGGGGACGAGGCGGTAGTTGCCGAACAAGAAGCCACCGCCGGCGAGCATCACGGCGCCGGCCACACCGGCGAACGCGCCACTGAGCAGCATCGCTCCGAGCCCGAACCCGGTCTGGGAAACACCCGCCCGTTGGGCGGCCCGCGGATTCCGGCCGAGCATTCGAAGCCGGAACCCCCACGTCGTTCGCGTCAGCGTGAACGCCAGCGCCGCGGCCGCGCCGACACCGAGGAACACGGCGAATGGAATGTCGTTGCCGAAGATGTGGAGTTCGGGGAGCCGGTTGTCCTCAGCCAGCTGTGCGCTGACCTGGTTCCGGTTGCCGCGGCTCGCCTCGTCCGCGAGCAGCAGCCATTGGTTCTTGAGGCCGTAGGCGACCGCCTGCGACGCGACGGTGACCAACAGGAGCGTGGACAGCACTTCGGGGACCCCGCGCTTGAAGCGGAGCACGCCGGCGATACCGGCCCAGATCGCGCCGCCGACCGCGCCGAAGACGAGGACGACGACCACATTCAGCGGCCCGGGGCCTCCGATCCGGAATCCGAAGTACACGGCGAACGCGGTGCCGATGAGGAGTTGGCCCTCCTGACCGATGTTCACCAGGCCGGCACGACCCGAGATGATGGTGCCGAGCGCCACGAGCAGCATCGGCGCGGACGCGGCAAGGGTCTGACCCCAGCGGCCATCACCGGTGACACTCCCCTTGATCAGCGCGTCGAGGACCGGGCGCCAGTCGCCACCGGTGGCTTCGACGAGGATGCCCGACAACAGGAGGGCACCCGCGACGCTGACCACATAGAGCAGCACTCGCTCGGTCAAGCGGTCGCTCATATTCTGGCCCCGCCCATGAGGAGGCCGATGCGTTCGAGATCCGCCTCGGCACGCGGCGCCTCGCCCACGATCTGCCCTCGCGAGATCACGGCGATGCGGTCGGCGAGGTCGAAGATCTCCTCCAGTTCACTGGAGATGACGAGCACGGCAACACCATCAGCGGCAGCCGCGCGGATCCGGTCGGTCATGTACTCGATGGCGCCCACATCGAGTCCCCGCGTCGGCTGCGCCGCGACCAGGACCTTCGGGTGCTGCCACATCTCGCGGGCCAGCACCACCCGTTGCTGATTGCCGCCCGACAGAGTCCAGAGTGGGGCATCGGGGCCGGCGCATTGGATCTCGAATTGATCGATCAGCCGCTCGGCGAGGTCGGTGAGGCCGGTGCCGTTGATCACGCCTCGCGATGCCACCACGCTCGGATCGACCAGCACCAGATTCTCGGCCACCGACATGTCGAGGACGACGCCGGAGTCGTGGCGATCCTCCGGGATCACAGCGACCCCGGCCTGGGCCATCGCACCTGGCCGGGTGGTCGAGACCGAGTTCGCGTCCACGAGGACCTGACCGCCGGAGAGTGGAACGAGCGACGACAGGAGGTCACCGAGAGCGCGTTGCCCGTTTCCCTCGACACCTGCGATACCGAGGATCTCGCCGCTGCGGACCTGGAGGGACAGCTCGTCGAGGATACGGATGCCGCGAGCCACCTCCGCAACCGCGCCACGAATCTCCAACGCCGGTGGACCCTGGGGAGCTGTGCCCGGTGAGGTGGTGGTCGGGGACTCGACGGGGCCATTGGGGAGTTCCACGAGGCCGAAGGCCGCACGTTCGCTTCGAAGCGCGACCTCCCGTCCGACCATGCCTCGGGCGAGTGTCGGTGCGTCGGCGCCCGCTGTTTGCAGGCGGTCGACCACGGCGCCCTGACGCATGATCGTGATCTCGTCGGTCGCCGCAAGCACCTCGTCGAGCTTGTGGCTGACCAGGACCACGGCGCGCCCCTCGGCCGCCACGACCTCTCGAAGCGACTCGAACAACTGGATGCTCTCGTCGGGAGTGAGAACCGAGGTCGGCTCGTCGAAGATGACGATGCTCGGATCACGGCGCAGGCACTTGATGATCTCCACCCGCTGTCGGAGCCCCGCCGGCAGTGATCCGACCGTCGCATACGGGTCGATGTCGAGGCCGAAATGCTCACCGATCTCGGCGATCCGGTCTCGCACGGACGCAGGATCCAACTTTCCCGCATCGCCGAGTGCCACGTTCTCCCACACCGTGAGGGCGTCGACGAGACTGAAATGCTGATGCACCATCCCCACGCCGAGCCCGGCCGCGGTGAGCGGGTCATGGATGTGGTGGCGTTCGCCATGGATTTGGACCTCGCCGGCATCGGGGAGCACGAGGCCGATGAGGATCTTCATGAGGGTGGATTTCCCGGCACCGTTCTCGCCGAGAATTCCGTGAATCTCTCCGCGATGAAGGGAGAGGTCGACCGCGTCACAGGCCGTGACGGGGCCGAAGGTCTTCGTGATGCCGCGGAGCTCGACGGCGGGGGTGGGGCCGTTGCCGGCACCCACCCCCGACTCATCGGGAGGGGAAAGGGTCACCCGCCGGCGTACGCCTCTCCGGAAATGCCGCCGAGCAGACCCATCAGCTCGCCGTCGAAGCTGGCGAGCAGACCGAAGGCGTCAGCCAAGGCGGCCTCGGCGTCGGCCGACGGGTTGCAGAGCAGAGCGCCGTTGAGACCGGCCTCGTTCGGGAACTGGTAGGTCGAACCCTCGGTGAGTTCACCGTCGATGATCAGACGGATCGCCCGCTCGGCGTAGAGACCACCGTCGAACACGATGCCGCCGGTCCAGTCGATGCCGTCGTCACGATCGCAGATGTCGGCGGGGCCGGCCGCGAACACGGCGATGCCTTCGTCGGAGGCCAGCTGGCCCACCGGCTCGAGCGCGCCGCCGAGGTAGGCGTAGGCGAGGGTGGCGCCGTTGGCCTGCGCATTGGTCAGTGCGGCAGTGGCGTTGGCCGAGTTGTCGAAGTCGAACGGGAAGTCGCCAGTGGAGACGTACTCCATTGTCAACGACGCGTCGACCGCCTGCATGCCGGCGACGGTGGCGTTGTAGGCCTCCTGCTCGAAGTTCAAGTCACAGCAGCCGAGGAACACCGACTGGGTGCTTCCCTGCTCGAGCATGACCTGGCCCATTGCCACACCAGCGGTGTAGTGGATGGCCGCGCCCCAGTCGGTGGCCTGCGCCAGACCGGGAAGCTCGGCGAAGCCGGCTCCACAGTTGCAATACCAGAAGATGTCGGAGTACTCCTCGGTGAGGTCGGGCAGCGGCTCGGCGATCTCGCTGGCGCCGACGAACATGATGTCGATGCCTTGCTGGGCGAGGTCGGACATTGCCTGGGCTGCTTCCTCGGCACCGATGTTGTCGCTCACGATCGGTGGGGCGAACCCGTTCTCGGCCGAGAAGGTCTCGGCGAAGTCGACCAACGACTGGTAGTAGCCGTTGTCGTCGCGAGGACCGGCCGCCGCGACTCCGATGGTGACGGTTCCGTCGCCGTTGGCGTCGAAGGCCTCCACGAGCGCGTTGGTCTCGGGCGGATCTTCGGCGTCGGCGGTGTCGTCGGACGCACCGTCGTCGCTGTCGTCGGCCATGTCGTCATCGCCGGCGTCATCGGTGTCGTCGTCGCCGGCATCGTCGCCGGTGTCGGCGCTGTCGTCGGCGCTGTCGTCGGCTCCCGCGTCAGAAGAGCTGTCGTCATCGTCGTCGCCGCACGCAGCAGCCACGAGACTGAACGCCAACAACACGGCGAGCAGCCACTTCAGCTTGTTGAATCCTGGTTTCCCAGACCCTGCTTTCCTAACCATTGTTCCCCTCCTGGGTTCGGCACCATGATCGCCCACGGCGATCGATGGAGCGCATTCATGGGAGCTCATTCCCCCACGACCTTCAAGGGAGCCGCCTGGCTCCCTCCAGGCCATGCGGCGCGGTAGCGCTGCACGAGCCAACGATTGAACTGCACATGGCTTTCTTCCTGCCACGAATATCGACCGCGCGGCGCGTAGCGCGAGCGCAGGCCCTTCTGCACCTTTTCGGTGACGTCCTGATCCTGACGCACGAACACCTGCACACCCGTGTCCGACAGCGTCAGCTTCTCCTCGAACAACGGGTCGTCGAGCGCTGACGGATGGAAGATGTAGCCGATCTCGACATCGATGGTCTCGGGGCCGGTGGGTCGGACGAGGAAGTAGAAGCACTGGTCGGGTCCGGTCCCGAGGCAGAGCATCGGCGGGACCAACGCGAAGGTCGAACGCATGCGCTCTTCGTCGGTGAGACCGGGATAGATCGGCATGATCGCCTTGTGGGTGGCGTTGAAGCCACCGTCCATGTGGGTGTAGCCGGCCGTGCGGAACACGACGTTGGAGTCGTCGGTCCACGGCTCGGGGAACGCCGACATCTCCGACGGGCAGAAATCCTGCACGAACTGGTGGAGCTTGGTGGCGTGGTAGCCGTCATTGAAGTTCTCGAACATCACCTTCCAGTTCCACGGCATGTTCTCGAGGGTGAAGGTGCTGGCACAGACTGCGTTGTCGAGATCAAAGTTCTCGACATACGGGGCGTAGCGCTCGAGTGTCGGGCCTAGCGGGGTGGCGGCCTCGTCGAAGTTGACGAAGATGAAGCCCTTCCACATCTCGACTCGCAGCGTCGGGAGCGCGTAGTCGGCCTTGTCGAACCCTTCCGTCTTCTCCATGGCCGGAGCGCCGAGCAGGCGGCCGTCCTGTCCGAAGATCCAGTGGTGATACGGGCATTTGAACGTCGAGCTGTTTCCCTTGCCCTCACACAGCTGCATCGCTCGATGCTGACACACCGCAGACATGGCGCGGATGTCGCCCTCTTTTGACCGCTGCACGACGACGGGTTCACCCAGCAGGTCGACGGTGAACCAGTCACCGGACTCAGGGATCTGCTCGGCGCGACCGACGGCCAACCACTCCTTCATGAAGACGGCTTCGCGCTCGAAGTCGAGGAACGCGCCGTCGGTGTACAGCGCGGGTGGCAACGTCTCGGCGGTGGCGTAGTCCGTGATCGACGAGTCGAAGCTCGCCAGCATCTCGTCGGTGAACAGGCCAGTTGATTCGGTCATGAAACGACCTCCTTCAGGATGAACTTGCGGATCTTCCCCACACTCGTGCGGGGCAACTCGTCGAGGAACGTGATGTCGCGGGGCACCTTCGCCTTTGCGAGACGATCGCCGCACCACTCGAGGAGCTCGCCGGTCGTCGGAGGGCACACCGGGTCAGCGGCGACCACGAAGGCCACCGGAACCTCGTCGCGTACGTCGTCGGCCGCGCCCACGACGGATGCCTCGAGGACGCCGGGATGGGCGCTGAGAGCGGCCTCGACCTCGACGGTCGACACGTTCTCGCCCGCCACCTTCAACACGTCACTTCGACGGCCGTCGAAGTAGAAGCGACCCGTGTCATCGCGAGTGGCGCGGTCGCCGGTGCGGAACCAGCCCGAGCGAAAGCTCGCTTCCGTCGTTGCCGGATCATCGAGGTACCCGGCGAACAGCTCGACGCCAGGCTCTCCCCCCACCACGATCTCGCCGACATGGTCGGGCGGGACGGGTTCACCGCTCGGGTCCTGGAGGTCTACCCGGCAGTGTTTGGTGACATACCCCATCGAGTCGGGGTGGGGGGAGGAGGGCTCATCGCTCAAGACAGCGGGAATCGTCTCGGTCATCCCGTAGAGCTGGCGAGGCTTGCACCCGAGCCAGTCGACGAGCGTGGCGTACTGATCGTCAGCGATGTTCTGTGCGAACCAGCAATGGCGCAGCACAACACCCGGCGTCTTCTCACCGCGGGCGAGGATCATCCGGATCGGTGCGGCGAAGAGCGACGCCGCAGTGGCCCCGTGGCGCGCGCACTGGGGCAGGAAGCCACTGGCCGAGAACGTGTGCATGAGCGCCACGCTCGCCCCGACGGAAATCGCCGAGGCGAACGAGTAGTACTGGGCGTTGGCGTGAAAGAGCGGGAGCACCACGATGTGACGGTCCTCGGCGGTGAGCGCTGCTGCTTCGGCCATCGTCTCGCCCGCAAACGCGTAGTTGGCCTGGGTGATCTCGACGCCCTTGGGCCGCCCGGTGGTGCCGCTGGTGAACATCACCGCAGCTCGGTCGCCGGGGCCCGGCTGAGGCCAGTCGGCGTACTCCACGTGACCGAACGCCATGAGGTCGACATCGGTCTCATCGACCTCGAAGATGCGCAGATCGCTCGGGGCTGCAGCCCGGTACACGTCGGCCCGATCGGCCGCACAGAAGCCGACGGTCGGTCGGGTTCGTTCGATGTGGTCGGCGAGCTCGGGCGTCTTGCCCATGGGGTCCGACGGCACGATCCATGCCCCGAGTCGGTTCGTCGCCAACCACACCGCCACGAATGTGGGTGAGTTGGTCAGCGCCACGTGCACCGATGACCCGACCGAGACCCCATTCGCCACCAGGTGTGCCGCCACCCGCGACACCACCGGATCGAACTCGGCGTAGGTCCATTCGGCGACATGGCCGTCTGGGCCTTCGAAGATCAGGAAGGTCTGGTGATCGCGCGCTGCGACGGCCTCGGCCCACTGGTGGGCGAACGTGGCGGAGCGCGACCGATCAGTCACTGTTGTGGTTCTCCGTAGCCGCCGCCGCCGGGAAGCTCGAGGCGCACGATATCGTCACCGTCGAGGCTGATCCGGGCCTGGGTTCGGACGGGCTCGCCGTTGACGGAGAAGCTGCCGGTGGCGCCGGCCTCACCGCCGAACACGCCCTGGGGCGCATCGGACAACCGACTGGTGACGGCGTTGAGCTGCCAGGGCTTCTCGGTGTCGACGGTGAACTCGATGACCTGTCCTCGGCCACCGCGCTGGGCACCCTCACCGCCGGAGTCTGCGCGCAGCGACTTCTCACGGAACCGGATCGGCGCGGATGCTTCCACCACTTCGATCGGCACGGCGGACACGCCGGTGGGGTACGAGCACGCGTCGAGACCCGGCTTGGATGCTCGGGCACCGACGCCACCGGCGTAGGTGAACATGGCGGTGATGAACGGGCTGCCGTCGGGGTGGTTGCCGTTGACCTGCATGGTCCACACCGCACCCGAGCCCTCGGCCATCGCTTGGTCCGGCTTCACCTGGGCCAGCGCCTTGAGCAGGGCATTCGGAAGGAACATGCCGACCACGTGGCGAGCGGTGCCGGGCTGGGGCAGGACGGCGTTGACGATCGACCCCTCCGGCGCTTCCATCTTGATCGGGGTGAGGCTGCCGTGGTTGTTGGGGATGTCGGGATTCAGCACCGAACGCACCGTGAAGGTCGTGTAGGCGTGGGTGTAGTTCTTCACCACATTGATGCCCCACGGACTCGCCTCTGAGGTGCCGTCGTAGTCGACGGTGATCTCACCGGCCTCGGGATCGACCGTGACCGCACAGACGATGTCGATGCGGCTGCCGTCGGCGAGGTCGAGAATCGCGTCACTCGAGTAGGTGCCCGCTGGCAGCGTGCGAATCGACGCCCGAGTGGCGTCCTCGGACCGGTCGATGATCTCGTCGGCCAAGGCTTCGATGTCGTCGAGCCCGTGGGCGTCGCACAGGGTGCCGAGCCGTTGCGCGCCGACCTCACCGGAAGCCATCTGGGCGTGGAGGTCACCGGCCATGTGATCGGGCTGACGCACATTGCTGAGGATGAACTTCCAGGCGTCCTCGTTGCGTTCGCCGGCCTTCATCAACTTGCAGACGGGAATCCAGAGACCCTCTTCGAACACGTCGCGGCCACCGGCACCGATGCCGTAGCCGCCGACGTCGGTGTGGTGGATCGTGGAACCGAAGAACGCGATGGCGCGACCGTTGCGCCACGCGGGCACGAGCACCGTGACATCGAGCAGCTGGCCCGCCGTCATGTACGGATCGTTGGTGATCAGGATGTCGCCCGGCTCGAGCGAGTCGAGCGGATACTCCTTGAGCATGCTGGCGGCGCCGATCGCGAGGGAGTTGATGTGGCCCGGCGTGCCGGTGACGGCCTGGGCCACCATGCGACCTCGACGGTCGAACACGGCATTGGCCAGGTCGCCGGCCTCCCGAACGATCGGTGAGAACGCAGCACGCTGGAGGGCCCGCGCCTGCTCGTTCACCGTCGAGATGAGCGACTGCCAGAGGATCTCGAGTTCGACGGGGTCGAACTCGGTTGGGGATTCGGTGATCGTCATGACGTGCTCCTGTCGGCGATGAGCGAGCCATCGGCGGCCACTTCCACCGTCCATCCGGGCCGGATCACGGTGGTGGTTTCGCGTTCCTCGACCACCGCGGGTCCATCGAAACGGGCGCCCGCACCCAGCGCGGTGCGCTGGTAGACCGGCGTGTCGACGGCGTCCTGGCCTCGTCCGAACACCATCGGACGATGGGCGCCCGGCGTGGCATCGGTGTTCGCCGGCAGCGACGCGTCGGGCTCGACCTCGGCCGCGGGTGCCGAGGCGCTCAAGCGCCAGGTGACCGCCTCGACCTTCACGTCGGGGATGGCCATGCCGTAGATGCGGCGGTACTCGGTCTCGAACGCCTCGTGCACCTGCTGCGGCGTGGCGGGCCACGAGTCGCCTTCGCCGACCCAGACAGTGATCTCATTGCCCTGGCCCGCATAGCGAGCGTCGACGCCGTACCGGAACACCACGGCGTCGTCGGCCACACCGGCCGCGGAGAGCACTCGTCGCCCTTCGTCGCGCAACGAGTCGAGCAATGCGTCGCGTTCCGCCGGATCGACATCGTCGATCAGCCGCGGGAGTGACCGGGCCAGGTCGATCCTCACCGGCGAGACGAGGGCGCCGAACGCGGACAACACGCTGGCGTTGACGGGGAAGATCACGCGGTTCGACTCGAGCAAGTCGGCCACGCCACAGGCATGAACCGGACCAGCACCACCAAACGCGATCAGGGTGATGCCTCGGAGATCGACACCCATCTCGACGCCGTGCATGCTGGCGGCGGCCGCCATGTTCTGGTTGACCACCTCGTGCACGCCGGCGGCCGTGTCCATGACTGACAAGCCGAGCGGACCGGCGACCGATGCCGTGGCGCTCTCGGCCAGAGCGGGGTCGAGCGGCATGTCGCCGCCGAGGAAGGCCGCGGGATCGAGCAGGCCGAGCATCACGTCGGTGTCGGTGACGGCCGGTGTGGTGCCGCCGCGGCCGTAGCTGGCGGGGCCGGGGTCGGCACCGGCTGACTCGGGGCCGACCTTCAACAGGCCGAACTGGTCGACCCAGGCGAGGCTGCCGCCTCCCGCGCCGATCTCGACGAGGTCGACCGACGGGACCGACACGGGGAACCCGCTGCCCTTCTTGAAGCGATAGGCGCGAGCCACCTCGAAGGTGTTCGTGAGCTCGGGTTCGCCGTGCTCGATGAGACACGCCTTGGCGGTCGTGCCGCCCATGTCGAAGCAGAGCAGGCGTTCGACACCGAGTCTGCGGGCGAACCAGCTTCCGGCCAATGCGCCGGCCGCCGGACCGGACTCGACGAGACGGATCGGGCCGCGGGCCGCGTCGTCGGCAGAGACCACGCCACCGTTGGAGAGCATCATCAGGACCGACCCGCCGAAGCCCTCGGCCGACAGCCACTTCTGCAGTTCGTCGAGGTACGGGCCGATCACCGGCATCGTGGCCGCGTTGCATGCCACGGTGATCATCCGTGGGTACTCGCGAATCTGAGGCGAGATCTCCGCGGAGATGCACACCGGAACACCCAGCTCCTTGCGCAGGTGCTCGGCGACGACCTGCTCGTTCTCGGCGTTGACGTAGGAATTGAGGAGGCAGATTGCCACCGATTCCACCTCGGCCGCCGCGAGCTGCGCGGCGAGACGATCGAGGTCCGCCACGCTCGGCGCCGTGAGCACGACGCCTTCGGCCCCGGTGCGTTCGTCGAGCTCGAAGGTGAGCTCCCGGGCGATCGGGGGCGCGGGGAACTCGATCTGGAGGTCGTACATGTCGTAGCGATGCTCGTCACGAATCAGCAGCGTGTCGCCGAAGCCCTTGGTGGTGACCAGCCCGGCGCGGCCCGTCTTGCCCTCGATCAACGCGTTGGTGATCAGCGTGGTGGCGTGCACGATCGGCGCCGTGATGTCGCTCGGCCTCACTCCCGCCTTCGCAAGGAGTTGGGTGACCCCGGCGCGAACACCGTCGAGGGGTGCCGATGGCGTGGTCAGGGTCTTGTCGACGACCACGCGACCTGATGCGGCGTCGAGCAGCACGACGTCGGTGAACGTGCCACCGATGTCGACGGCGAGTCTCCAGTCAGCCATGAATACTCAGCCCTCCCGCAGATCGTCACGGGGCGGGGCGAACACGTCAAGGATCCAGCACTCGTCGTATTCGTCATCGCCGATGAAGACACTGTCGCCATGCCACACGCTCAGCGGAGCGAGATAGAAGTCGTTCTTCTCGAGCACCATCCGCCGCTGGTCGTCTTCCTCGCCGATCCGAAAATCGAGCTTGCCGCGAGCAATGATGCCGAGCTGCTCGTGCTCGTCGTGCTTGTGCAGGAACGAGCCGGTGGCGCCGCCGCTGATACGCCAGAAGCACAGCTGGAGCTTCTCACCGGTGACGATCCGGCGGCGGAATCCTTCGCGGTCGGTCTCCTTGAACGCATCATCGTCGTAGAAGTAGCAGAACTCGTTTTCCAGGTTCATCAGATCGTGACACCGAGTGCTTCGAAGTGGGCCTTGTCGGCGGCGATGTCGAGCGGGCGAACGATCGCCTCGTGCTCGTCCGCCCCCCAGTGCTCGGGCGGCGTGAGCCACATCACCTCGAACTCGAGTCCGTCGGGGTCCATCCCGTAGAGCGATTTGTTGTTGGCATGATCCGACGCTCCGGCGAGCGCACCCGCAGCTTCGAGACGACCGCGCATCTCCTCGAGTTCGGTCAGCGTGCCGACCTCCCACGCGAGGTGGTAGAGGCCGACGGTGCGCGCCCCCGCCTCCGACGGCGCCGCCTGCTCCCCGATGGCGAAGAACGCGATGTCGTGATGGTTCTGCGACTCCGGAGCCCGCATGAAGACGTAGGGACCGGGTCCGTCGATGATCGTGGAGAAGCCGAGCACATCCTCGTAGAACTGCCGGTGCCGCGCCGCATCACGGACGTACAGAACAGCATGATTCATCCCACGAATGGCCATGGCAACGCTCCTCTGGCACGAGAGCCAGGTATGGACTGACGGTCAGACCATAGCCGGGCAGCGCTCAGCCGAGCAATCCGGTTACCGCTCGGCGCAATTGCTCGGCACTACTTCTCAACGAGCGCCAGGAAGTTGCGGCGCCAATCGACGGACGGCCGATCGGATTGCACGCTCACCATGTCGGTCTGGCCCAACGGGAGCGTGCCGGGTACGCGCTGCAACATCGCCTTGTCCTCGGCACCGATCGCCCGATCGAACGCGATCGTCTCCTCGGCATCGACGGAGTGGTCATCGTTTCGCCACACCACGAATGTGAAGTAGCTGGTGACATCGTCGATGGGTGTGCTGCAGAGCAACAGGATGTGTTCGAGCCCGTCGGCGTAGCGAATGGTGCTGCGCACGATGAGCGGCAACGCATACCCCGTCGTCATCCACCGATGCACGGTCGATTCCTCCGAGCCACTGATGACGTTGGCCTCGTCGGGATTGTTGGCATCGACCTCGTACGCATACCCGTAGAAGTCGTCGTCGAGCTGTGAGAGCTCGATCTTCGGCACGGTGCGGTCGAGCCCGTCGCCGAAGGTTCCGGTGTGGACCCATGGGAAATGGCTGATGTCGAGGAAGTTGTCGACCATTCGCGTCGCGGCCGTCTTCCACACGTCGACGCCCGTGTTGATTCGACGGAATGCGGGATCGTCGTCGTGTGGCACACCGGGAATCGACGCCACGGGCGTACCCGGGCAGATCCACACCAACCCGTAGCGGGACTCCGCATGGACGCACGGCAGGTGGGCTGCAGGTGGAACCGTTGCCCCCTGGCCCGACGAAGGCACCTCGACGCACCTGCCCTCATCACCGAACGCCCATCCGTGATAGGCGCACACCAGGTTGCCCTCCTCGATCCACCCGATCGAAAGAGGTGCCTCCCGGTGCGGACACCGGTCGGGCGCAGCCGCCACCGAGCCATCCGGCGTGTGCCACACCACATAGTCCGCACCCAGAAGCGTGACCTTCTTCGGCTGATCACCGACGTCGCTCACATCGATGACCGGGTACCAGTAGTTGCGAAGCGATTCGGCCTGGATGAACTCCATGGATGACTCCTCACGATCCTCGGCTGGCTGCAGCCGCTGCAGCGCCGTGCGTGCAACAGTGAGTCCATGATCGACAGCTCGTCAAGCCAGGCCCAAGTCGCGCGCTCATACTTCGCCGCATTCGATGGCCGCGATCCGGATGCGATCGCCGCCCACGTGACCGACGACTTCGTCAACGACCACACCGCAGCACTCGGGTCTGGATGTGTCGGACGCGAGGAGTACCGCAGCAGACTTCCCGGCTTCCTCGATTCGATGCCGGGACTGCACTACGAGATCGATTCGGTGGTCGCCGACCGCGATGCTGTGGCCGTCTTCTACACCATGACCGGCCGCTTCCAGGGCAAGGCGCCGTTCTCGGTGCGAGGCGCGCAGCTCCTCCGGATTCGCGACGGCCTCGTGGCCGCGCGCACCGACTACTGGGACAGCGCCGGCTTCCTCCTGCAGGTCGATGACGCGGCAGCCGAGACGCTGCGCGGACTCGGCATCGGCTGACGACCGACCTCACACGCAGGTGACCCCGATCGGGAGACGAACGGTCTCCGAGGCTCGGTCCGTGGTGATCTCGAGCTCGATGCACGCGGGCTCGACCGTCCACACGCCACCCGGATACACGACCCACTCACCGGTCTCACCCAACGGACAGCCCGGCTGCAGCTCGAACTCGCAGACACCGGCACAACCGTCGATGGCGATCGCCGTCGACGGATCCGCCTCTTCGAGCGTGTGCCAATCGAGGACGGCGTTCGGCCGGGATGCTTCCGCGACCTTGAGGACGAAGGCAGCGTCGGCTCGGAGCACCAGCCCGAACTTCGAGAACCTGCGCCCGGTCTCGGCGTCGAATCGCCCGAGCTGGTGGGAGTCGACATCCTGGAATGCCACCACGTCCACGACCGTGTACCACCCGTCCGGTGGCTCATCCATGATGTCGATCGGGTTGACACAGTTGAGCGTGGGGATTGGGTCGCGGCCGTCGTCGGATCCAACGGAGTCCGAGCACCCGACCAACCCGAGCGCGGCGACCGCCACCACCAAGCCGATTGCTCGAACCATCGGGTCAGACCAGGTCGTCGACCATGGCCTGAGCGACGGCGCCGAGATGATCGCGGGTGCAGCGCTCCATCTCGTCGATGTCGCCGAGCGCGAACGCGAGCGCAATGGCCTCGTGGGCTGCGCTCGACTCTGCCACGATGCGCCGGACCTCGGCACGATTCTTCTCATCGCTCAGCAGGTCGTCGAACTCCTGGGATCGGAAGAGCTGGTCGAGCACCTTCCCGTAGAGCTCGATCAGCAACGGGTTGCCACAGGCCGCGGCCACCGTGGTGTGGAACTCGCGATCGAGTCGGCGGAAGTCGGCGATGTCGAGCTCGCCGTGGAACCGCTCCGCCAGCTCCGTCACCCGAGCACGGGCGTGATCGTCGGCCCGAACCGCCGCCAGCGCGAAGATCGGCACCTCCAGGACCCGGCGCGTCTCGAAGAGCTGGGTGACGAAGTCCTTGCGATCATCGGAGCGCGTGACCACGACCTCGGGCAGGTGTTCGGCGACGAAGGAGCGATTGCCGCGGCGTTCGACGACGCCGAGTGACAACAATCCCTGCATCGCTTCGCGCACAGACGTACGCGCCACTCGGAACTGCTCGGCGAGATCCCGTTCCGATGGCATCCGCGAGCCCGGGCCAAGCTCACCGGTGGTGATTCGCCGGAGAAGCTGGGCCCGGATCTGTGAACTGACCGTCTCACGCGAGATTGGTTCGAATTCCAGACCATTCTCTTCCATCTCAGTGGCCTCGGCCACGGATTCATCGAGCACTGGATCCCCCTCTGGTCCTATGGTCGGACCAATTGTCCAACCCTAGCCGCTTCCCGAGGCGACTGATGGTCTGACCATCGGACCGTGCTAGCGTCCGCACGAGACCCGACATACGTCGAGCGAAGGAGTCTGATGACCGAATCCACCTACGACGTCGGCCCTACCCGGGCCCGCTGGACCCACATCGCGCTTCGTGTGGAAGACATCGACGCCACCATCGATTGGTACACGACGTACACCCCGATGACGCTGCTCGATCGCCGTGAGGATGCCGACGGCTTCGGCGCCTGGCTCGGCATGGACGACATGACCGAGCACCCATTCATCCTGGTCGTCGCGCAGTTCCTCGAAGGTCACGATCCATTCGCTGATGCGCCCCACGCCACGCTTGGCCCGTTCGCTCATCTCGGCATCGAGGTCACCAACAAAGAAGACGTCGATGCCATGGCCGAGCGCGGCCGCGAGGACGGCTACCTGGCCATGCCGCCCACGATGATGCCCGCACCGATCGGCTACATCTGCATGTTGCGCGACCCCGATGGCAACACCATCGAGTACTCGTGGGACCAGGGCGTCTACACCACCGTGGTCGAGAAGTGGGGCTCGTCGGACAACTGACCCGGCGGCGTCAGCGCGGCCGCGGAATCCAGCTGTTGAACTCCTTCAACACCAGCGCGCCGTGGTAGTGCCCGATCACGCTCACCGTCCCGACGTTGAGCGAAAGACTCAGGACCTGTGACGCCGGCCCACCCATCGCCCACACCGCCGCCGACTTGATCGGCGTTGCGTGGCTCACGACCAGGATGTTGCGGTCGTGGGCCCGCGCCTCCAGATCGAGACAGGCCGAGACGACACGATCGTGCAACACCGCCATCGACTCGCCATCGGCCGGTTCATAGTGGATGTCCTCGGTCCATGCCGCGGCGAGTTCCTGCACGACCTCGCTGATCGGGCGTCGGTCGTAGTCGCCGAAATCGATCTCCCGCCATCGATCGTCGACGACCGCAGCGTCGCCGAAGCCGGCGCACTCCGCCGTCTGTCGGGTGCGCGCCAGCGGGCTGATGACGACCTCATCGATGTCCCAGCGCGATCGGATGTAGTCCCCGGCGTGCGCCGCCTGTGTGCGACCGACCTCATCGAGCGACGCGTCATGGCTGCCCTGCAGCCGGCGCTGCTCGTTGGTCGGCGTACGCCCGTGGCGCAACAGGATCAGCACTCGGGCAGTGTCTCATATCCGCCGAGGATGATGTCGGCCACCGCGCCGGCGCCGTGATCGGAAACCACGATCGTGTAGTGGTTCGTGTCGTCGACGAGAAGCGACATCACGTGGGCGAGTTGGCTCGTGCGACCCTCGACGTAGTCGGGAGGGTAGAGCCCGGGACTGTCGTCGAGAATTCCGCGCGGGCACCAGATCCACGTCGTGGGCGCGGTGACGCGTTCGATCGCGGCGGCCGCGGTCGGGTCGACGATGGCCGCGCCTCCGTCGACCAGCACTGCGTCCTTCCGTGCCGACGACATGATCTGGCCGTCGTCGTCGACATGGGAGTCGTAGCGCACATACGCCTCGACCGCCGGCGACCACTCATTGGGTGGCTGGAAGGCGGGATGAGCGCGGAAGAAGTCGACATAGCTCTCCTCATCCGGCCATCGCTGATCGAGTCGGTCGAGGGCCGGACCGATCACGGCCTGGACGACTGCCTCGACATCGACCTCGGCGGGATCCGGGGGCGGACCCGCACTGGGGAACGGCACGCCCCCGTCGACCAGAACCAGGCGCTCGACACGACCCGGATGACGCTCCGCCGCGTTGGCGATGATGAACCCACCGAGCGAGTGGCCGGCCAACGGGGCCGACTCCAGCCCGAGATGATCGAGCACGGCTGCGAGGTCATCGGCATGGGCCTGCAAACCAAACGGCCCGGGCGTGTCGGAAGAACCAGCTCGACCGCGGTGGTCGACCGCGACCATCGACACGGCGTCGCCGCTCCGTTCGACGATCAGCTCTGCGACCCGCTGCCAGGACAGGTGGTTCGCCGTGATGCCGTGGGATGCCACGACGATCTGCTCGCCCGTCCCCCACCGTCCACACGTGATCTCGCCGCCGGACACCGGGACCTGAAATCGTTCATACGCCACACCCATGAGGCGAGCGTAGTTGCATCGTTTGAGTCGGCGTAGTGCTGCAACTACGACGGCTGAAACCGTCTGGCAGCCGCTCGGTGGTCGACCAGCATCTGCTCGAGTTTCGGCGACACAGGCAGCCCGTTCTCGACGACGGGCACGCCCGCCACGATCGTGTGCCACGCGGCGGTCGGTCCGCAGCGAAGCCAGCCCTCGATCGGATCGTCGAGCACGCCGGCGAAGATCGGACCATCCATCTTCCAGACGGCGACATCGCCCACCGCGCCGACCGACAGTTCCCCGAGTTCGCCCACGCGGCCGAGGCATCCGGCCCCGCCACGGGTGGCGATCTCCAGTGCCAGCCGTGCCGTCATCGCGGAAGCCCCGGACTTCAGCTTGCCCTGCAGCATCGAGAGACGAGCCTCCTGCCAGAGCGACGCGGAGTCGGCCGAGGACGAACCGTCGCAGCCGATGCCGACGTGACAACCGGCGTGATGCATGTCGACCACAGGGGCGATGCCTGACGACAGAATCATGTTGGAACTCGGGCAATGCGCGATCCCGACGTTCGCCGAACCGAGGCGGGCGACCTCATCCGGGTTGGGCATGACCACATGGGCGCCCCACGTACGGTCGGTCATCCAGCCACAGTGCTCGTAGTAGTCCACCGGCCGCATTCCGAAGCTCGCGATCGCGAACTCGTCGTCTTCGGAATTCTCGGCCAGGTGGGTGTGGAGGCGAACGTCGAGCCGTTCGGCCAGCTCCGCGCTACGGATCATCAGATCCGTCGAAACCGAGAAGGGCGAGCACGGAGCGAGCGCGATCTGAACCATCGAACCGTGGCTCCGGTCGTGGTGACGGGCGACATGGCACTCGGACTCGGCGAGGATGTCGTCCTCGTCGCGCACGGCGTCATCGGGTGGCAGACCGCCGTCCTTCACCGACAGGCTCATCGAGCCGTAGGTCGGGTGGAACCGCATCCCCAGATCCTGCGCGGCCGAGATTTCGGCCCCGAGCAGATCACCCGCCCGGGGAGGGTGCAGGTAGTGGTGATCGGTCGACGTCGTGCAGCCGCTCAGCGCGAGTTCCACCAGCCCGATCCATGCAGCCAGGAACTCGGCTTCCTCATCGATCGCAGCGGTCCACAACGGATAGAGCGCCTGGAGCCATCCGAACAATGGGGCGGACGTCATCGGCGTGTAGGCGCGGGTGAGGTTCTGGAACAGGTGGTGATGGGAGTTGATCAGGCCAGGGGTGACGAGGCATCCGTCGGCATCGATCAACCGGGCTGCGACGGGTTCGGGGTCGGTCGACGCACCGACGCCCGACACGAGTCCGTCGGTGATGGCGACCCACCCGCCGGCGAGTTCACGACGGTCGGCGTCAACCGTGGCCACCAGGGCGGCGTTGCGAATGAGTAGATCAGTCATGGATCAGTGTTCGGTGCTCCGGCCGGGGCCTTCTCGATGGCGTTGAGGTAGTTGTAGATCGTGATGCGGCTCACGCCCATCATCTCGCCGACCGCCTCGACGGCCTTTCGCAACAGGAACGCACCCCGTTCATCGAGGAGGCGCACAGCTGCTTGTTTGGCGGCTCGATCGAGATCGGCGAGCGGCGCGCCGAGTTCCTCCTCGACCGTGTTGACCATGCGTTCGAGAGCGTCGTGGAGATCATCGAACCGAGCTGCGGCTTCGGGCTCGCCGACACGGACTTGAACCGCCGTTGCACCACTCTCCTGGGCCGCTCGCACGAGCTGATCGACCGCATCGGCGACTGCTTCGAACGACCCGTCGATCGTGGTGGCGAAGGGCCCGACGTCAGGTTCGAAGCCGGCGCTGCGACATGCCTCGAGTGCGGCCTTCACATGGGGGCCGGGTGAGCCCTCCACGAAAGGCTCGATGAGGAACTCGGCGCGAACGATTGAACCCCCATCGCTCGAGGGTGTCGAATCTGCGGAGACGGCCATTGCTTGACAGTTTGTCAAAGATTCGACCGGTCCGTCATCCTCTCCCCTGTTGCCGACCCACATAGCCGCTTGCTTGACAATTTGTTAACTTCGAGCCGGTGACCGACTCCCTTGGGCTGCGAATCGACATCGATCGTCTGATCGACCGGCTTGCCGCGCTCGCCGAGATCGGGGCGATCGAGGGCACCGAGGGATGTGCCCGTCTCGCACTGACCGATGAGGACAAGGCCGGGAGGGACCTCGTCGTCGGCTGGATGCGAGACCTCGATCTCGACGTCACCGTCGACGCGATCGGCAATGTGGTGGGCGTCATGGCGGGGGCCGTCGACGGTCCGCCGGTCATGTGCGGCAGCCACATCGACACGGTCCGCACCGGTGGACGCTACGACGGCAATCTCGGGGTGCTCGCCGGACTCGAAGTCATCGAGACGCTCCGCACCGCCGGCATCACCCCGCCGCGCCCGCTGGCGGTCGGGTTCTTCACCGACGAGGAGGGCGCTCGCTTCCCGCCCGACATGCTCGGCAGTCTCGTCTACGTCGGCGCGATGTCGGTGGAGGAAGCGCACGGTATCGAGTCGATCGACGGTGAGATCCTCGGTGCCGAACTCGAACGCATCGGGTATCTGGGCCCCGCTCCCCTCCCCGGAGGCGTTCCGCACGCCTTCGTCGAGCTCCACGTCGAGCAGGGTCCCGTGTTGGAGGCAGAAGGCATCACGATCGGCGCCGTCACCGGGGTCCAGGGCATCAGCTGGACCGAGGTCGAGGTCACGGGCGAATCCAACCATGCCGGCACCACCCCGATGACGCTTCGTAAGGATCCGGGCGTCGTCGCCTTCCAGACCGCCACGTTCGTGCGCGAGCTCGCACTCGAACTCGGTGCGCCCCAGGTGGGTACGGTCGGCCGAATCGAGCTCCATCCGAATCTGATCAATGTCGTTCCGGCGAGCGCCACCTTCACGATCGACATCCGCCACACCGACAACGACGTGTTGCTCGAGGCCGAGCGCCGGGTCGACGAGTTCCTCCGCGCCGCGTCCGCCGCCGAAGGGGTCACCGTGGAGACCCGCAGCCTCGCTCGATTCGACCCGGTGGTGTTCGATGACCGGGTCGTCGATCTCGTCGCGGCCACCGCAGAGGCACAAGGCCTCAGCGTCAAGCGCATGCCATCCGGTGCCGGCCACGATGCCCAAATGCTCGCCCGCGTGTGTCCCACCGGCATGGTCTTCGTGCCGAGCGTCGACGGCATCTCCCACAACCCCGCCGAGCACACCGAGCCCGCCGACCTCGAGGCGGGCGCCAATGTCCTTCTTCATGTGATGCTGGAGCTCGCCTGATCATGACCTCACCGACGAACGCCGCCCACGACCCCGACTCCGCCGCCGCCGGTGCGCACGAGGCTGCACCGAGCCGACCGCTGCGGATCGCGGCCGCGCAGATGGGTCCGATCGCTCGTCACGAGTCGCGCCTGAGCGTGGTCACGCGCATGTTGTTCCTGCTCGAGGAAGCGGCGCGCAACAAGGTCGAGCTGGTCGTCTATCCCGAGCTCACGCTCACCACCTTCTTCCCTCGCTGGTACGTCGAGGGCGAGCATGATCTCGATCTCGATTCGTTCTACGAGACGGAGATGCCCGGTCCCGCCACGCAACCACTGTTCGACCGTGCCAAGGGGCTCGGCATCGGCTTTGCCATGGGCTACGCAGAACTCACTCCCGATGGCCATCGCTACAACACGCAGATTCTCGTCGAGCGCGATGGCACGATCGTCGGCAAGTACCACAAGGTCCACCTGCCCGGTCACCGCGAATGCGAGCCGTGGCGCGAGTTCCAGCATCTCGAACGCCGCTACTTCGAACCCGGTCACGACTTTCCCACGTTCGAGGCATTCGGTGGCGTCGTCGGCATGGCCACCTGCAACGACCGACGCTGGTCCGAGACCTATCGCTGTCTCGCCTTGGGCGGCGCCGAACTCATCCTCATCGGCTACAACACGCCGAAGCACTACGCCCCGGACCCGAGCCAGAATCCCCTTCAGGGGTTCCACAACCGGCTGGTGATGCAGGCCGGCGCCTATCAGAACGGCTGCTATGTCGTCGGCGTGGCCAAGGGCGGCATGGAGGAAGGCGTCGACTCCCTCGCCGAAAGCTGCATCATCGCGCCGACCGGGCAGATCGTGGCCGACGTGCGCACCGAGGGCGACGAGTTGACCTGGGTCGACATCGACCTCGCCATCTGCGCCAACTACACCCAGACGCTGTTCCAATTCGACCGATACCGGCGGCCCGAGGTCTACGGCCGCATCACCGCACAGAAGGGCGCCATCCGCCCCTCCGAGGAGCCCCATGGCTGAGTTCACCGTCAACGGCACGACCCACCAGGTCGGCGATCGACACGAACACCTACTCGCCGCGTTGCGCGACGAACTGCGCATCACCTCGCCCAAGGACGGCTGCTCGCCGAGTGGTCAGTGCGGCTGTTGCACGGTCCTCATCGATGGCAAGGCGCGAATCTCGTGCCAGACGTCGCTCGACAAGGCCGAAGGCAAGGAGATCACCACCCTCGAGGGTGTGGACGAGGCCGAGCGCGAACGTCTCGCCGCCGCGTTCGCCGCCCATGGCGCACTGCAGTGCGGCTTCTGCACCCCCGGCATCTTGATGCGCACTCACGCACTGCTCGGGCGTGACAAGGAGACCACCCGTGATGACGCGGCTCGTCACCTCGGCGCCCACCTCTGCCGCTGCACCGGCTACGTGAAGATCCTCGACGCCGTCGAGACGCTCGCGGCCGACGAGACCCCCGTGGCGATCAGCGCTGCCGGCGGCATCGGCGGTCGAGGCGTGAAGTACGAAGCCCAGTCCTTGTCGCTCGGCGATCGTGGTTTCATCGACGACATGCAGCCCGAGGGCTGCCTCCACGCCGCGGTGGTTCTCAGTGAACACGCGCGAGCCGACATTCTCGGGATCGACACCTCCGCGGCGCTCGCCGCGCCGGGCGTCGTCGCCGTCCTGACCGGCGCTGACATTCCGGGCGAACTGCGATCCGGTTTGATCTACAAGGACTGGCCGACCTTCATCCCCGTCGGTGGCCGCACGTCCTACCTCGGCGACGTACTCGCCCTGGTCGTGGCCGAGACGCGGCCCCAGGCCCGCGCCGCCACCCCGCTCGTGGCTGTGAGCTACGAAGTCCACGCGCCGATGACCAACCCCGCCGACGCGTTGGCCTCCGACGAGGACGCCGTCTGGCAGCTCGACGGCAACATGCTCAGCCGCTCGGCCTACGCCCGCGGCGACGTGGACGACGCGTTCGAACGCGCCGCCCACATCGTGCGCGAGACCTTCCAGACCCAGCGCATCGACCATGCCTTCCTCGAGCCCGAATCGACCCTGGCCGTGCCGACGGTTGGCGCCGATGGCTCAACCGAGTCGATGCACGTGTACTCCGGTGGCCAGGGCGTCTGGGACGACCGCAACGACATCGCCCGCATGCTCGACATCTCCACCGACCGGGTCACCGTCGAGCTCGTCTCGAACGGCGGCGCCTTCGGCGGCAAGGAAGACATGTCCAACCAGGGCCAGACCGCGCTCGCTGCGTGGTTGCTCGGCCGGCCGGTGAAGACCACGTTCTCGCGCGAGGAGTCGTTCCTCGTCCACACCAAGCGCCACGCGATCCGCATGCAGTACGAGGTCGGCTGCGATTCCGACGGAAAGCTCCTCGCCGTGCGCGCCAAGATGCTCGGCGACAGCGGCCCCTACGCCTCGGTCGGGGGGAAGGTGCTCGAGCGCGCGGCCGGCCATGCCAGCGGCCCCTACGTCACCGAGACCATCGACATCGAGGCCATCGCCGTACGCACCAACAACTCGGTGTGCGGCGCGTTCCGGGGGTTCGGCGCCAACCAGGCTCAATTCGCGATGGAAGGGATGATGGATCGCCTCGCCGCCGAGGTCGGCATCTCCGGCTGGGAGATCCGCAACCGCAACGTCATCACCCCCGGCGTGGTGTGGGGACCTGGTCAGATCATGGACGACGGTTGCCTCGGCGCCCGCGCCTGCCTCGATGCGGTCAAGCCGGCATGGGATGCAGCTGAAGCCGCCGGTCGGCCCGTCGGTATGGGCCTCGGTCTCAAGAACTCGGGCCTCGGCAACGGTGCCGTCGAGGTCTCCCGCTCGACCGTGCAGTTCATGGAGGACGACACCGTCGAGGTTCGTCACTGCTGGACCGAAATGGGCCAGGGCGTGCACACCGTCGCCCGCCAGGTGGCCGTCGAGGAACTCGGTATCGACGCCGATCGAATCCGCGTCATCGTCGACACCACCCGCGAACTCGGCGCCGGTCAGACCACGGGATCCCGGGGCACGGTCATGGCGTCGGGATCAGTGGCCGACGCGGCCCGCAACGCCGTGGCCGGCGGCTGCGAAGTCGGCGTCGAGTACGAAGGCGTCTACACGGTCGACTGGACCAACTCGATCAATGACGGACTCGAGAACCCGACCATCCACTCGACGTTCGGCTACGCCGCCCAACTCATGGAGATCGACCCGGAGTCCGGCGCCGTGTCCAACGTGGTCGCCGCCCACGACGTCGGTCGTGCGGTCAACCCGTTGCTGTGCGAGGGCCAGATCGAGGGCGCCGTGCACATGGGCCTCGGCTATGCGTTGTCCGAGGGCTTCCCGTGTGACGAAGACGGTCGTCCGCTGAACAACACCCTGCGTTCGCTCGACATCATCCGGCCCAAGGACATGCCGCCAACCGAGGTCATCCTCGTCGAGTCCGCCGACCCCAACTCGCCGTACGGAATCAAGGGCGTCGGCGAGATCGGCCTCGTCCCCACCGCCGGCGCGGTCGCCGCGGCGCTCCACTCCCACGACGGCGACTGGCGCACCGAACTCCCCATGCGCACGGAGAAGAACCGCGAAAGACTGTCCGCATGGACCTGACCCCCGCCTTCTTGACCGCCCCCGGGTCGTGTGACGACCATCCGACGGTCAGAAACTGGGGAGGTGGGGGGCGATGACGATCTCGACCGCGGGTCTGGTTTGTGCGCACCACCATCTGTACTCCGCGCTGGCGCGGGGGATGCCGGCACCGCCGCGGACACCCGAGAAGTTCATCGACATCCTCGAGCTCGTGTGGTGGCGGCTCGACCGAGCCCTCGACCTGGAGACCATCGAATGGTCGGCCAAGCTCGGCGCACTCGAGGCACTCGAGCGCGGATGCACCGCCATCATCGATCACCATGAGTCGCCGAACGCGATCGAAGGGTCCCTGAGCGTCATCGCTGAAGCGTGTGAAGAAGTCGGCGTGCGAGTGTCGTGCGCATACGGCGTGACCGATCGCCACGGAGCCGAAGGCGCGGCCGCGGGGCTCGCCGAGAACGACCGCTTCCTGGGCGACGGCGAGAACGAGGGCTATGTCGGCATCCACGCCGCGTTCACGTGCTCCGACGACACGTTGGCTGCGGCGGCGGAGCTCGCCCGCAAGCACGACGTCGGCGTCCATGTCCATGTTGCCGAAGGGGCCGAGGACGATTGGCAGCGTCTTGCCGACTACACCGACGACGACTGGCTGCTGATCCACGGCGTGTACCTGCCGGACGACCACGGGCTGCGCGGCACGTTCGTTCACAACCCGCGTTCGAACATGAACAACTCGGTCGGCTACGCCCGGCCGGCCCGCTTCGAGAACCCGGTCGCCCTCGGCACCGACGGGATCGGCGCCGACATGCTCGAGGAGTTCCGCCTCGCCTATGTCGCCGCCCGCGCCGCCGACGTCACCGCCACCCCGGACCTGGCGTGGGAGTGGCTCTCCACCGGCTGGGACCTGATGCCCGCCGCCCTCGACGACCGTGTCGTGTGGGCAGCCGAATCCGACGATCCGTGGTGGTTTGCCTTCTCGCCTGGCACCTCGCCACTCGAGGTGAGCATCGACGGAGAGACGGTGTGGGAGGACGGCCTTCCCACGCTCGTCGATGGTGACGAGATCCGCGCCAAGGCCAAGGAAGCCGCGCAGACGCTGTTCGCCAAGCTCGAAGAGATCGAGCCCTGAGCACGCGCCCATGATCGCCTACGACGACCGCTTGCGAGCCCGTCTCGCCGCCAACCTCGACGCGCACGAGGTCCGGGCGCACCTGGATGACGGGAGGCGCCGCGCCGCCGTCGCCATGGTGATCGTCGACTCCGATGCCGATCTCCACGGAGAGGATCCGGCCGAGCGCCTGATGACAGGTCAGGTGCGCCAGCAGATGCTGGAGAGCGTTCCCGGCACCCACGGCGACGAGCTGACGGGAACGATCAGTGGCACTGCGGGCGGGGCAGCCTTCTTGCTGACCCGGCGTGCGTCCCGGATGAACAACCATCCCGGCCAGTGGGCGTTCCCCGGTGGACGTCTCGACGACGGGGAGACGCCGCTCGAAGCCGTGATCCGCGAATGCGAGGAGGAGATCGGTCTCACGCTGACGACCGACCATCTCCTCGGCCAACTCGACGACTACCCGACTCGATCCGGCTATGTGATGACGCCGTTCGTCTTCTGGGCGGGCGCTCACGCCGAACCGGTCCCGAATCCCGGTGAGGTCGACTCCGTCCATCGCATCGCAATCAGTGAACTGTTGCGCGAGGACTCACCACGGCTCGTCGAGATCCCCGAGAGCGATCGCCCGGTCATCCAACTGCCGATCGGCGGCGATCTGATCCATGCCCCAACCGGCGCGGTGATCTATCAGTTCCGTCGCGTCGCCTACGAAGGCACCCTGCACCGAGTCGACGAGTACGAGCAGCCCGTCTTCGCCTGGCGCTAGTCGAGAAAGCACGTTGGGGTCTGTCCCCATCGTGCTTACTCGCCGCGGGTGTCGGGGTCGACGCCGGCCAAGCGGAGCATGTCGGTCATGACGTAGCCGGATGATCGGTCGGCCATCGGGAGGGTCGGGAGCGCGTTGGCGTCGGAGTGGGGTGTCATCCATGCCGACGACACTGCGAGGCCCACGCGAACCGGAGGCGAGAGGGAGACAAGAATCACCTAAGACAGTGGGTCGTTGGTCGATGGCCCACTCGTAGCGTTGGAGTCGTGACCGAGCGGGAAACGATCCTCATCCGCCTCAACGGAGACGACGCCCCCGGCCTCAACGCCGGTCTGCTGAAAGTGCTGGCCGACTGCGACGCGGTCGTTCACGACATCGAACAGATCGTCATCCGGGGACAGATCTCACTCGGCGTCGTCGTGGAGGCGCCGACCGGCCGAGACATGTTGCGCAACGTCCTGCTGTGGGGCTGGGAGCAGGACATCGACATCGATTTCGACGTGGTACCCGGGGTCCCGGCGCCCATCATGCCAGGCCATGTCGTCACCGTCGTCGGTTCGAAGCTGACCCCCCTCGAACTCGCCGCGGTCACCCGCGCCATCGCCGACGCCGGAGGCAATATCGACCGGATCATGCGCATGTCGCGCTATCCGGTGATGAGCTATGAACTCCTCGTTCGAGCCACGGAGGAGATCAAGCTCCGCCACTCGCTGATGGCCGCATCGGCCGCGCACCGCGGGATCGATGTCGCCGTGCAGCGCGAAGGCCTCGGCCGTCGGGCGAAACGCCTCGTCGTCATGGACGTCGACTCGACACTCATCCAGGACGAGGTCATCGATCTCCTCGCCGCTGAGGCGGGATGTCTCGACGAGGTCAAGCGCTTGACCGAGGCCGCGATGGCCGGAGAGATCGACTTCGAGACATCGCTGCGTCAGCGGGTCGGGCTGCTGGCCGGGCTCGACGTGGGCGCCGTCGACCGCGCCTGGGCGAACCTCCACTACACGCCCGGCAGCCGAACGTTCATCCGCACACTGCGACGGCTCGGCTACTCGACCGCAATCGTGTCCGGTGGCTTCACCTGCTTCACCGACCGCCTGGCCGAGGACCTCGGCATCGACGCCGCGTTCGCCAACGAGCTGGAGGAGCGGCGGGGCCAGTTCACCGGGCGGGTCGTCGGGCCGGTCGTCGATCGGGAGCGGAAGGCCGACCTTCTCGTCGAGATCGCGGCGAGGAACAATGTTCCCATCGAGCAGACCGTGGCCGTGGGCGACGGTGCCAACGATCTCGACATGCTCGACCGGGCCGGTTTGGGGATCGCATTCAACGGCAAGCCGGTGGTGGAGGCGGCGGCCGACACCGCAATCACCGTCCCGTATCTCGACGCCATCCTGTTCCTCCTCGGCATCCGCCGTGAGGACGTCGAGGCCGCCGACGCCTGACCCCGGTACGGTCTCACCCGTGACCGAGGCTGCCGCATGATCGACGCACGATGGTGAGCGATACGGAACAGACGCTGACCGTCAGTGAGCTGGGCGACGTGGTCCGTCTCGCTCTGGAGGCCGCCATGCCGTACGGCATCTGGGTCGAGGGCGAGATCCGCGGCATCAGCCGGAGCCGCAACGGTCACGTCTACTTCGATCTCGTCGAACCGGCCGAGAGCTCAGGCGAACCGCCGCTGGCCACCATTCCGGTGGTTCTCTTTCGGGAGAGCCGCGACCGGGTCAACCGGGTGCTGAAGCGCCACGGTGACCCGATCCGGATGACCGACGGTGTCCGCATCCGGATCCAGGGGGTCGTCGACTACTACTCGCCGCAGGGTCGGATGCAGCTGCGCATGTCGGCGATCGACCCGACGTTCACGCTCGGAGTCTTGGCCGCCGAACGTGAGGCGCTGCTACGCGATCTCTCCGACTCCGGCCTACTCCGGGCGAACGCTCGGCATCGTCTGCCTGCCGTCCCCCTCCGGGTCGGCATCGTGACCTCACTCGGGAGCGCAGCCCACGCGGACATCACCACGGTGTTCGAGCGGAGCATGCTGGCGTTCACCCTGGTGGAGGTCGACACGCCCGTCCAGGGTCTCGGCGCCGAACGCCGGATCGCCGCCGCCATCCGGGCGGCCTGCGAAGCCGACGTCGAGGTGGTGGTCGTTGCTCGGGGCGGCGGTTCGAAGACCGATCTCGCCGTGTTCGATCACGCCGACGTCGCACACGCGATCGCGGCCGCGCCCGTCCCAGTGTTCAGCGGCGTGGGCCATGACATCGACCGCTCGGTCGCCGATGAGGTCGCCCACACCGCACACACCACTCCCACTGCCGCCGCGCAGGCCGTCGTCGCGGCCGTCGCCGAGTGGTTGGGACGGTTGGCCGAGCGCGAGGCAGCCGTGGTTCACCACAGTCGCCGGGCCATCGCCGCGGCCGATCATCGGGTCGAACTGCTGCGGCGCGGCATTGTCGGGTCGACGTCGACCGCCCTGGTGCGAGCCGACCAGCGGCTCGGCACCGACTCCGCCCGACTCGGTCGCAGCGCCCGGCGCGTCGACAGTCGAGCTCGAGCTCAACTCGACCGCGCCGTCGCTCGCATCGACGTCGCCCAGCGCCATGCCCTGCGCGCGGCGGAGCAGCGGGTCGCCGCCGCAGCCGCACAGGTGCGGGCACTCGACCCTGCATTGGCCCTGGCCCGCGGTTGGTCGATCACCCGGGACGGCGACGGGCGAGTGGTGCGCTCGGTCGCTGATCTGCAATCGGGCGAGGGCCTGACCACGCAGGTCGCCGACGGCACCGTCACGAGTACGATCAGCACGGTGGAGGCAAGCAGTGAGTGATTCCGAAGAGGTCGGCTACGCCGACGCCATGGCCGAGCTCGAGGCGATCCTCGACGACCTCGAGGACGACGACCTCGATGTCGATGTACTCGCCACAAAGGTCGAACGTGCATCCACCCTGATCCAGGTCTGTCGCGACCGGATCGGCGCCGCCAAGGTGCAGGTCGAGCGGGTCGTCGCGTCGCTCGAGGGCGAGGACGACATGGCCGACGCCTCCGATCAGGACGGGGCCGACGACGGCACCCTGGGCGTGTGAGCCAGGCCCCGTTTCAGCTCAGTGAGATTGCGGCGCGCACCGACATTGCGTTGGCCGAGGTCTTCCGTGAGGAGCGAACCAAGTGGGCCTCGCTCGATCCCGCTGTCGACGTGCCGCTCGCGGATCTCGAGGCGTTCGTCGAAGGGGGAGGCAAGCGGCTTCGCCCCGCGTATGTCCACTGGGGGTTCGTCACCGGCGGCGGCGATCCCGAGAGCGACGTCCAGCTCGCCGGGTGTACGGCGGTCGAACTGCTCCAGGCGTTCGCCCTGGTCCACGACGACGTGATGGACGGGTCGCCCACCCGCCGGGGCCACCCCACCGTGTGGGCCAAGTTCATCGACCGGCACCGAGCCGGCGACTGGCAGGGTGAAGACCGTCGCTTCGGTGAGGCCGCGGCGATCCTGGTCGGCGACATCGCGATCGTGATGGCCGACCGTCAGCTCACCGGCACGCCACGTGAGGTTCGCGACATCTGGGACGCCCTGCGCACCGAGCTCAACATGGGCCAGTATCTCGACGTGATCGGCACGGCCACCGGCGAGATCACCGCCCAAGGTGCGCGGTTGATCATGCAACACAAGACGGCGGGCTACACGATCGTTCGGCCCCTCCAGATCGGCGCAGCGTTGGCCGGACGTGCCGATCTGTCCGATTCGCTCGCCGCTCACGGCATGCCGCTCGGTATCGCCTTTCAGCTCCGCGACGACATGCTCGGCGCCTTCGGTGATTCGGAGAAGACCGGCAAACCGGTGGGTGATGACCTCCGCGAGGGCAAGCCAACCGTCCTGTTGGCCCACGCGCGCGAGGCCGCATCGCCCGCCCAGCTCCAGATTCTGGATCGGGTCGGACGGCATGATCTCAGCGACGACGACGTCGGGGCGATTCAACAGGTGATGGTCGACACCGGTGCGGTCGACGCCAGCGAGCGCGAGACCAACGAGTTGTTGGGAGATGCGATCAGCGCCATCGAGTCACTCCCAGACCACAACGGCAGCCAGGAAGCGCTGCGCGCGCTCGCTGACTTCGTCGTCGAACGCGAGACCTAGACGCCGGCCGCGTCCGCGATCACGTCGGCCACGATCTGCTCGTCCTCCACCCGGTACAACAGGGTGTGGAGCGCACCGACTCCGCCGAGCTCACCTCCGTCATTCGCGAACGTCTGCAACTCGACACCGGCGTCGCGGAGCCGGGCCACCACGACCGCAGCCCCGCGCCCCTGCGCCAAGAGGAGTCGGGGCAGGGCGACCAGCACCAGCCCGAGCACCATGATCGCCACGAGTCCCGCCATTCCCACAGCGTAGATCAGACCAGTTGCAACTCTTCCGCGACTTCTCACGCTCGTTCGGCGTCGAGACAGCGCAGAGACCGGAGGGACACGCAGTGGGCGAGACAATCATGGTGCACGGGTTCGACGGCGAGGCGCCGTGGTCCCGACGCAAAGTGATCTGGTGGGTGGCGGTGCCCGTGATGGCACTCCTGATCATCATCGCCACCTGGTGGGCGGTCGATCACATCGAGGAAACACTTGCCGCGGACGCTCGCGCCGATCTGGTCAACGCCGGCATCCTGCCGGCCGGCTCCACGACCGCCGACGCCGAGGCTGCCGTCGACCACGGGCTGTTGCGGAGCTTCTCGGTGGAGGCCGAGACCGCAGCACCGGCAACCGAGACGGATGTGGACAGCGAACCAACGAGCGTCACCGACACTGCGGCCACCACCGAGCAGCTCGACGCGGACATCGATCGGCTGCAATCCGAGTTCGACGGGCTGGCCGTCGAGATCCGCGAGAACGTCGTGTTCGAGTCGGGATCGGCAGTCCTGAGCGCCACCGCAGCCGCCACTCTCGACGAGGTGGTCGTCGTGCTACAGACGCACACCGACCCGGTGGTCGACATCGCCGGTCACACCGACAACACCGGGGACCCCGAAGCCAACCGGGCACTCCCCCAATCCCGCGCCGAAGCCGTTGTGGCCCACCTCGTCGATGCAGGCATCGACACCGACCGGGTTCGGGCCCGCGGGGCCGGTGACAGCGAACCAATCGCGTCCAACGACACGGCCGAGGGCCGCGCCGAGAACCGACGGGTGGCGCTCACCGCGCCGGCCGAATTCTGACGAAAGGCAATCCCATGATCAGAGTCCTGTGGGAGATCATCATCCCGCTCATCTTGGCGTTCTTCATCGGCCTGTTGGTCGGCGACCTGCTCTGGCGCTGGCGTCGGGTGCAGAAGAGCGCAGAGGAGTGGAACGACATGACCAACGCGATGGCGACGGGTCGGTCCGAAGTCATCGACCTGCGTACCCGGAACGAAGCCAGCGAGAACGCGCCGGCCGCGGCGAGGACGAGCGTCGACCAACGCTCGGAGGCTCTGGCGTCCGCCCAGTCGGAGGCTGCCCGCCTGACCGCGCTGCAGCGCGAGTCACCCGCCAGCCTCGACGACCTGGAGCGACGCATGAACAACCGTGACCTCGCACTGGCCGACCGTGATCGAACGATCACCCAGCAGGATCGGACGATCGCCCGATTCGAGGAGGAGTTGACCGCCTGCCGAGACCGGCTGGAGGAACGCAACCGAACCGGCGCCGCGAGCGACGCGGGGGCAACGCTGCATGCCTTCGTCTCCGCCGCCGATGGAGAGCGTGCTCAACGAGTTCTGCATCACGGCCTGGGAGCAGGTTGCCGCCCTGACCGAGGACGACAACCCCTGGTCCTAAAGCACGCTGGGGACAGACCCCAACGTGCTTTCTGACTCGACACCGCAAGGACATCACCGAGGCCGACGACCTCCTCATGGCACTTGCCGCATAAAGCACATTGGGGTCTGTCCCCAGCGTGCTTTATGCGGCCCTAGCCTGGTTGGGTGTCTGATCCCCGCACTGAGGCCAAGCGACGTCGAACGTTCGCCATCATCTCGCATCCTGACGCGGGCAAGACCACGCTGACGGAGAAGTTCCTGCTCTACGGCGGCGTGCTCACCTCCGGCGCCGGCGCCGTGAAGGCCAAGGGTGATCGCCGCTCCGCGACGTCGGACTGGATGGAACTCGAGCAGCAGCGCGGTATCTCGATCACGTCGACCGTGCTGCAGTTCCCGTACCGCGACATGGTGCTGAACCTGCTCGACACGCCGGGCCACCGCGACTTCTCGGAGGACACCTACCGGGTGCTCGCCGCCACCGACGCCGCCATCATGGTGCTCGACGGTTCCAAGGGCATCGAGAGCCAGACCCGCAAGCTCTTCGAGGTCTGTCGCGATCGGGAGATCCCCATCGTCACCTTCATCAACAAGTGGGACCGACCCAGTCGAGATGCGCTGGAACTGCTCGACGAGATCGAGGAGCAGCTGATCCTCGAGCCCGTGCCGATGTCGTGGCCGGTGGGCGACGGCGAACGTTTCAAGGGATTGATCGACCGCCAGAGCGGCGACTTCGTCCGCTACACCCGAACCGCCCGCGGCTCGACAGAAGCGCCCGAGGAGATCGTCGACCCCGTGCGGGCCGCCGCCGAGGAAGGCGACCTCTGGACCGAAGCGCAGGAAGGCGTCGAGCTTCTCGACGTCATGGACCGCAACTTCGACACGAAACGTTTCGAATCCGGCGAGCTCTCCCCGGTCTTCTTCGGATCAGCGCTCACCAACTTCGGCGTGCGCATGATTCTCGATGCGATGGTCGACCTCGTCCCGTCGCCGTCACCGCGACTCGACGAGAACGACCAGCCCCGCCCTCTCGAGGACCCCTTCTCCGGGATCGTCTTCAAGGTGCAGGCCAATATGGACAAGGCTCACCGCGACCGTGTCGCCTTTATGCGGGTCTGCTCGGGCAAGTTCGAGCGCGGCATGGTCGTCACTCACGGCCCGACGGGCAAACCCTTCGCCACGAAGTACGCCCACTCGGTCAGTGGTCAGGATCGCGAGACGGTCGAAGAGGCCTATCCCGGCGATGTGGTCGGGCTCGTCAACGCCAACGACTTCCGCGTCGGCGACGCGATCTATGTCGACAAAGCCGTCAAGTGGCCGGCCGTGCCTGCGTTCGCGCCCGCTCACTTCAGGATCGCCCGCACCACCGACACCTCACGCGCCAAACAGTTCCGCTCCGGCATCAACCAACTCGACGAGGAAGGGGTGGTGCAGGTGCTCCGCGAGCCCGATGTCGGTGACCAGGCCCCGATCCTGGCGGCTGTCGGTCCCCTGCAGTTCGAGGTCGTGCAACATCGCCTCGAAAACGAGTTCGGCGCGCCGGTCGAGCTCAACCCGTGCTCCTGGACGACCGCTCGAATCACCGACGAGGAGTCACGCGAGAAGCTGCGGGGGATGAGCGGCGTGACGGTCGCGGCCCGAACGGATGGCGAACTGCTCGCCCTCTTCGAAAGCCCGTACTGGCTCCAACGACTCGAGATGGACCAGCCGGAGCTCACCCTCGAGAAGCTGATCGCCGAGGGCTGATGCGCACGCTTCGTTCGCTCGTCGCGGCGGCGATCTTCGCCTCCACCCTCCTGCTCGGCACCGGCACCGCCAGCGCGTGTTCATGCGTCGAATCCACCGATGCCGAACTCTTGGATGCCGTCGACGTGGTTTTCCGCGGCACGCTCATCGACTACGAGTTCGTTGAGGATCCCGACGGCGATGGCGAATGGAGCTCCTCGGATCCCGCCACGTACACCTTCGCCGTCAGCGAGGTCTTGAAGGGCACGGCCACCGAGACCCAGCGCGTGCTCTCCCCCGTGGACGGTGCGAGCTGCGGGCTCGAGATCCCCCACGAAGGGGAGTTCATCGTTCTCGCCCAAGCCGTCCTGTGGGACGGACCTGCATTGGCGGAGGGGGACCTCGCCGCGTATCTCTGCGACGGCACCCGGCCGGCCTCGGCCGGATTCGAGCACGACCTCCAGCCATACCCTCCCGACCCGAATCCAGCGACGGTCTCCGGCGGAGCGGCGGCGCCCGACAGTGGGGCACAAGATCTCGTCGACCAGACCACCAGCGACACAGGTGTCGTGGCCGTGGTCGGCTTCTTCCTCGTCTGCATCATCGGCGTGCTGGCAGCCCGTCAGTTCCGACGTACACGCGGCTAGTCCCACCTGACGGCGGTGCATCACCGCCTGCTCCCAGATTGCGATCCGGTGAACACAATCTGTGACCAAACCTCCTCCGGGGTCTGCGGCGTGCACTAGTTGCACGCTCCAAGTACCCCCAAGGACGCCCAATGCGCACGAAGTTCACCGCCCTGCTCGCCATCTTCGCCACCGCCTTCGCACTCAGCGTCAGTGCCGCGACGGCCGAGGAAGCTCCCGCGGAGGATCCGCTCGCGCCAACGGAGGTCGTGGTCCCCGTCTTCGGCACCGACCTCGTGATCAATGTGGCCGTCGATGCCGACGGCGGCTTCGACAGCGCGGTGGTGACCGACGCCCATGGCAACGATCCCGTCGGGTATGACGTGCAGATCAAGGAGGACCACGGCGGCTTCGAAGTGCACATCATGAACACCGAGACCGGCGTCGAGGTCGAGGTGGAAGCCACCGTGAGAGCGGGAGTCGTGCAGGTCGGCGAGACCGAGATCGAGGGTGTCGACCTCGCAGCGATTGTTGGCGATTACACCTGGTCAGGCGATGTCCTCGGTGGACCGGTTTCGGCCACGTTCGCCATCGGGGTCGGCCCCGATGGCGGCCCAACGATCACCTACATCGGAGGCGAGCAGACGGTCGGTGCCCCGGTGGCCCAGCCGCAGACCCATGTCGCAGAAGCCGACGAGGGGGAGTGGTTCGTCCGCCAGGCCATCATGTTCTGGTCCGGCGAGGACTACGTCGACCTGGTGATCTCGGTCGAATACGAGGATGGCGAAGTCGAGTTCGAGATCGACCTGGCGTATCCGAACGGTGGCGAGCACGACGACAAAGAAGACGACGACGACGACGATCATGACGATCATGACGATGACGACGATCATGACGACGACGATGACGACGACGACGATCACGACGACGACGATCACGATGACGACTGATCGATGCGCTCACGACGGGTAGTCGCCACCGTCGTGGCGCTGCTGCTCGGGCTGAGCGCCTGTTCGTCCGACGGTGACGCCAGTGCACCGGAGGCGACCGGCGCCGATGCTTCCGCCACCGGCGAAACCGAACTCTCAGAGTCCGAGAGCCCATCGCCGATCGATGGAGTCTCAGACGACGAGGTGATCGAGCAACTCGACCAGGTCCTCGTCAACCTTCGCGACGCCTACGCCTTCGACACCCGGGTGGAGGTCGGCGGTGTCGTGGTCACGAGCCTCACCGGAGCGAACATCAACGGCGACTCGAGCTTCCGGATCGTCACGGAGGAGTCACAGCTCGACGTGATCGCGTTCGACGGCAGGGTGTGGACCAAGCCGACCGACGGTTCGTGGCAGGAGACTGCAACAGGTTCCATCTCGAGCGATCCTCTCGGTCCCCTCGTCGACGCCCAGTTCCGCAGTGTCAACGGCGAGATGATCACGCTGGTCATGCCCGGCGAGGACTTCGGACTGACCGACCCGACCATCGAGGTACAGGTCAGAGTGGTCGGCGCCGCGATCGAGTTGGTTCACAACGCCGACACCGTGGCCGTCCGATCCCGGTTCGAGCCGGCACCCGGCCACATCGTCATCACCCCGCCTGCCTGACGCGGCGGCACACGCCGGTCTAGGCTTACGCCGTAATCCTTCCTGGGAGCAGCCAATGACCGACGCGCGGCCGGCGGTGGCCGATTGGGCCACCGATTTCGACCATCAACACCCCGACTACGCGGCGAACGCCACGGAGATCTGGGACGACCTCCGCAGTAGTTGTCCGATCGCGCACACCGATCGCTACGGCGGCGCATGGTTCCCCACTCGCTACGACGACATCGCCGCGATCTCCAAGGACGTCGAGCACTTCTCCTCACAAGGTGTGGTGGTCACCGAGGAACGACCCGACATCCCGGCGCCGATGGGATACGCACCGCCGATCACCAGCGATCCGCCGTTCCACTCGATTGCACGCGGGATCATGTTGAAGTTCTTCTCCCCGAAGGCGATCGACGCCTGGGAGCCGATCGTGCGGGAGACGTGTCGCCGATTGATCGCCGACGTCAAGGCGAAGATCGATGCCGGCGAGACCACTATCGACGTCGCCGCCAACTACAGCCAACACATCCCGGTGGATGTCATGGCCGACATGCTCGACCTTCCGCGTGAGGACGGCACACTCTTCCGCAAGTTCATCCATGACGCCCTCGAGGCCCCCGACGTGCCGCGCGAGTACGAGGACACGATCGACTTCTACCTCGACAACGCCATCGCCGAACGCCGCAACGACCTGGGCGACGACCTGGTGAGCTTTCTCTGCCAGGCCGACATCGATGGCATGCCGCTGCTCGACGAGCACGTGCGCGGCACGATCGGCCTTCTGATCATCGCCGGCATCGACACCACCTGGTCCGCCATCGGCGCCGGGCTGTGGCACATGGCGAAGACGCCGGCCGACCGTGCGCGCTGGACGAGCGAGCCCGACGTCCAATCCTTCGCGCTCGAAGAGATCCTCCGTTTCTACGCGCCGGTCACGATGGCCCGGCTCATCGCCGAAGACACCGAGCTCGGCGGATGTCCGATGAAGGCCGGCGATTGGGCACTCCTCCCCTTCCCGTCCGCCAACCGTGATCCCGAGGCGTTCGAGCGCGCTGACGAGTTCGTGATCGATCGGGCCCGCAACCGCCACACCGCATTCGGCCTCGGCATCCATCGCTGTGTGGGGTCCAACCTCGCTCGGCTTGAACTCCGCATCGGCATGGAGGAGTGGATGGCCGCGTTCCCCGACTTCGAACTGGCCGACCCCGGCGCGGTCACCTGGTCCAGTGGCCAGGTCCGCGGACCTCGCCAACTGCCCATTCGCTTTCCGAGCTGAGTCCTCAGCCGCCGTCTGGCCTAAGGTTCCCACCGTGAAGATCAAGTACGACCGTTCCGCCTGCCAAGGCCACAACCGCTGCTACATGCTCGCCCCGGAGCTGTTCGACACCGACGATGAGGGCTATGCGATCCTCCTCGTCGAGGGCGACGTCCCGGCCGAGCTCGAAGAAAAGGCTCGACTCGCTGCGGACAACTGCCCCGAGTTCGCCATCGAAGTCGAGGACTAGGGACCGCGCGACTCGTGCGGATCCACAAGTTCAGCTCCACTGAAGCGTTCATCGCGATTGACCTCGACGGTGCCGAAGCATCGTCGGGGCCGGCGCGCTGGGCGAAGAAGGTTCTGCAAGGCGGGGCGAAGGATCTCGCTCGCTCGCAGACGTACACCTATGCCGTGCTCGGCATGGCCCGCGGCGGTGCGTCCGCCGGCATCTCCGCCGATGGACCCGATCGCAGTACGGCCATCGAGGCATTCGTCTCAGAGGCTGCTGATCTCGTTGCGTCGGGCATCTATCTCCCCGACGCGGCCAAGGGTGTCAGTCCCGACGATCTCGCGGCTCTCGCCGCCACCGACCAGCGCGACACCGCTCGCCTCGGCGCGTTCGCCGATCGCTGTGAAGGTCTCGGCGCGGCCGTCGTGGCGGAGAAGACCCTGGGCTCGCTCGACGGTCGCAGCATCGCCATCGAAGGTTTCGATGCGAATGGCGCCGCGCTCGCGACGGCACTGATCGACCGCGGCGCCAAGGTCACCGCCATCTCGACCGGCACCGGCACGGTCACGAGTGCCTCGGGATTCCCGGCCCCGGTGCTGGCTGCCTCATGGGGAGAGCTCGGCGTCGACCTGGTGAACGACTTCGGTGAAGTCGGGCATGCCAAAGCCATCTTCGACAGTGGAGCCGATGTGTTCTTCGCCGGTTCCAAGATGGGGGTGATCGATCACACCGTGGCCGCCCAGCTCAGCGAAACCGCAGCCGTGGTTCCGTGCGGTCGGCTCCCGCTCACCGCTCGCGGGCTCGCGGTCCTACGTAGCGCCGGTGTGCCTGCCCCTGCCGACTTCGTCGCCCTCGCGGGCTCGACGCTCGCGCTCTGGGGCGACACGAACCGCACCGACGAGGCGATCCTCGCCGGCGTCACCGAAGACCTGGGCGATCTCTCTGCGGGCTACGCCTCACACGAGGACGGCCCATTGCTGGCCGCCTGCTATGACGCGGAGGACTTCCTGTCGACCTGGCAGGAGACACTCCCCTTCGGCCGCCCACTGGCCCCCTAGCCCCGCAAGTTCTCGACCGGATCCTGGCTCTGAGAGAACCAGAATCCGGTCAAAAACGCGGTGGGTTGGAGATCGCGGACGGGATCAGGGGCCGGTGAAGTTGAAGCTGTGGTCTTCTTCCCACATCTCGCTGAGTTCCCTCGGCGCGTACGAGTTGGGCTCGGACGGCACGTCGTAGCCGTCGTAGGATCCGAGCTCGGCGCGGCCGACGACCATCCAGTGGACCTCGTCGGGGCCATCGGCGAGACGGAGGGTGCGCTGGCTGTGGTACATCTGCGCCAGCGGCGTCCACTGGGTGACGCCCGTGGCGCCGTGCATCTGGATCGCCTGGTCGACGATCTTGCAGACCCGCTCGGGCACGAGTGCCTTGATGCCGGAGATCCACACACGGGCTTCGGCGTTGCCGAGGGTGTCCATGGCCTTGGCGGCCCGCAGCACCATCATTCGCATCGACTCGATCTCGATGCGAGCCCGGGCGATGATCTCCATGTTGCCGCCGAGGCGGGCGATGGGTCGACCGAATGCCTCGCGGGTGAGGCCGCGCTTGACCATCAGATCGAGGGCCTTTTCCGCCGCACCGATCGAGCGCATGCAGTGATGGATTCGACCGGGGCCGAGGCGCAGCTGTGAGATCTCGAAACCGCGACCCTCACCGAGGAGGATATTCTCCGCCGGGACACGGCAGTCGGTGAAGCGGATGTGCATGTGACCGTGCGGCGCGTCGTCGTTGCCGAACACGTGCATCGGGCCGAGGACCTCGACGCCGGGGTGATGCTTGGGAACGAGGATCTGTGACTGCTTGCGGTGCGGCGGCCCGTCGGGGTTGGTCTGCACCATCACGATGAAGATCTCGCAGCGGGGGTCGCCGGCGCCGGAGGCGAAGTACTTCTCGCCGTTGAGCACGTATTCATCGCCATCCTTGATGGCCTGGCAGCGGATGTTCTTCGCGTCCGATGACGGCAGGCCGGGCTCGGTCATCACATAGGCGGAGCGAATCTCGCCGTTCAGGAGCGGCTTGAGCCACTTCTCCTTCTGCGCTTCGGTACCGACACGCTCGAGCACTTCCATGTTGCCGGTGTCGGGTGCGGAGCAGTTGAGCGACTCCGAGCCGAGTGGGTACTTGCCGAGCTCGGTGGCGAGGTAGGCGTAGTCCAGGTTGCTGAGACCCTGGCCCGTCTCGGGAAGGAAGAAGTTCCAGAGACCCTGCTCCTTGGCCTTGTTCTTCGCACCCTCCAGCAACTCGAGTTGCTCGGGCAGGTACTGCCAACGGTCGGGGCGGTTGGCGCCGATGCGGTGGAACTCCTTCTGCATCGGGTCCACAACCGTTTCGAGGAAGTTGACGACCTTGTCGTAGAAGGGACGTGCCTCCTCTGACATCCGCAGATCGAAATCGTCAGGCGAGCTTTTGAGACCGGTGGGCATGGATCATCCTCCGTCGGGAACGGCAGACATCGTGCCACGTGGCCGGGCTGTAGGCCCAATGGAGAGGAGCCCGAACTACCCTTCGGCCACCGATGCGCGAAACCCATCCCGATGCCGCCGATGTCCATGCTCGATCGATGGTGATCGACGCGCACGCCGACATCGTGGTCGCCGGCCACGAAGGTCCTTACGTCGGCGAGGACGGCCGATCAAAGGTGGCGCCCGACAAGTTGGCCGCCGGTGGCGTCGATGCGGTCGTCCTGGCGATCGCCGTGGGCCCCGGGCCACGCGCCGATCACGCCTATGCCAAGGCCCGTCGCCAGGCCGACCGCAAGCTTCACACCGTCGCCGAGATGGTGGCGGACCCGGCCAACGACCTCGTTCTCGCTCGAACCAGTGCCGACATCGATGACGCCAAGTCCGATGGCAAGCGGGCGATCGTCCTCGGCTTCCAGAACACCCAGATCATCGGCACGGACCTCGACGCCCTCGCCGCCTTCCACGCGGCCGGCACCCGCATCTATGCGCTGACGCACATCGGCCACACGGAGTGCGCCGACTCCTCACGCCTGAACTTCGACGCGACGACCGGCGAGCGCGAGCCGACCGAGCTGCACGGGGGCTTGTCGGCATTGGGGCGAGAGGCACTCGGACTCATCACGGCGATGGGTGGCCTCGTCGACGTCTCCCAGTTGTCCCGCGACGCGTGTCTACAGACACTGGACCTGCTCGACAAACCGGTCATTGCCAGCCACTCCAACGTGAAGGCGCTCTGCGACGTCAGTCGCAACCTCAGTGATGAGGAGATCGGTCGCATCGCCGCCGGAGGCGGCGTCATCCACGTGTCCCCCTTCAGGGCCTACCTGTGGGACTCAGCGGACGAACAGCTGGTCGCCGACATCCGCTCCACCCGAGCGGCCGCCGGTCTACCCGAGGAAGGGCTCTACCCGTACGAGCTCTACTGGGAGATGACGGATCTCGCCGCGCAACAGGCGTTCCTCGAGGCCATCACCGCGCTCCTCGGCCCCGGCAATCTCGACGACATGATCGATCACGTCGACTACCTCGTGGACCGGGTCGGCGTCGAGCATGTCGGAATCGGCACCGATTTCAATCACGGGGCCGGGATGCCCGGGTTCAACGAAGCCCACCATGCCCCCAACGTCACCAACGCCTTGTTGTTGCGCGGCTATGACGAGGGTGCGATCGACAAGATCTGGGGCCGCAACTTCCTGCGGGTGCTCGACGCGGCGCAGGCGGTCTGAACCCGTCTGCGCTGCCTGCTGGTGACCCGACCGGGTCACTCGTCTTCGCTACCTCAACCACATACGCCGAAGAACACTCCTCGGCGTTCGGAGGCGGAGTGACCCTCCACGTCGAGTTCGACGTGGACATCGATCGGCTGGACGCCGTCCCAGTGGGCCGGCACACCCGCAGCACTCGAGCACGCCTTGGCCGCAACATCAATCGACCCTGCCGATGCGGAAGCACAGCGCATGCTGACCGAGGCACACCTGGTTTCCTCTCGCCGAAAGTCGCGCTATGCCGCTGCAGAGGGCGCGGCCCGCCGAGCGACCGAACTCGATCCGGACGAGGCGGAGAACTGGGTGACGCTCGGCCGCATCGCGGCGACGCGAGAAGACTGGGACGATTGGGGCCAGCGCCTACCGGAAAGCGCTTGAACTCGATCCCGACATTGTTGCGGCCCGCAGCAATCTCTCACGGTTGAATCGGAGCCGCGGCGACCTGGCCTCGGCACTGGAGTTGGTCCGCAGTGTGATCGTGCTCGACCCCGCCGACTCCGACAACCGAGCGGAGATCGACGGGATCGTTCGCGAGTTCTTCGCCAACCTCGTCTGGGCACTGTTCGTGCCGGCCTTCTTCGTGGCGGCCTTCGTGGACATCGTCTTCGGGAGCGGGTTGTGATCGGGCTCGCGGTCTACGTGGTGCGCAAAGTCGCACGAGCATGGATCGTCGTCTGGCTGCAACTGGCCTCGATTGTCGCTCTCTACGTGGTCTGGCCGGCCGGCCTGATCCACGGCGGGGGCTCCGAGGACGCGTCACCGCTGATCTGGACAGCCATCACCTTGTTCGTGCTCGGGCCCTTCTCGAACTGGATCCGCATCCTCCGCAATGGCCACTGACGGGTGACAGATCGCCCTTGCCGTGGTTCAGTGGATGGCGTGGGCAGGCCACCCAAACGCATCTCGCTTGGCCCTCCGGTGATCGAGTGCCGGGGTGTCACGAAGTGGTACGGCGCGTTCGTGGCCCTCGATGATGTGTCGCTCACGATTCGTCGCGGTGAAGTCGTCGTCGTCGTGGGACCGTCGGGTGCGGGCAAGTCGACGTTGCTGCGATGCATCAACGGCCTCGAGTCGCACAATGCGGGCGACATTCGGGTACTCGGCACCGAGGTGGACGAGGACCGCTACCGGCTCGGTCATGTGCGCCGGCAGGTGGGGATGGTCTTCCAGAACTTCAACCTGTTTCCACAGATGTCGGTGCTCTCCAATGTCGTGGTCGCCCAACGACTCGTCCATCGACGGTCCCCGGGCGAGGCGACGAATCGAGCGCTGAAGGCGCTTGACGACGTCGGGATGCTTCGCCACCGGGACAAACCACCGGCCCAGCTCTCCGGCGGGGAACAGCAACGGGTCGCCATCGCCCGCGCTCTCGTCAACGATCCCGAGATCGTGCTCCTCGATGAGCCGACCGCATCCATCGACCCGGAGCTCACCAAGGGAACCGTCAGCCTGATGAACGAGATCGCTCGTGGGGGTGTGACCGTCGTGGCGGTCACCCACGAGATGGGTTTCGCCCGTGCCGTCGCCGATCGGATGATCTATCTCGAGGGCGGGAGGATCGTCGAAGAGGGTCACCCCGTCGACATGCTCTTCCACGCTCACGACGAACGGACGCGGCGCTTCCTCGGCGCCATCCGACGTGTCGATCTGACCGACACCGGAGACGACTCGCCGTGGGCTCCCCCGGACCCGGCTCCGCTGGCGGACCACACCTGAACCACCAGCCATCTACGATCCGGCGATGGAGCACGCCCGAGAAGCAGGACGATTGCTGGCCGAACGCCATCGGTCCGATTCGCGGGAACCCGACCCGAGCGTCACGCTCGTCAACTACGCCGAGTCGCCCCGGGCAGGCGGCTGGACGCTGCGTGCCTCGCTCGTGCGAATGGCGCAACCCGAGCCAGTGTTGGTGGCGTCGGTACTCGAACTCGTACGCCGTCTCGACGCGGTGCTCCACCATGTACGCACTCCACTCGCCAAGGTGACGGTCGAGTGCGATCGGGCGCTCACTCTCGCGAGCGCAGCCACGCCAACGGAGCCCTACCCGGACACACGCACCGCCGAACTCGCCCGCCTTGTTGCCGAAGCGCGAGACGATGGTCATGCCGTGATCGACGCGTACATGGCCGTGACCGAACTGAGCGCGGAAGAGCAGGGGGCCCTCGGCCTGTTCAGCGTGGCTCTGGAGTTCGATCAGCTGGCCGACGAGTTGGCGCTGTGGGCACCGACCGCACCAGCTCCACCACCAGTCGACACCGTACGCACGACCGTCACCCGGGCAAAGTCGATGCTCGATGAACTCGGTGTGCCAGTCGAGCAACCCGGCGCTGACCACTTCGTCGGCGTTCCATCTCCCGACGAGCTGCACCCCGAGCGGCAAGCCACGACGGCCCGAGCCCGCAGGTACGGTGACCACCGGTAGCCCGGCCAGGGTCCACACCGCGTTCATCGCGGGGTCACCGGTGGACCCGAGTCCCTCTGCCGCCACCCCTGGAGCGGCGGGTGTCAACCATGCATCGGCGTTCGCCTCGTCGAGTGCGTGATCACACTCACGGGCGAGCGAAACGGCACGCTCGATCACTGTTCGACGTTCCATCGCGGGCATCGAACGCGCCGCCTCGACCTCGGCCACGTAGGCGGGATCACAGTGGGCGACGATCTGGTGCCAACGATCGGCGTGGACATCGCCCGCCTCGGCATACGTGAACCGGTCGAGCATGGCGTCGAGTTCGACAATGTCCTCGAACATCGGGACCTCGACGACCTCGACTCCCGCCGCCTCGATCCGACTCCGAGTCTCGGCGAACCCCGCGGTACCGTCAGCCAGACGATCGAGGTACGGGCCGATGGGAGCGGCCAACCGACCGAGAGCTGGCGACGAAATCGGCTCCCACCCGACCACCACGAGCGGCAGCACCAACTCCAGGGTGGCGACATCGGGGGTGATGAATCCGACGTGATCGATCGACGGCGAGTACTCGACCATGCCATCGCCGGCAACACGGCCGCGCGTGGGCTTGTATCCGACGGCGCCGCAGTACGCGGCGGGCCGGATGACGGATCCAACCGTCTGTGTTCCGAAGCCGACCGTGAAGAAGCCGGCCCCGACACCGGCGGCCGACCCCGACGACGAGCCTCCGGGCGTGTGGCCGAGATGATGGGGGTTGGCGGTGGGCGGCGGTTTCCAACACGCCAGCTCAGCGGTTGTGGTCTTGCCGGCCACCACGGCACCAGCAGCGACCAGCGCGGAGACCGTCGACGCTTGGGCGCCGGCGAACACGGACGGCTCACACGTGGTTCCCGCCCGAGTCGGGAGTCCGTCGACGTGAAAGAGGTCCTTCACCCCGAGAAGGTGTCCCAGCATCGGCCCGTCGGGTACACGCTCGCAGGCAGACGCGAAGTCCGCCCGAATTCGCGCCTCATCGAAGGTGCCCGACACGAACGCCTGCACCGCGTGCTCACGCGCCGCGATGGCCGCCAGCTGCCGTTCGAAGAGGGTGCGGGCGGAATCGAGCGTCATTGCCCGCCGATCCTATTGCGCCCACTTCGGGACCTAGGCCCCTACTGCCGACGCCCTGTCGGCGGCAATCGTTTGGTGCCGAATGAGTTCGGCCAGACCCGGCTGCACGAGGAGGCGTCATGGGGGAAATCGTCGGGTACGGAGTGGTTTCGCACGTTCCTCCCATCGTGTTGTCCGAGGAGGATCGACGCGAGCTGAACGGTGGACCCGACCTGAGCCTGGTCGACGGCCTCCACCGCATGAAGACCGAGGTCTTCGATCGGCTGCAACCCGACACCGTGATCGTGCTCGACACGCACTGGATCACCCTGATGCACCACATCTTCGATGCCCGCAGCGAGCGCCGCGGCGTCTTCACGGCCGAAGAGATCCTGACCAACCCCGGCATGCAGAGCGTGCCGTTCGATCTGCCCGGCGATCCGGAGCTCTGCAAAGCCGTGGCCGAGATCGCCGCCGACCGCGACGACACCTGGGTCGTCGCCGCCGACGAGCCCAACCTGCCGATGAGCTACGGCACGGTCAATCTGCTCGGCTTTCTGCAGGGCAACGAGAACTGGGTGCGCATCGGCACCTGCCAGACGGCGAACCCCGCCGACTGGGCGACCCTCGGCGAGATGATCGGCGAGGCGGTGGCGCAGCTCGACCGTCGGGTGGTGCTGCTCGGTTCGGGCAGTCTCAGCCACAAGTTCTGGCCGATGGCCGAGCTGCGCCAACACGAATCAGCCGGCCTGGAACACATCCGCACTCCTGAAGCACGCGCCGCCGACGAGGCGATCATCGCCGCGTGGGAACGCGGCGATCACGCCGCCGTGATCGATGGTGTCGACGCCTTCATGCAATACGCCCCCGAAGGCCACTTCGGCCACTACCTCGGCCTGATCGGCGCCATCGGCGGCCGCGACTGCCTCGCCCCTGGCGTGCGCTACTCCGAATACGAAAGCTCGGCCGGCACCGGCCAGCTCCACATCTGGTTCGAGAAGCCGGAGAAGGGATGGACCAATGACTGAGACCGCAGCGAGGGCCGACCTCGCCGACATCACCAGTCATGACACCTTCGTCGAAGGCGTGCCCCACCAGACGTTCACGTACCTCCGCGACCACGACCCGGTCTCCTGGTGGGACGAGGAGGACGGAAGGGGCTTCTGGTCGCTGACCCGGTTCGACGACCTGCGCTACGCAAGCCACAACCATGAGGTCTTCTCCTCGGCGAAGGGCATCCGCCTCGAGGACATGGACGAAGAAGAACTGCATGCCCGCCGCACCCTGATGGAGATGGATCCGCCGGAGCACACCAACCTGCGCCGACTCGTCAACCGTCTCTTCACCCGCCGCGGCGTCGGCGCCTACGAGGACACGATCCGTGAGATCGCGGCCGGCGTCGTCGACCGTGCGCTCGAGAAGCAGGAGTTCGACTTCGTCACCGACGTCGCCCGCGAACTCCCGATGCGCATGCTCGGTCGCCTCATGGGTCTGCCCGACGAGGACGGCGACTGGCTCGTCACCATGGGCGACCAGATGATCGCCAACAGCGACCCCGAGTTCACCGAACACGTCGTCGACCTCACCGACACCGAGGAGTTCCATCTCCTCCCGTTCCGCAGCCCCGCGGCACTCGAGCTGTTCGACTACGCCGCCGACCTCGCCGACGAGCGCCGTGCCTGCCCCGGCGAGGATCTCGTGTCGAAGATGTTGCTCCCGACCAAGGCCGGCGATCCACTCCCCGACCACGAGTTCAAGAACTTCTTCGCCCTCATGGTGGCGGCCGGCAACGACACCACGCGGTATTCCATCGCTCACGCAGTGAACGAGATCATCCAGCGTCCGGAGTTGCTCGCTCGCATGCGCAGCGAGCCAGGCCTGATCGAGTCGGCCACCGAGGAGTTCCTCCGGTTCGCCACCACGACGATGCACTTCCGGCGCACCGCCACGTGCGATGTCGACCTTCACGGCAAGACGATCAAGGCCGGCGACAAGGTCCTGCTCTGGTACATGTCGGCCAACTTCGACGACCGACAGTTCGCCGACCCGTTCACCCTCGACATCGAGCGCGACCCGAACGACCACGTCACGTTCGGCGCAGGCGGACCACACTTCTGTCTCGGGGCCTGGCTCGGTCGGTTGGAGGTTCGCGTCGCGCTCGAGGAACTCATCCCGCGCATCGCCGCCATCGAGAAGACTGGCGAGATCGAACGACTCCGATCCAACTTCATCAACGGCATCAAGCACATGCCGGTCCGGGTCACCCCCCGGCTAGTGCCATGACCCTGCTCGCCCAATGACAATATCGCCGTGGGACGACCCCGACCTGCTCGCCGGTGAGCCGGCGATGGACACCGCGGAGACCCACATCTCGCGGCTCTGGTTCACACCGGACCGCGTCTACAAGATGCTCAAGCCGCTGGCGCTGGGGTTCCTCGACCACAGCACGCCGGCGGCTCGCCTGCGGGCCATCGACCGGGAACTGCAGCTGAACCAGCGACTGTCCCCCGACGTCTACCTCGGCACCGCGGACATCCTGGAGGGCGACACGGCAGTCGACCGCATGCTCGTCATGCGGCGACTGCCTCTCGCCCGCCGGCTGCTCAACGTCTTGAACACACCGGAATCCGACGATGCCCTCCGCGCCGTCGCCAAACAGATCGCCGCCTTCCACGCCGGCCTGCCGCCGATCGTGGACCCGATCGGGATCGGCACCCGTGACGGTCTGCGCGAACAGTGGGAGTCGTCGTTCGCCGAGATCGAGCCCGACGTCGGCCTCGTCATCAACGAAACCGAATTCAAGGCCGTCCGTCGCCTCGCCCGCACCTACCTGGACCACCATGGCGCGCTCTTCGATCAGCGCATCACCGACGGTCATGTGCGCGATGGCCATGGCGACCTCACGGCTGCCGACATCTTCATCCTCGACGACGGGCCCCGCATCCTCGACTGCCTCGCCTTCGATGATGGTTTGCGCATCTGCGATGTGCTCGCCGATGTCGCCTTCCTCATCATGGACCTGCATCGTCTCGCCGGTCGGGCCACAGCGCAGCGGACGATGGCGTTGTACGACGAGTTCAGCGGCGACCGCCACCCGGCATCGCTCGCGCACCACTATGTGGCCTACCGGGCCCATGTTCGAGCCAAGATCGAGGTGATCCGGCACCGGCAGGGCATGCCGGAGGCCGCCCGGGCCGCACGCGCCTACCACGCCCTCGCCCACCACCATCTCAAGCGGGCCCAGAGCCGGCTGGTGCTGATCGGCGGCGGCCCCGCTTCGGGCAAGACCACCATCTCGCACACTGTCGGCGCACTCACCGGCTGGTCGGTTCTCAGCTCCGACGAGCTCCGCAAGGACATGCTCGGCCTCGCCCACGAAGACCACTCCAGCAGGTCTGATCCCGGGGAAGGCGCCTACGACGAGTCGACGACCGACCAGGTGTACGAGGAGCTCCTTCGCCGAGCGCACACACTGCTCGAGGCCGGCGAATCCGTCATCCTCGACGCGTCGTGGACCACCGATCGCCACCGCTCAGCCGCCGTCGAACTGGCCGGCCGAGTCGGCGCGACCCTCACCGCCATCGACTGCGTCGTGCCGCGCGACGTCGCACTGCGGCGGCTGGCGCAACGCGGCGACGCCACAGCATCCGACGCCACGCCGGAGGTCATCGACCATCTGACCGCCGCCCGTGATCCATGGCCGGACGCGATCAGGCTCGACGCCACCGTGGCCTTCGAACGCTGTGTGGAAACCGCGGTCGGTCTCGTCTGTCGGGTGCGCTAGCTCACCGCCACCTTCGAACCGTCGAAGCTGATCAACTCGAAGAGTTCGTCGCCGAGAATCATCTTCACGTACGACCACGCGACGTCCGGCGTCCGGCCGCCGGCGATCACCAGGTCGAAGTACTCGGTATCGCCCTTCAGCGGACAGTGCGTCGACTTGTCGGTGCGGTCCAGGAGATCCATCTCGACATCGGCCCGCGGAAAGTAGACCACGGGGTCGTACACGCCGCGGCCGACTTCCTTCACCACGACCGCATTCACTGAGTCGGCGATGACGGTGTCGCCCAGGCTCACGGTGCGACGGTTTCCGGCCGGCACGACCTACGTGAAGTGGCGGGGCTCGCTCGGATTGTGGATGGCGTTCTCGACGAGGGTGATGGCGCGGTGATCGGTCATGTCAGTCACAACCCGTCACACGGCCGATTTGTGCCAGGAACCCTCACCAACCACCGCTACCCTTGTCGTCTCCGGGGCTGTAGCTCAGTTGGCAGAGCACCTGCTTTGCAAGCAGGATGTCAGGGGTTCGATTCCCCTCAGCTCCACTGAAATTTCAAGGGAGTTCGGTCCGCAGCGTGCCGATAACCGCTCTCGGGGAGCCAAGTGGGGAGCCATCTTCGGCACATCGGCTCTCCCCAGCGAACATCTCGCAGTGAAAGCGTTACGCCTCATTCAGGGTGGCGCTCCTACTGCAGCGAGATGGTCCAATCACCATCGGCCTCGATCTCGATGAGAGCCGGTCCTGGAAAGCGAATGGATCCCGTGTAGAGACCAATCTCATTCACGAGAAGATCCCGTCTTCCATCCGCCAAGAGGTAAGACCATACTGCGAAGTTGCTCTGACCATCGTGCGTGATGTCAGCAACACCCGTATCGCCTAGGAATATGACTACCGAGCTCCCGGGGCCACTCGAAGATGTCACGAAGGTAGGCGCTTGATTAACGACGTTGGTCTCGACACGCCACGAACCGCCAGCAGTGATCTCAAGAAACGACGCCCCCTCTTCTTCTAGAACGGTGCCTTGATAGCTCCCGATCTCGTTAACTAGAAGGTCCACCCGATCCAAGACAGAGTCCAAGCTCCAAACGGCGAAGTTTCCACGCCCACTGTGTGAAATCGTCAATATCCCGATGTCTCCACCGCCAGGGAAAGCAATCTCGACCACCGAGTCGCCGGATCCCTCGTAGACCAACGGCTCCGGTGGGAGAGTCGTCGTCGTAGTCGTCGTCGTGGTCGTCGTCGTCGTGGTCGTGGTAGGGGCTTCGGTGGTCGTTGTCGCTGGGGCCGTTGTCGTTGGAGCTTCGGTTGCTGGAGGCTCAATCTCACTGGCGGCCTCGGTCTCGGCCGATCGCTCGGCGGCACCAGCTCTGTTGTCCTCGACGCGTGGTACAGCGCAACTGATCAGTACATGGTGATCAACTTGGATGGGACGAACTACCACTACTGCGCGTTCCCGTCGTCGGCGTGGCGCTCCCTGAGAACTGCTTCGTCCATGGGGGCGTACTACTACGACTCGATACGAGGCAACTACGACTGTCGCTACGTCGGCTCTATTCCTGACCAGTAGCCCACGATTCTCTTTCGTTGCGTCGCATCAGCGACAGCCTTGCCAATGCGAAACGCGCGCTGCTCGCGCACGGGGGCTTGCCTCGCCTACTTCATCCCAGCGCTGCACGGGCCAGGCCAGCTATTAGCGCAGGCGACCGTTTATCCAGACTGCGCCCCAGACCTCAAGGCAGTTTTCGAAACCTAAGTAGAGATCACCCGATCCCGCCGCGTATTCGCTCCTGCATTCCCGGTCGAGCGGTAGGTAGAGCGACTGGAATCCCAGGGCACGAGCAACGGCGCGGACGCGGCCGCTGAAGTCTCACTCATCGACGAGGACGGCGGCTTCATTCTCCAAATCGACGAATCCGTCCTTCCCACGGCGGAGGAAGC
>JAERSO010000017.1 GCA_016845585.1 Acidimicrobiaceae bacterium | reverse complement strand
ATGTTTCACCCGCCCGGGTCGAAGATGGTCGACACCGACTTCCACGATCGCCCCGGTGGTCCGCTCGCCATGCCGGGCACCTACACCGTGCGGCTCGACGTCGGCGACTGGTCGGCCACGCAGTCGTTCGATCTGGTGAAGGATCCCCGCGTCACCACGAGCGACGAGGACCTCCAGGAGCAGTTCGATCTGATGACGCAGATTCGTGACCGCCTCTCCGACATCGCGGATGGTGTCAACGGCTGCCGGTCGCTCAAGAAGCAACTCGGCGAGTGGGCGGGGCACCTCGGCGATATGGACGGTGGTGCGGATGCCGCAGCCGCGGCCGGCGCTCTCACGGACGCATTGACAGAGGTCGAGGAACAGCTCGTGCAGCCCGAGTTCACGACGCCGGGCGACACGCTCAACTACCGCGAGAAGCTCTTCGAAAAGCTGGATTCGCTTCCCCCGGTCGTGTCATCGGCCGATGCTCGCCCGACCAAGCAGTCCTACGCCGTGTTCGAGAAGTTGAGCGGTCAGGCAGAGGGTCCGCTCGGTGAGCTCGCCCGCCTGATCGAGGAGGACCTCGCCGCGCTCAACGAGTCCATCGCCGGGCTCGGCCTCGGCGCCATCCACGCCTGAACCCGGATGTCATAGCCCATGGAGATCCTCGCCCTGGTCGGGGTGCTCGCGCTCGTCTACGTGTCGTTCACCATCTCCGCGTCCGCTGGTCTCGGCGGGTCGCTCGTGATGGTGCCGACGCTGGTGCTGTTCGTCGGATCGAAGGAGGGGGTGGCACTCGCCGCCCTCTTCCTCGCCAGCAACAATGTGATGAAGATCATCGCCTACCGGCGCACGCTCCCCTTCCGCGCCGCGGCGGGGATCGTCGTTTTGATCGTGCTCGGGGCTGCGCTGGGTTCGACCCTGCTGGTGCGCGCACCGACCTACGCCGTCACCATCGGCGTGATCACGATGTTCGCCTTCTCCGTGATCGCTGAGCGGTTCGAGATCAGCTCGTTGCGGACCGGGTTCGCCCCTCTGCTCGCGTTCGGCTCGGGTGCGTCGAGCGGGTTCTCCGGCACGTCGGGGCCGCTCAAGGGTGTGGCGATCCGCAACCTCGACCTCGATCGGCGGCACTTCGTCGGTGCCGCCTCGCTGGCGTCATTCGCAGGCGACGCCACGAAGACCGCGATCTTCGCCGAGGCCCAGCTGCTCGGTCGCACTTCGGTGTTGCTCGCCCTCGCGGCTGTGCCGTTGATGGCACTCGGCACGTGGACGGGGTCGACGCTCAACGAGCGCGCGGGTGAGCGCACCTTCGCGATGCTGTTCTGGACCGTCATGACCGGCTACAGCGTCCGGCTCGGGATCCTGTTGGCCTGAGCCGGACCGCCTGATCAGAACTTCCAGGGGTAGTCGTCGCCGCGGCCACCGTAGGTCGTGTCATTGGCCATGAGCCGATCGCGCACGGCCGGCGTCGCTGCCGCATCGACGCACGTCTGGGCCATGGCGATGGCGCCGTGCATGACCGACGTATCGGCCTCGTCGGTGCGACAGTGCTGCGCGAACTCCGGCTGGTGATTGACCGCCGGGGCGCAGTCGAGCCCGAGGCTCGGGTGAATCGTCGGCATGAGCAGCGACACGTTCGCCATGTCGGTCGAGGCGGCACCCTTCGTCGAACGCGGGATGAACTCCCGGCCGAGTTCCTCACCGTTCTTGCGATAGAGCACGGCAAGCTCCTCGTCGTGACGGAACTCGCTGTACGGATGCCGCTCGGCGTCAGTGGTCAGCGTCGCGCCCGTGGCGAGCGCACCGGCCTCGAAGCACTTGTCGATGCGCGCTCGAAGCGATCCGAGATCACCGAGGGTTGGGGCGCGGCAGACATAGCGAGCGGTTGAGTGCGACGGGACGATGTTGGGCGCGTCCCCACCGTCGACCACGATGCCGTGCACCTGATCGCCGGGGCGGAGGTGCTGGCGCAACACGCCGATGCCGACCTGCGCGATGGTGACGGCGTCAGCGGCGTTGATGCCCTCGTGCGGGGCGAGTGACGAGTGGGCCGACTTACCGTGGAAGTGATAGTCGCAGCCGGTTGAGGCGAGCGTCGGGAAGACGTCGCTCTCCATCGGTGAGGGATGCACCATCATCGCCAGGTGGAGGCCGTCGAAGGCGCCGTCCTCCAACATGATGATCTTGCCGCCGCCCCCTTCCTCAGCCGGTGTGCCGAGCAACCGGATGGTGATTCCGGCTTCGTCGGCGATCCGGGCAAGTCCGATGGCTGCGCCGACTCCGGCCGCGGCGATCATGTTGTGGCCACACGCGTGACCGACGCCGGGGAGCGCGTCCATTTCCGAACAGATGCCGACGGTCAGCGGACCCGATCCGTACTCGGCGACGAACGCCGTCTCCAGCCCGGACACTCCGGCGGTGATCGAAAAGCCGGCGTCGCTGAGCGCGTCGATGCAGACGGATGCCGCGTGTTCCTCCTCGAATGCCAGCTCGGGGTTGTCCCAGATGTCGTGAGAGAGTTTGGTCAGAACATCGGAGGCGGCGTTCACATCGGTGCGCACCGATGCCTTCATCGAGTCGAGTGCAGTCATGAGGCATCTTTCTCTGCGGCGTACAGATCTCGCAAGGTGGCGATCTCCGCGGCGTGATGGACGAGCTCATTGCTGGCGTGCATCGCCATGTCCGCAGTGGAGTGCTGCGACCAGAACTCCCAGTCCTCACCGAGCGGTTCCCACCAGTCCCGATCGGCGACGGTGCGTCGGTATCCGTCCCACTTGTCCTGGAGGATCGCGACGGCTTCCGAGGGGTCGAGCGTCCAGACGGTCAACGCATCGCTCTGATCGCCGCCGAATCGCCGGGTGTAGTCGTCCAGGCAGTCGATGGCGATGTGCCAGAGCCGCCAGGCGATCGTCGTCACCGGGGGCGGATCGATCTCACGCACGCCGGCACCGTCCACCGTCGGCACGTCATCGCTGTCCGGCCGAACCGACCACATCCCCGCCACCGGCTCCCAGAGATACTCCTCGACGGTGAGCCCATCGAGGCGGCTCATCATGAAGTCCATGGAGTCGAGGATCACATCGGACACCTCGGTGGCCGGTCGGACGGGTTGGTTCATCGAGGGTCTCCATTGCCGGGGTATCGATGTCAGGTCAGTGCATCAACCACGGGAGCGAAGCCCTCAGCATCGCGCACGACATAGTGCGTGATGCCGAGCGTCTCTCGGAGACCCTCGATCTTGTCCACGATCTGCTCGACCGATCCCGCCAGCACGAAGGGTGCCGCCGCGGCCACATCGACCGAAAGCCCCGTCCGTTCGGCGAACCCGTCGACGGCCGAGCCGTCACCGACCGCGGCCACCTGCACGAGCGCTGATCGCTCGATCTCGGAGTCCCGATCACCCGCGGCCTCGCTCAACCAGCGAGCCCGACCCTCGAGCGCGTCCATCGCGAAGCCTGCCACGTCCGGGGATCCGTCGGGTCCGAACGTGAGGCCGGTGAACTGGAAGATGTCGGCATACCGGCCGGCCAGCTCGATCAGCCGTCGGCCGTTCCCACCGACGAGGAACGGCACCCGCTCCTGCAGCGGCTCAACGCCGAGATCGTCCATGTCGATCGACTCGTACTCGCCGTCGAAGGTGAGGGCACCCTCGTCGAGGAGTGCGCGGAGGATGTGAAGCAGCTCGCCGAATCGAGTCACCCGCGGCCCAGGAGGCCGCAGCGGCATGTCGATCGCATCGTGTTCGGCGACCGCGAACCCGGTGCCGAGACCGAGCACCAGCCGACCGCCGGTGAGCCGGTCGACGGTGGCCACGTGACGGGCCAGGAGACCCGGGTTGTAGAACTCTCCATTGAGAACGAGCGGCCCGACGCGTAGCTGCTCCGAGGCCTGCGCGGCCACGATCAGCGGGCTGAACGGTTCGACCACGAACATGCTGCCGCTGCGCCCGGCGGTGCCGGGCCGACCGATGTGGTCAGACGAGTAGAACTCGTCGTACCCCATCGCTTCGATGGCACGAACCTCTTCGCCCAGTGCCGCCGGGTCCCCGAACGACCCGCCCTGAATCGCAAAGCGGTACGGACGATTCGTCGGTGAAGCGTGCATCCGAGAACTGCACTCTCGATGAGCAATCAATTGGTTGCTCATCGAGAGTGCCAGCTGCGCACCTCGGGCATGACCTCTTCGGCGAAGAGGCGCATGCTCGCCTTGGCTGCGTCGAAATCGATGCCACCGAAACGAAAGCAGGTGGCCAGTTCGAACGGGCCGATCACGTCGTGACGCTCGCGGAACCGGTCGATCATCTGGCCGGGCGTGCCGTAGGCATTCGCGGCCTGGAAGCCCTCGACGTACTTGCCGAAGCCCTTCTCCTGGAGCCATGCCGCCTGCTTGCCGTAGCCCCGGTAACCCTCGATGTCCTGGAGATGGTCGCCGTCGAGTTCGTAGTGATCGAGAAGGCTGGCCAGGTAGCTCGCCAACGCCTCCTCGGCGACCTCTTTCGCCACCGACGGATCCTCGTGGCAGAATGTGAAATCTGCGGTCAGTGGTCCCGGTGCGGGACGACCATGAGCGGCCGCGAACTGCTCGCGATGACTCTCGATGGACGGGAGTCGCTTCTCCCAATGCGCCTCGGCGAACATGATCATCTGGGCGCCGGCGGCAGCGCACGCCGCCACCGAGTCAGACGAGTTCGCCACGGCATACAGGCGATCGCGGAAGGTTTCGAGCGGACGCGGCCGGATCTCCTTGCGTACCTGTGGGTAGTGCGGCCCGTCACCCGCGATGAACCCGGTCTCGATCGCCTCGACGATCATCAGCGACGCCTCGTCGAAACGGGAACGAGACTCCGCCATGTCGATCGACGCGAACCCGTCGAATTCGTGACGGGACAGACCTCGCCCCATCCCGAGCCGGGCTCGACCGCCGGACAGATGGTCGAGCATCACGATCTTCTCGGCGACGCGCAGTGGATCGTTCCACGGCAGGATGACCGCGGCGGTGCCGAGGTCGATGCGCTCGGTGCGGCCTGCGATGTACGCGAGGAACTCGATGTTGTCGGGGCAGAACGAGTAGTCGCGGAAGTGGTGTTCGGTCGGCCAGATGCAGTCGAAGCCGAGTTCTTCCGCCATCAGCGCCAACTCGGTCTCCTGCAGGTAGACGTCGGCGTCGGAGAGGTCGTCCCAGCCGTAGGACGTGAAGATGAGTTGGAGACCGACGTCCATCGTCAGTCGTTCGCCGCGCTGCGGCGGGCGATGATCTCGTCCAACTCGGAGAAGGTGATCTCCCCATTGAACAACGAACCCAACAGGCTCCCGAACGGGTGGCGCGGCCAGCGCTCGTCGTCCACCAGTTGCACCTCGCTCGCGATCGAGCCGTCGGCCGCGAACTCATACGTGCGATAGCCGGGCGGCAGCCAGGTCTGGGGGTCGAGGAAGAAATTGTTCTTGAACGACGGCGACACGAACACCGGCCGACCCATCAGTTCGTAGTCGTCGGGGATGTGGGTGTGGCCGCCACCGAGCCCACGGATCTTGGTGTGGGCGTTCAGGATCGCATGCCACTCCGCGGCGTAGGCGTCGTCACGACACATCGGGACCGGCGGCTGTGGAGGATGATGCAACCACACGAAAACGTGCTCGGCGCTCGTCGTCTCGCACATCTGGTGGACCCACGCGGTTTCGCGGGCACCGAGCGAGCCGTGCGTGCGGAGTCGATCGGTGCCGGGTGGGTCGATCCGCAGTCCGTTGTCCTGGTCGAGCATCGTGCCTGCGCTGGAGTCGACGAACAGGAACGCCCAGGATCCGACCTCGATGACGCGCGAGGTGCTGATGCCGGGCCGGGCCATCCCCGCGGCGAACACGGCGTCGAAGTCATGGTTGCCCGGGCACACGTTGACCGGCACCTGAAACTGGGAGAATGCCTCGGCGGCCTTGCGATACTCGGCGGCGCCGCCATGGTCGGCCACGTCGCCGGTCACCACCACCATGTCGAGATGGCCGTGGTCTCCGATGTGGCCGAGCACTGCATCGAAGGCTTCGGACGTGTCGTACGCCGCTCCACCCTCCGGGTCGACGCCGTCCTCGAGGAAGTGCGTGTCGGACAGCTGCAGGATGTGAACGGTGCCGGTCATGGCCGACAGCTTCGCATCTCGGGTGAGGTTGCGCCCGTCCAGCTAGTCGCCGTCTCCCGACTCCGCGCCCGTGAGCCGGGGAAGCAGGAACCCGAGTCGCATGATGCCGAGACCCACGACCAGGAACAGGCCTGCTCGCCAGAGCGTGTCGACCTCGCGCATATCGACGATGAGCAGCTTGGCGACGGTGAGGCCGATGACGGCCAGGCCGACGGTGCCGAGGTCGGGCACTTTGCGCACCGCACCGGCCACGAGGATCGAGATGCCGACGATCGCCCAGGAGACAGACACGGCGGCCTGGCCCTCGGGGACGTGCACGAGCACCGATCCGAGCCAGATGAGAAACAGCCCGAGCACGATGATGGACGCGAACCGCTGAACGTCTCGTTGCCTGGTGAACCAGATCCCGAGACCGACGGCGACGATGACCCCGAGCCGCGCCACGTCCTCACCGAGGTCGGTGTCGACCGACCACGCATCGATGCCATCGATCAGAGCGAAGAAGACGCCGATGAGGAGGAGCACGGCGGCATTGATGTACACCCGGATGCTGTTCTCGAGCGTGCGCGCGAGCACGACCAACCCGGCACCTTGGAGCGCGATGGCGACGAAGGCCGCTTCGGTGTTGGCCATCGCCGCGACGCCGATGGAGATCGAGACGCTTGCGCCGAGGAGGAGCGACACGAAGTGCGGAAGCAGGATTCTCGACCGGATGGCGACGGCGATGACGGCAACCGCCGCCCCGGCGACCAGGCCGACGGCACCGACGGAGGTGCCACTGTCGACTTCGAACGTCATCCCCACGGTCACGAAGACCCACGGGGCGAGGACCGCCGAGAGCTGAACCTCGAGCTGCTGCCAGAGCGACACGAGCGACCCTCGGCTCGGCACCGAGAGCAGCGAGACCGCAACGCCCGCGCCGACGGCGATCGTCCAGACCTGCTCGCCGCTCGTGTCGGCAACGCCACCCAGCCACATCGTGCCGATCAAGCCGACGATGTGAGCCAGGAGCCGCAAGCCGAACCAGTCACGTTCGACCGCCAGCGCGATCGAGATCGAGAACGCCGCGACGAGGCAGATCGAGGTCATGACAAACGGGGGCTCGGCCTCCCCGATGACCAACCATCCGGTCACACCGCCGGTCAGCGTCACGACCCCCACCCACTGCGACGGCACGAAGCGGGCCAGCACGAATCCGAGGAGGCCGACGACCAGGGTCGCGACATAGGCGGCGTCCGTGCTCGTCTGATCGACGAACAGGTTCGATGCCGCGGTGGCGAACAGGGCCGCCGCGCCGCCCGAGCAGAGGGCGTGGGTCCACGGGAGTCGCGTCGAACGGAGACGCCATCCGCCAGCGACCAGTGCCAGCGACAGCGCGATCGCCCCCGCGAGCTGGAGCTCGGGCCCGATCCAGCCCCGGCTGATCGCGGTGCTCACGGCGAAGCCGACGGCGAGGACGACGAGCGCAACGCCTCCCCACTTCAGAATCGTCTCGCTGTCGACCTGGACCTTTCGACGCTCGGCCCACTTGGAGACCGGCTTCTCGACGGGTGACGACGGCGTCCGGGTCGCCGGCAGGTCGAGGCGGGCACCCGGCTCGGGCGGGGGCGGCTGGGACACGGACGAAGACGGTGCCGGCACCGTCAGACGCGCAACCTCGGCCTCCAGATGCGCGACCCGAGCCTCGAGCGCATCAACTCGCGGATCGGAGGCTTCGCTCATACCCACATCCTGTCAGAGGCACCCGTGTCCGAGGCCAGGGCAGAACGATACTTCAGGTACCGGAAGGATCAGTGACAGCTCACTTCGAGCCGAGCACCGTTCGGTTCACGGACGAAGATCTGGCGCACCGTCGAGCCGGGGATCACCGTCGTGCGGTGTTTGATGCCACGTTCCTCCAGCCGCGCCACGATTCCGTCGAAGTCACGGCTGAAGAAGGCCACGTGCTCGAGGGGGCCGCTGGCCTTGCCGGGATCATCGGTTTCGACGAGGTGAACCAGCGCTCGATCACCGGCGAAGAGCCAGGCTCCCGGAAACCCGAAGTCAGGTCGGTCCTCCGGTCGGTTCTCCAGATCGAAGATGTCCTCGAAGAACGCGATCGTCTCGTCGAGGCGAGCGGTCTGGATGTTGAGATGATCGAGCTCGGAGATGAGTGCCATGTCGGCGACTATAGGACTCAGCGGTGAGACTCAGCCGAACACGCCGAGCAGCTTGGCCGCCAGCGCGATCGACGCCAACACCATCACGATCCGGATGACCTTCTCGCCACCACGGACGGCGACGTGGGCGCCGATCCAACCACCCGCGGTGAAGCCGACGGCGAGAACGAGCGCGGGGAGCCAGTGAACCTTGCCCTGCACGATGAACACCGGTAGTGCCACGAGCGTCATCGTCAGGATGACGATCACCTTGATGCTGTTGGCCTTGACCAGGTCGAAGCCGGCTCGGGTCAGCGCAGCGAGCAGCACCAAGCCGACGCCGGCCTGAACGGCGCCGCCGTAGATCCCGATGCCGAAGAACACCGCTGAGGTGACCGAACGACTCCACGTCTCACCATCGGTGCGGAACTTGGGCTTGCGAATCGACATGATGATCAGCGGGATCATCAACAGACCGAAGACGGTTTCGAAGGTCTCGTCGGTCAGGCGGCTGATGGCCAGCGAGCCGGTGAGCGACCCCGCCACCACCGGGATGAGCACTGGGAGGGCCGAGGCGAACCCGTCCACACCGAGACGCCGGAACGATCCCGCGGCCGCCGCGTTCGAGGTGACGACACCGATCCGATTCGAACCGTTGGCACTATTGCCCGGCACACCCGCCAAGACGAGGAGTGGCACGGTGAGCGTGGATCCGCCTCCCGCGACGGCGTTGATACCGCCGGCGAACGTGCCGCCCACCACCAGCAAGATCGCTTCCCACCAAGTCACGGCGCCGACCATACCGCCCGCCGATTGTCACTCGCGAAGCATCACCCTCTACCTTCGGCCACCATGTCCCTTCGCTTCGGTGCCTTCCTGGCCCCCCACCATCTGATGGGGGAGAGCCCCACCCTTCAGCTCCAGCGTGACCTCGATCTCGTCGAGCACCTCGACGAGCTCGGCTACGACGAGTTCTGGTGTGGCGAGCACCACTCGACCGGTTGGGAGACGATCGCCTCCCCTGAGATGTTCCTCGCCGCTGCGGCCGTGCGCACACATCGCATCGGCCTCGGCACCGGGGTCACGTCCATTCCGTATCACCACCCGTTCCACGTGGCCCAGAAGATCGTGCAGCTCGATCACATGAGCCGGGGCCGGGCGATCCTCGGCACCGGCCCCGGTGCCCTGCCCTCCGATGCCCACACGCTCGGCATCGACCCGATGGTGCTGCGCGACCGTCAGGACGAGGCGATTCCCGTCATCCAGAAGCTCCTTGCCGGTGCCGAGAGGTTCAGTTGCGAGACCGAGTGGTTCACCCTTCGGGACGCGGCACTGCAGATCCTGCCGTACCAGCGCGAGGTCCACATGACCACGGCCTCGATGGTCAGCCCCTCGGGCATGACACTGGCCGGCAAGCACGGCCTCGGCGTCCTCTCGCTCGGCTCGATGTCGACGGCCGGACTCGCCTCGCTTCCCCTCCAGTGGAGCTTCGCCGAGGAGGCAGCCGAGGAGAGTGGACGCCCGGCCGATCGGGCGAACTGGCGCATCGTCTTCAGCTCGCACATCGCCGAGACTCGAGAGCAGGCTCGCAAGGACGTCGAGCACGGTCTCCTGCGGTGGCACAACGAGTACAACTACGCCACGTTGCAGCGGCCCGGTCTCGAGGAGTTCGGGTCGACTGCTGAAGCGATCGAGTACCACGCCAACCCCGAGACATCGGCCGGGATGATCGGCACGCCCGACGATCTGATCGCCAACATCCGCCAGATGCAGGAGATCAGCGGTGGCTTCGGCATGGTGCTGAGCTTCGCTCACGACTGGGCCAACCCGGAGGCCACCCACCGCAGCTGGGACCTCATCGCTCGTCACGTGATCCCCGAGATCCAGGGGGCCATCGACCCGATGCGGGCCTCACAGAACTGGGTGCGAGAGAACCGGGAATCGTTCCTGCGGGCCGGGCAGGCGATCGTGTCGAAGATCATGGACAACGACCGTGCCGCCGCCGCCCTCGCCGAGGCAGGCGTCGGTCAGCAGTCGCTCACCCCTCACTCGTCAGAGGCACAGGACTCATGAAGGCAGCAGTCCTGCGAGACGGAGCGCTCCATGTGGAGCAGCTCCCCGACCTGACCCCTGGTCCCGGCCAGGTCCTGGTCGAGCCGATCGCCTGCGGGATCTGTGGGTCGGACCTCCACACCGTGGACCACGCCCATGACATGGTCGAAACGGCCATCGCGTCGGGCTCGCCGGGCGCCTTCGGCTCGCTCGACCTGGCCCAGGGCTTCGTCATGGGTCATGAGTTCTCCTGCCGAATCCTCGCCACCGGAGCGGGAGTCGAGGGCATCCAGGAGGGTGCCGAGTTCGCGGCCATGCCGTTCCTCGAGACCCCCGAGGGCCGCGTGGTCACCGGTTACAGCAACACCTATCCCGGCGGCTACAGCGAACAGGTCCTGGTCAGCCCGCTTGCGCTCCTCCCCATCCCCAACGGACTCGACCCTGCCGTTGCGGCGCTCAGCGAGCCGATGGCCGTCGGCCTCCAGGCCGTCAACCAGTCGAGGATCACTCGGGACGGCATCGCGCTCGTCGCCGGTGCCGGTCCGGTCGGTCTGGCCATCATCGCCGCACTGCGCGTGATGGGAGTCGAGGCGATCATCGCATCCGACTTCTCCCCCACCCGTCGTGCAGTCGCCGCCCGGATGGGCGCCAGTAAGGTCATCAATCCCGCCCGCGAAGACCTGATCGATGGCTGGCGAGAGGCCGGCGATGGCACGGTCCCACCGGTGTTGTTCGACGCCGTCGGGGTGCCGGGCATGATCGACGGGCTCATGCAGATCGCCCCGGAGCACTCCCAGGTCGTCGTGGCCGGCGTGTGTATGCCGCCTGATTCGTTCCGACCATCGTTCGGCATCTACAAGCGGCTCAACATCCAGTTCGTGCTCGGCTGGACCCCCGAGGAATTCGCGGCGTCGCTGCACAATCTCGCCGAGGGCCGAATCGACGGATCGACGTTGATCACCGGCGAGGTCGGCCTCGATGACGTGCCCCAGGCCTTCACTGATCTCGCCGAGCCGGAGAACCATGTGAAGGTCCTGGTGCGCCCCAACCTCGGCTGACCCGCCACGGCATATCCCGGCGGGTTCAGCGCGTTGATGCAGTTGTGGCTCGGCGGCGCCGCCTCGACCCGGCCGGGCCGCTCGTTCGACGGTGCCGGTTCGGCGGCGGGCTGGTACAAGGTTTGAGCTTGGTGATCCCCGCTTTGGTGACCAGTTCGAGATCGTGGTCGTGAAGCAGGTGATGATGGTGGTGACACAACAACACGAGATTCGTGATGTCGGTCGGCCCATCGTGTTCCCAGAACTCCACGTGGTGGGCTTCACACCGTGACGGATCGGCGCCACACACGACACATCCTTGATCGCGGGCGATCAGGGCCCGCCACTGTGCCGGCGTGGCGGTGCGGATTTCCCGCCCCATCCACAACGGCTGCCCCTCGACGTCGACGATCATCGGCGTGAGGGACGCGTCGCACAGCATTCGCCACAGCATCTTCGGCGGAATTGGCCCGGCACCGATCAACTCGGCCCGAGCCTCAGCGGCAGGGCCGGCGAGGAGATCCTCGACCGACATCGTCAACAGTCCCTGGTACTTGGGGTGCGGTGGCTTGACGGCGATCCCAGCTCCGGGGGTGCGTCCGGCCCCGCGTTGCACGAGTCCCAGGAGTGCGTCCCACCGGCGCTGACCACCGGTGCGGCTGTGTGCTGCGTCGGCGCCACGTCCACCGTCATCACGCCAAAGCCGATCTGCTTCCGCTTCGATCAGCTTCCAGAGTTCTTCGCTCTCGTTGGTGTCGGTGGTGCCGGACAGACCGAACGAGCCGTCGTCCTTCGACACGAACCGACGAAGATGCCGATTCCGACGCTGGCGGATGCGCTCACCGTCACCGCTGTCGGGCCGGTTCTTCTCCGCCCACGTCCGGGCTTCCCGGGCGAACAGATCAGCCGGCTTCTTCTCAGCGTCAGCAGCCAGCGCATCGTCAGCCTTGGCCGGATCTTCGACCTTCGCTGCCGCCTCGGCGGCAGACTCGGCGTGTTCAGCGGTGATGGCACCGTCAGCGAGCTTCTTTCGCGTCTTGGGCATGGCAGCGAGCTTCGAGGCCGTCTTCGCCGACTGCTTCGCTCGGCACTCCGATGCCTTCCCCCGCGTCCGGGCCACCGTCGACGAGTCGGCACCACCATCGGCCAGAGCATCGATCGCCGCCATGGCGTCGAGCTTCACCGCGGCCACTGAGGACTCCAGCGATGACAGCTGCTCGATCAGCAATTCGAGCCCAGACCGCGGCAAGCCCGCCACCTCCACCTGCTGTAGATCCTCGCGAGCCGTTTCGAACATTGAGGTCAGACTACACGAACATCTGTTCGTCTCCAATCCCAATGGGAACAAAATCAATCGAGTGCTTTCGGGCGATCTGACCGAGCAACCGGTGCATCCGGGCTCGAGGCGGGGACTGTGCGGCACGCGCCATCGCCCCGTCGGGTTCCGACGGGGCGATGGGCCTGGAGTACCCGACATGGAGAGGAATGTCGGGTCTGTGGATCAACTGACGCTGTGAATCAGCTTCGCCATGGGCATGCACTTCCTTTGCACTCGTCTGTGTGGGGCCGAACCTACGGGCGTGCTCCGAACGCTCGGAGAGACCTCGGTGACGGCTGCCTGGACAGCGAGTGAACGGTTGTCGGACGACACAACCAGCCGACATCCACTGGCCGCAGTGATGGTCGGGCCGTTGGCGTTGTCGACACACCGACGAAGATGCGGCGTCGACTCCTGCTCGACGCTACGTTTCGGCCATGAAGTTCTCCGTATGGCCTGCCCCTGACCGACCGACCGACGAGGCGCTCGATCTCGCCCGCGCTGCTGACGCACTCGGCTACTACGGGTTCTGGTACGCCGACCACTACATGCCGAACACCGGCAGCGAGGAACTTGCTCCGGGAGACACCCACGAAGTCTGGTCGATCCTTCCCGCCGTGGCCGCGGTCACCGAGTCGATCCGAATCGGCCCGCTCGTGTCGCCCACGTCGGTTCATCACCCTGCCGTGCTCGCCAACCGGGCGGCCACGCTCGACCATGTGTCGCACGGCCGCATGGTGCTCGGCCTCGGTGCAGGCTGGCAGATCAACGAGCACAAGGCCTACGGCATCCAGCTCGAGGCACCGAAGCAGCGCGTCGACCGCTTCGAGGAAGCCATCCAGATCATCCGCTCGCTGCTCGACGAGGATCACACGACCTTCGAGGGCGAGATCTACTCGCTCATCAACGCACCGTCCGATCCAGCGCCCGTGCAGGACCAGCTCCCGATCCTCGTCGGCACCGGCGGGCCTCGCATGTGCCGGATCACCGCGCAACACGCCCAGGAGTGGAACACGTGGGGCGCCCCTGAGATGGCTGCTGGTGCCGTCGAGACCTTCAACGGTGCGTGTGAGAAGGTCGGCGTCGACCCAGCCTCGAAGCACACGTCGGTCCAGGCGCTCTTCATCCTCACTGAGGATCAGGACACGATCGACAAAGCGCTGGCAGGCCCGATGGGCACCCGCACCGTGGTGGGCTCAACGGAACGGGTCATCGAGGCGGTCGGTGAATACGCCGAGCTCGGCTTCGACGAGGTCATCGTGCCCGACTTCGCCCTCGGCGCCACCGCTGAATCCCGCCGCGAGGCCTACGAGCGGATCGCCGCTGAGGTCATGCCCAACTGCTGAGGATGCGGTTCTCCGCCAACCTCGGATTCCTGTGGCGGGAACTCCCGCTGCCCGATGCAATCCGTGCCGCCGCCGGCGCCGGCTTCGACGCGGTCGAGTGTCATTGGCCGTTCGAGATCCCGACCTCGGTCGTTGGCGACGCCCTGACCGCCACCGGGCTGTCGATGCTCAGCATCAACACCCGGCTCGGCGATGTCTCCGCCGGCGAGTACGGCCTCGCCGCGGTCCCCGGGCGGGAAGCCGACGCGGCCTCGGTTATCGACGAAGCTGTCGCCTACGCCCGAACGATCAATGCCGAGGCGGTTCACGTGATGGCCGGTCGGGCGGCCGGGCCCGAGGCACACACGACCTTCGTCGCCAACCTCACCTACGCGGCCGGACAAGCAGCGGCGCACGACATCACGATCCTGATCGAGCCGCTCAATGCACACGACGCACCCGGCTACTTCCTCAGCACAGTCGCCCAAGGCCGCGCGATCATCGACGATGTGGGCGCCGCAAACCTCAAGCTGATGTTCGACTGCTACCACGTGGGCCGAACCGAGGGCGATGTGATCGCCGGCCTCCGTGATGCGCTGCCCTCGATCGGACACATCCAGTTCGCGGCCGTTCCCGACCGCGGACCTCCGGATCACGGCGACGTCGACTACCACTCCGTGTTCGCGGAGGTCGAGGCGCTCGGCTGGAACCGCCCACTCGGCGCCGAGTACCGACCGGCCTCGACGACTGAGGCGTCCCTCGGCTGGATGAAAGCGCTGCGATGACCACCTCGATCCCGCAGGTCATCGACCACGCCGCCCACACCGCCTTCTCCGACCCACGCGACTTCGCCGCGCTCTTCGACGAGATCGCCCCGACGCCGGAGCCGGTCTCCGCTGTCGCCCGCAACCTGGTCGTCCACTACGCCGCAACCGGCCAGAAGCTTCCCGAAGCGTCCATGTTCGACATCCACGCCCGGTGGCTCGACGAGATCCTCCGACTCGACCAGAGCCGACATCCCCATGCACTCACCGTTCCGCGCGAGGAGAAGGAGCGAGTGCAGGGCTGCTGCCGCGATCACTCGCTCACGGCCATCGGCATCCTTTGACATACGGCGTGTCGCCTGCCCTCCCCTTGTTCGCCGGCGAGCGGTTCATCTTCGACGAGGTGATCTACGAGATCGCCCATCGCCTCGGCGACGAGCTCCTCTTGTGGGACGGCTGGGGCCGTATCGGCGAACCGGGTGTGCCGGTCAGCGATGAGGACGCCGAGTGGATCGACCCAATCGCCGCCCTCCTCCTCGCCGCCGACGCCGGCGATCTGGAAGCCGAGGGCGAGTTGTTGCATCGCTACCGTGACGACGACGGACTCCACCCGGGACCCAGAATCATGCGAGCGTCGCCGTGGGGTGAGGACCTGGTTGACGTGGACCTTCTCACGCGCTCCATACGCTGAGGCGATGCCTGCCAAGAGTCGCTGGATCGAGATCACCGAACAGAACCCGGATCACTCCGCCTGGTACATCCAGCGGTTCAAGGACATGGCGGCGGAGGGCCGCGACCTCGACGGCGAGGCCCGCTTCGTCGATGCGATGGCCGCCCGGGAGACCCGGATCCTCGACGCCGGCTGCGGCCCCGGTCGAGTCGGTGCCCGCCTGACAGCGCTGGGTCACGATGTCGTCGGTGTCGACGTCGACCCCGCCCTCATCGCCGAGGCCGCCAACGTGCACCCCGACACCACCTGGGTTGTCAGCGACCTCGCCGAGATGGACCTCAGCCTCCACGGCATCACCGACGGGTTCGATGTGGTCTTCTCGGCGGGCAACGTGATGACGTTCCTCGCCCCGAGCACCCGCCGCGACGTGCTCGCCAACATGCGGTCGCATCTCCGCGAGGGCGGCCGGGTGGTCATCGGCTTCGGTGCGGGGCGCGACTATGAATTCGACGACTTCTTCGCCGATGCGGCAGCCGCCGGTCTCGAGTCGCTCACCACCTTGTCGAGCTGGGACTTGCAGGCGTTTCACGCCGATTCCGAATTCATCGTCGCCATCCTCGGCGCAACCGGGAGCTGATCCGATGCTCATCTTCGTCGACTACGAACATGCATCCGGCAACACCAAGGACTACGCCCAACGGGTGCAGGCTGCACGCACGTGGATCACGTATCGGCTCGAGGATCTCTCAGGCCTTCCGTGCCACCTCGTCCGCTATGACCGCATCGACCAGGACCTCCTCGATCGAATCGAGGCGCAAGCGATCTTCATCAGTGGCAACTCGATCCATCCTGACGAATACGGGGATGAGGTCGCACCCATCCATGAGATCCTGCGATCGACCGAGCTTCCGGTGTTCGGCTTCTGCGGCGGATTCCAGCTGCTGGCACAGGCACTCGATGCCCCGGTCGAATCGCTGAAACCGTCGCCCGAGCAGGTGGAGGTGGACAACACTCTGGTCGTCAACGACACCGGGACCGTCTTCGAGGCGGGCTACCACCCCATCGACCTCTCGCCGGACGCGCTGGGTCACCCGGTCCTCGACGGCGTGGCCGATCGCTCGTCGTTCCGCCATGCTCACCAGCTCCACGTCGCCCAACTTCCGGCCGGCTTCGACCACCTTGCGTCGACCAGCGCCACTCGGAACCAGATGGCCGCCCACCCCGATCGCAAGATCGTGGGAACTCAGTTCCATCCCGAGTACTGGACCGACAAGCATCCGGCCGGACGCACGATGATCGGCAACTTCCTCGACTGGGGCGGAGTCGAGACCCGCTAGGAGTTCAGCGGGTACCGCAACGCGCCACCCGTACCAGCGCGGCCCTAGGTGACCTTCGGGGCATCGGCGCCGACGAACCGGTCGCGCAACTCCCGCTTCAACACCTTGCCGGTTGCGTTGCGGGGCAGCGCATCGACGATCGCGATGTCGCTCGGCACCTTGAACTTCGCCAAGCGGCTGGCGCAATGCTCCTGCACCTCGGTGCGCTCGATCGATTCCCCCGGAGCCAGCGCCAGCACGGCCAAGCCGACCTCACCCCAGCGATCGCTGGGGATCCCGATGATCGCAGCCTCGGCGACCTGGGGCAGCTGGTAGAGAACGTTCTCGACTTCCGCGGGATACACGTTCTCGCCGCCGGAGATGTACATGTCCTTCCACCGGTCGACGATGTACATGAAGCCCTCGTCATCGATACGGGCAGCGTCACCCGTCTTCAGCCAACGCCCTTCGAACGCGTCCGCAGTGGCGTCGGGGCGGTTCCAATAGCCGGGGGTGATGTTCGGCCCGGCCACCCACAGCTCACCGACCTCGTCGGGCCCGCAGTCGTCGCCGTCCTCGTTGACGATCCGCGCTTCGGTGTGCAGCAGCGGCTTCCCAGTCGAGCCCACCTTGCGAAGCGCATCGCCCGGGTCGAGGAAGATGCACGCCGGGCTGGTCTCGGTCATCCCGAAGCCCTGCACGAGCGAGACGCCACGCTCGGTCCACGCCTCCATGATCGCCAGCGCACACGGTGCACCACCGACGCCCGCAATCCGCAGCCGGGACAGGTCGGTCGTGGCGAAATCCGGGTGCTGCATCATGAACTGGTACGGCGCCGGTACACCGAAGAAGTGCGTGATTCCCTGCTCGGGATCACCGATCACGCCCAGCGCCTCACCCGGATCGAACGCCTTCAGCAAGACGATGGTGCCGCCCGCGTGGAGCACCGGGTTGCAGTAGCAGTTCAGCCCGCCGGTGTGGAAGAGCGGCAAGACGTTGAAGTGGACCGTGTCGAAGCCGAGTCCGCCCGGGATGCCCAGGTTGACGCAGTTCCAGAAGTTCATCCCGTGGGTGATCATCGCCCCCTTCGGCAGGCCAGTCGTGCCTGACGTGTACATGATCGTGACCACGTCGTCGTGGGTGAGATCCGCACGTCCACCGTTCTGTCCATCGAATCCCGCGATCGCCTGCTCGTAGGTGCTGGTCGCCTTGCCGCCGTCGATCTCCAGCAGCGGGCCGATGCTGCAGAGCTCCTGCAGTTTCTCCGCCGATGCCGCGAACTCGACGTCGTACACCATCAGCTTCGGTGCGCTGTCGTTGAGGATGTACTCGAGTTCGGGGACGGTGAGACGCCAGTTCAAGAGCACCGAGATCGCCCCCAGTCGGCCACAAGCGAACTGCACGTCGAAGAATTCGACACCGTTGTGGGCCAGGACGGCGACCCGGTCACCCCGCCCGATTCCGAGTGACGCCATGTACGCGGCCAGGGCGTCGATCCGTCGATCGAGATCGCCGTACGTGAACGAACGATCACTTCCCAGGTCTCGCACCGCCTCCTTGGCCGCCCGATTGTCGGCGTGGTGCCTGATCCAGTCGTAGGCCGGGACCGGACCGTGACCTTCGGGACGGGAAACCATCGTCGACATGGGGTTCTCCTTGGCAGGCGTCGGGCGAAGTTATCGCGGGCATCGTTCGATCACCGCATGAGTGGGCCCGGAGAAGCCAGTTGACCTCAACGGAAGTAGAGGTTGTTGGCTGAAGGGGTCGACCAAAACCGGGAGCATCCATGTCCATCGCCTCACACCTCAGGCAGCAGGTGATCCACCAGTTCCATCACCCTCGTGGGATCTACGGCAGGATCGCAGGCCGGATCATGTCGACCCGGCAATCGAACGTCGAGCGCAACCGGTGGATCGCCGAAATCCTGCGACCCCCGGCGCAGGCGCGAATCCTCGAGATCGGTCATGGCCCCGGCCTCGCCATCGAAGATCTGGCCCCACAGCTCCAGGACGGCCACATCACCGGCCTGGAGATCTCGTCACTCATGAGCAGGACGGCTTCGCGCCGAAACCGTGCCCAAGAACGTGCCGGTCGCGTCGACTTTCGAATCGGCGACTCGGCGAATCCACCGCCCGACCTCACCGGTTTCGACCTCATCTACGGTGTGAACGCCACCATGTTCTGGCCTGACCCGGAGTCGGCGATCGATGCCCTGATCTCACGCCTGCAACCGGGTGGTGAACTCGTGTTCGTGTACAGGCCGCCGCCCACCGCAACCGAACACGCCGAAACGGTGGCCGGAGAGACCCGCGACCTGTTCGCCGCAGCCGGACTCGTCGACATCTCGCACGACACGATGCACAGCCGGCCAGCCACGATCGCGACACGGGGGCGACGACCGAGACACGATCGGAAACGCTGAAGTTGGGATCGCCGCCCGTCGAGTACGTATTGTCGGGAGATGACCGACACAGTGGACACGGGCGTCACGCATCGATCCTTCGTCAGCTACATCGACAAGAGTCGGGAGTATTACGCCGCCCATGGCTACAGCGCGCCGTACCGGTGGGCCAACAACGTCGAGTCCCCGTTCACGAAGCTCGCCAAACCGCTTTCGGAAAGCCGGGTCGGGATCGCCACCACCACGTTCCCTCGACGCGAAGACCGTCCCGACGTGTGGGCCGGCGGCAAGGTCAAGGCGCCCTACGCCCTACCGCTCACCGAGGTCCCGGACCGGATGTACACCGACGATCTGTCGTGGGACAAGGATGCCACCCACACCGACGATCTCGCCTCGTACCTGCCGATCGCGCAGTTGCAGGCCGCGGCCGACCGAGGACGCATCGGCTCGGTGTCGCCCAGGATCTACGGCCTGCCGACCGACTACTCGCAGCGCCGCACGCGCGAAGTCGACGCCCCCGCGATCCTCGAGATGGCGCAGGCGGACGGTGTCGACGCCATGATCCTCGTGCCCCTTTGACCGGTCTGTCACCAGTCGGTCGGACTGGTCGCCCGTCATCTCGAAGCCAACGGAATCGCCACCGTCGTGGTCGGATCGGCACGCGACATCGTCGAGCAGGCCGGCGTCCCGCGGTTCCTCTTCGTCGACTTCCCACTGGGCAACCCGATGGGCAAGCCGGACGACATCGAGGGCCAGGCCGCGCTGACCTCGCTTGCCCTGGACGTGCTCGAGCGATCGATCGTGCCGCTCACCACGGTGCAGGCCCCTGTCGTCTGGGGAGACGACGACTGGCGGGCCAACTACATGCGCGTCGACGACTCGAACCGGGCCGAGCTGGCCGCCGCCGGCGCGGCCCGTCGCGAAGAACAGCAGGTCGCCAAGACCGACGGGCGAGCCCGCACGGTCTGACCGGCAACCGAGGGGGACACGGATGTATCCGGGGAAGTGGGCCATCCAGCGGCCCGATGAAGCTGCGATCGTGATGGCGACCAGCGGCGAGGTGACCACCCACGCCGAACTCGATGCGGGTTCGAATCGGGTCGCCCACCTGCTGCGCGAGTTCGGACTTCACCGCGGGGACTGCGTCGCCGTGCTGCTCGAGAACCACCAGCGCTACTACGAGATCGTGTGGGCCGCCTGGCGATCGGGGATCTATGTCACCCCGATCAATTGGCACCTCAGCATCGACGAGGCCGCCTACATCGTCGAGGACTGCGGTGCCCAGGTCCTCTTCAGCAGCGCCGCAGTGGCGGACCATGCGGTCGGAATCCAGACGCCGACCCTCGACCGATGGCTGATGATGGACGGCGTGTCAGCCAAGGCGGCGGCTGCCGGCTGGGAGGCGTACGAGCCGCTGGTCGCCGCCCAACCCCCCTCCCCGATCGCGGACGAGTCCGAAGGCTCGATCATGTTCTATTCGTCGGGCACGACCGGGCGACCGAAGGGCGTGCTCCGACCCCTCAACGACGTGCCGACATGGACACTCCCGCCCGGGGAGTCGCTGATCGAGCAGCGCAACGTGTTCGGCTTCGACCAGGACACCGTCTACCTCTCCCCCGCCCCGCTGTACCACGCCGCCCCATTGGCCTACGGCCTGCGAATCCACATGTTCGGCGGGACGGTCGTCGTGATGGATCGATTCGATCCGACGGCGGCACTCGTCGCCATCGAGCGCTACGGAATCACCCACAGCCAGTGGGTGCCGACGATGTTCATCCGTCTGCTCGACCTCCCCGACGAGGTGAAGTCGGCCCACGATCTCTCGACCCACGAGGTGGCCATCCACGCGGCCGCCCCCTGCCCACCGGCGGTGAAGCACCAGATGATGGATTGGTGGGGACCCATCATCTACGAGTACTACGCGGGCAGCGAGGGGTTCGGCCGCACGGCCATCGGGCCGAAGGAATGGCTGGAGCATCCGGGTTCGGTCGGCCGGGCCGATCCCGAGGTCATCTTCATCCTCGACGAGAACGGCGACGAACTCCCGCCGGGCGAGTCCGGCTTGATCCATTTCAAGCCGATCGCCTCGTTCGAGTACAAGGGCGACGCCGAGAAGACCGCGGGCGCGATGTCGAAACAGGGGTACGCCAGCTATGGCGACATCGGCTACATCGACGAGGACGGCTTCCTCTTCCTCACGGACCGCAAGTCGTTCATGATCATCTCCGGTGGCGTGAACATCTACCCGCGGGAGACCGAGGACGCACTGATCGCGCACCCGGCCGTGCTGGACGCCGGCGTCTTCGGCATTCCGCACCCCGACCTCGGTGAAGAGGTGAAGGCGGCAGTCGAACTACAACCCGGGTACGAACCATCCGACGAGCTCGCCGCGGCCATCATCACATTTTGTCGCGACCATCTGTCGAGCTTCAAGTGCCCGCGTTCGGTCGACTTCTCCAACGCCCTACCACGGCTCCCTACCGGGAAGCTGCGCAAGGCCGAGCTCCGAGCCCCCTACTGGAGCTGACACTCGGAGCGGGTCAGCCCTGGCTGGTCTGGGTTTCGCGCCACGAGCCGGCGTCGGCCCGCGGCTCCTTCGAGAGGCCGAGCATCCGCTCTCCGAGGATGCCCTTTTGCACTTCGGTACTCCCCGCATAGATCGTGCCGGCGCGAGCCACGAAGAAGCTGTTCATCCAATTGGCCACGGTGTTGGGAGTACCCGGCGCCGACGCACCGATACCGGTGCGCGTGTCAGCGCCGTAGTCGACCTGACCGGAGGGCCCGACGAGCCGAAGGGCTGCCTCGGTGATCTCTCGATGGTGCTGGCTCCACCACAACTTCGTGACCGACGACTCCGGCCCGGGAGGGGCACCCGTCAGCAGCTTCGTCAGTGTCTGGTAGCCGAGGAAACGCATCACTTCGACGTTCGTGTGGAAGCGAGCGATGTCCTGACGCACGAGCGGGTCATCGAGCTTGTCGCGCTCGCGGGCCAGTTCGATGAAATTGTCGAGCTCTTCACGGAACGGCTGCGACAGCACCGTGCCGCGCACGCCACGCTCGAAGCCCAGGAGGGTGTTGGCCACTGCCCAGCCGCCGTTGGTCTCACCCAGCACGTCGTTCACCGGGGTTCGGGCGTCCTCGAAGAACACCTCGTTCACATGGGCATGCCCGCCCATGTCCTCGATCGGACGCACCTCGACGCCGAGCTGGTCCATCGAGACGAGCAGGAATGAGATTCCCTTGTGCTTGGGAACATCCGGGTCGGTGCGACAGAGCGCGAAGATCATGTTGGCCGTGGTGGCCTCCGACGTCCACGTCTTCTGACCATTGATCACCCATTCGTCGCCGTCGCGAACGGCTCGCAACCCGAGGTTGGCGAGATCCGAGCCGGCGTTCGGCTCGCTGTAGCCCTGACACCAGACATCGGTGCCGTCGAGGATCCGTGGCAGGTAGTGCTGCTTCTGTTCTTCGGTGCCCCAGTGAAGGATCGTGTTGCCGACCATCGAGATCGAGAAGCCGTCGTTGGCCCCCATCGACGGGACGCCTCTCTTGATGAACTCCTCGTTGAGCACGACGTGTTCGAGGTGGGTGAGGCCCGATCCGTCGTATTCGGCGGGCCAGTGCGGGGCGAGCAACTTCGCGGCCTGCAGGGTGGCCCGCCACTCGGCGATCCACGCCTTGCGGTCAGCGGGATCGAGCGCACCGACACCGTTCCAATCCGCGGGCAGGTGTTCGTCGAGGAACGCTCTCGCCTTCTCCCGAAACGTCTCGGACTCCGGTGGGTAGGTCAGGTCCATGGACGCACTCTCCATCCACGATCGCGCCGATGTCAACTTGCGCTCATTTCTCTCGATCATCATGCCGATGCTGAAATGTGAGCGTGAACGACGACGCGACCCATGACAGTGTCGCGACCGACCTGTTGTTCCTCAGCCAAGGTGAGGCTCCGTCGCTGGATCTGATGATCCTGACCTACGGAGGCAGTTATCTCCTGGTATTCGGAACGGAGCTCCAGTTGCTCCCCATCGCCGCGACATTCGTTGCCAGCGCCACGATCATCGTGGCTTCCTCCTCATGGGCGAAACTGTCCGACGAACTGATCGAAAAGCGGGTCGAGAGCGATGAACGCTCGCGGGTCGACGAACTCACCGGCCTGGCCACCAGAGCCGCCGCCACGCAGTCGGCGACGCCGCGCTCCAGGCAGTGGGACAGCTTCTGCGGCAGAGGATCCCCGAGACCTGGACGGTTGCCCGGTTCGGTGGCGACGAGTTCGTCGCCATCGGATCAGAACCCGCTGACTTCCACGGTTTGATCAACGCGGAGCTGCGGCTCGGCGAGCACGGTGATCTGCAGATCGCTCAATCGCTGAGCATCGGCGTGACGACGTTGCCGGCGAACCAACCCAACCTCGGCTCGGATCTCTTTCGCGAAGCCGCGGCCGCACTGCGGTTCGCGAAGCGTCTCGGGAAGCACCAGGTCATGGAGATGACCGACGAGCTGCGGTCACTCGAGGAGTCGAAGGTCCAGCTGGGAGGCCGAGCGGGCGCCGCGGTGGAGGCGGGCGAGGTCGTGCCGTGGGCGCAGACGATCGTGGACCTCAAGAACGGCGACATCGTGGGCATGGAGCTTCTGGCCCGTTGGGAACAGCCCGACGGCTCGATGATCATGTCGGGCACGTTCGTTCCGGTGATCGAAGACCAGGGTCGCGGACCCGCACTCGGAATGGTGATGATCACCAAAGCGGTGGAAGCACTCGCGAGTCCCCAACTCCGCAACCGGTCGACGTTCATCACCGTCAACATCTCGGCGCGCCACCTGTATCACCGGAGACTTCCCGCCGAGATCCTGGCGCTGCTGGGCCATCACAATGTGGCTCCGGACCGCCTGATACTCGAGATCACCGAATCACAGCACCTCCCGTCCTCACCCATCTGGCAGGAGACCGCGTTGCAGCTGCGAACCCTCGGCATCGGACTGGCGATGGACGACTTCGGCACCGGCTACTCCTCGATGGAACAGCTCCTCGAAGTCCCGTTCACCCACGTGAAGGTCGACCGGGTCGTCACCCAGGCGCTCGACCGGCCGGGAACGACGGAGCTGGCGTCCGCGATCTCGGCGATGGCCAGGGGTTCCGGCATGACGACGATCGTGGAAGGCATCGAGACGTCGAGACAACTCACGGCGATGAGGCATGCCGGCTACCGCCTCGGCCCGGGCTACTTCTTCCATCGACCCGAACCGCTCGGCGAGGTGATCAGCCGGGCCATGGGCGCGGAGAGGCCGGACACGTCCCCGATCGACCGCTAGCTCTGCTCAGCCGTCACGCTCGGCGCGTATGGCCGCGATCTCCCGACGAGCCGAGACTCCCGCGGGGGCGCCGCAGTACGCCGCGAGTTGGAAGACGAGCTCATCGATCTCGGCGTCGGTCACACCCGCGTTCACCGCAGCGCCGGCGTGGAGACAGAACTCGTCCATGCGTCCCGTCGCTGCCGTCATCGCGAGGACGAGCAGGCTGCGATCTCGCGTCGACAGCGGCCCCTCTCGAGTCCAGACGCCCCAGGCCATCCCGGTCAGATAGTCCTGGAACTCTTTCACCGCGCCCTCGGGCGCTGCGGTCATCCGGTCGACATACTCATCGCCGAGGACCTCTCGGCGCTTGGCGTACGCGGCTTCGAGCGGGCTCGAGTCTTCCATTGGGAGATCCTCACTGACGGACGTGTCTCGGAGATCGTGACGCTACACAGCCCCGCACGCCTCAGCCTGATCCGAACTCCCGATCCCACGCGGTGAGGAACCTCCGGTAGCGCTGGTGGGCGTACGGGAGGAAGCGGACCTTCTGGATCGGCTCGAGCGCCAGCGGCAGGGCGGCCATGGCGTACATGTAGTCGGACAGCATGAGCGAGGTCCGTGTCTGCGTGACCAGCCGTTCCGTCTCCGTGGCACGGTCCGCCGGTGACGCGAACTCGGCATTGTCGAGGTAGAAGCCGACGAAGGTACGGAGATCATCGTCGGAGAACCGCGGCGGCACGATCCGGAAGTGCGGAGGATTCTCGAGCCCGTGTTCCATGATGGTCTCGGCGAAGAAGTTGGCGAAGTCGAACGCGGCATGGCCGAGACAGGAGAACTCGAAGTCGAGGAGCTTGATCGATCCGTCGTCGAGCAGGAAGACGTTGCCGTGATACGTGTCGTTGTGACAGAAGATCGGCGGCTCGTCGGGGAGGAGCCGGAGCACCTTGGCGGTCGTTTCGGAGCTCCACAGGGTCTCGAGATCGTCACACCACGCCTGCTCGGCGGGCGGGAAGGCCGAACGATTGTCGACCACCACCGGCTTCGCGAGCTCCGCCCACTGTTCGGTCAGCAGCTCGAAGTACGGACGATCGGGCAGATTCGGCGGTTGGAGCTGATGGAGTCGATACAGCTCATCGGCAACACCGCGCTGGATCTCCGGATCGAAGACATCGTCGGCGGTCAGGGTGCGGCCCCGGTAGAACTCCTCGATTCGACAGTTCTCGTCGTAGTACAGACACCTCGCCGCGATGCCCGCGTCACCGAGGAGGAGGAACACGTCACGCCGGTCTCGAAGTCGAGGATTGCGTTCTCCTTGCCCTCGAGTTGGCGGTACAACACCGCTGAGGGCTCGACCGGTATACGACAGCGCACCCCCATGGTCAACGAGGAGAAGCCCTTCGGGTCGACGAAGTCGAAGTCGGCCGTCGTCAGCTCGCGCCAGGCGGGCATGGCGTCCTGACAGCGACGGAGGACGTCTTCGCGAAGATCCTCGGTTGCTCCCACGACCTACCGCCTGAACTCGACGAGAACGTCACCGAGGAACTCGATGGTGTCCTGGGTGATGGGATCCACACACAACTGTACGTGCGCAGCTCCCGCCGACTCCCATTCGCGCAACTGATCAGCCAGCTCACTCGGCGAACCGGTCAGTGGTTCGATCTCGAGATCGCCGACATAGTCGCCCATCTGCCGGCCCGCTCCGCCCGCGAGGCGGACGTGGATTGCCGCGGTGGCCTCGACAGCGCCGAGCGGACGGCCGACCGCTTCGATCAGCTCATCGACCCGAGCCTTCTCCGCCGCGAATCCGACCGCACTGTTGCCGTACTGACTCCACCACATGTTCCAGGCGTCGACATGCGGCAGCGTGATGTCGAGCATCCGGTGACCGATCGAGCCGACCATCAGCGGTGGCCCGCCCGGGGTCGGCGATCGCGGATGCAGGACGCATCGATCGGCGTCGTGGTACTCGCCGTGGAAGTCGACTTCACCGTCGTGCAGCAGGCTCCGGATGATCGTGAAGGCTTCGGCGAAGCGACTCACCCTTCGGTCGTAGGCGAAGCCGAACGCGTCGTACTCTCGTCGATTCCACCCCGCGCCGAGTCCGACGATCAGACGTCCCTGTGAGACGGCATCGACGGTTGCGGCCTGCTTGGCGAGCATGGCGGGGGCATGGAAGCTGGTGGAGGCGACGAGCGGGCCCAGTTCGATCCTCGAGGTGCTCGCCGCGATCGCAGCAAGCGTCGTCCACGCCTCCCACGGACCGCGGGCGCCGACCGGCAGGTCGTAGATGAGGTGGTCGCCGTACCAGACGGAGTCGAAACCGACGGTTTCCGCGGCTTGCGCCATCTCGATCAGGTGGGGGAACGGAACTTCCCACTCCACCTCCGGGAGTTGGACTCCGATCTTCATCCGCACGGGCTGGTTCTCGACCATCCGCCCACGCTACGGCACCGTCTCGATGACCATCGGCGCGGCCTCGACCGACCCGGCTCCGATGGTCACGCTCCCCGCGAGTTCCCGCTCGGCGCGCTCGAATCGGCTCTCGTGGTCGGCGTGCATGGCCAGGACCGGCTGGCCGGCCTCCACTTCGTCCCCGGGGCGAACCAGAGCGACCACCCCCGCGGTCGGACTCACGGGGTCTTCCTTGCGCGCCCGGCCTGCGCCGAGGAGCCAGGCGGCGACACCGACTCGTCGCGCGTTGATCCCGTGGACGAATCCCGGCTCCGTTGCGGTGACATGGCGAATGTGGGCGGCCACCGGGAGACCGGCCGACAGGTCGCCTCCCTGGGCGGCGACCATTGCCGCAAAGGAGTCCATCGCCGCACCCGACGCGAGGGTTGCCGCAACATCGACATCGAGACCGGCCAGCCGTGCCATCTCCTCGGCGAGGGCGATCGACAGCTCGACCACGTCGGCTGGTCCCCCGCCGGTCAGCACGTCGAGCGCCTCGGCGACCTCGAGCGCATTTCCCGCGGTCGCACCCAGCAGACCGTCCATCCGGGTGACGAGCGCCGACGTGGAAACACCGTGCGCCTCACCGAGCCGGACCATGGTTCGGGCGAGTTCGTCGGCTGACGCAACATCTGGCATGAACGCGCCGGAACCGACCTTCACGTCGAGCGCGAGCGCACGCGTGCCCTCCGCGATCTTCTTCGACATGATCGAGCTGGCGATCAACGGGATCGACTCGACAGTCGCGGTCACATCGCGGAGCGCATACAGCTTCCGATCAGCTGGAGCGAGTGACGCTGACGCTCCGGCGATCACCCCTCCGATCGTGTCGAGTTGCTGATGCATCTGCTCGAGCGACATCTCGGAGCGCCAGCCGGGAATCGCCTCCATCTTGTCGAGGGTGCCGCCGGTGTGCCCGAGCCCACGACCGGAGAGTTGCGGTACAGCAGCACCACAGGCTGCGAGCAGGGGCACGACGATCAGCGAGATCTTGTCGCCGACACCACCGGTCGAGTGCTTGTCGACGGTCGGCCGACTGATGGCGGAGAGATCGAGCCGGTCGCCCGAGTCGATCATCGCGCCGGTCCAGTGGGTGAGCTCGTCGGGCTCCAGCCCGTTCAAGAAGATGGCCATGATCAACGCCGCGGCCTGCTCGTCGGCGATCTCGTCGGTGCCGGCGTAGGTCGAGATGAACCAGTCGATCTGCTCGTCGGTCAGCCGGCCACCATCACGCTTCGTCACGATCACGTCGTGAGCCCTCATGGCCGGCCGCCTGACGACGGGAGATCCGATGCATCGAACGCCCCCGGCAGTAGTTCGGCGAGCGGCAGGGGAATGGGATCAGTGTCGACCAGCATCGAGGATCCCCCGTGCTCCATCAGGAGCTGACGGCAGCGCCCGCACGGCGTCAGCAGATTGCCTCGGTCGTCCGCCGCAGCGACGGCGATCAGGGAGTCCTCGCCGGCGGACCGCAGGGCGGAGACCAATCCGCACTCGGCGCACAGCGTCAGCCCGAACGACACGTTCTCGACATTGCAGGCCGTGAACACCGTGCCGTTCGACGAGAGTCCCGCGACACCGACGTGGAGTCCGCTGTACGGCGCGTATGCGGAGGCCGCGGCGCGGCGCGCCGCGACACGCAGGGCGTCCCAGTCGACGACAATCATGGCGCACTCCTTCTCAACGGCACTGCTGTCATCTGATCCTGCCCCGGCCCGCCACGCCACCCAAGGGCCGAACGTCCTCCCACTCTCACTCCGGATTCCACGAGAAGTAGGGTCGATTCAGCGTGTTCGTCGTCTTCCTGGCTGCAATGGCCATCGGTTTCACCGTGATGGTGCTCGCCTCCCGGCGCGCCGTCGACTCCGCGGTCGAACTCGTGGCGGGCACCCGCGTACCGCCCTTTCTGATCGGCGTGACCGTGCTCGCCATCGGCACCGATCTGCCCGAGATCGCCAACTCGATCGTGGCGTCGTGGACAGGACACGGCGATGTCAATGTCGGCGACTCGGTCGGGTCAGCCGCCACCCAGATCACGCTCGTCCTGGGTCTGCTCCCGTTCTTCGTGGGAACGATCGCCGTCACGGCCCGGGGTCTGGCCGGCACCGGCTGGCTCGCTGTCGGCGGGCTCGGCGCCGTCGTGTTGCTCACTCGCGACGACTGGTTCTCCCGATCCGACTCCGCGATTCTGATCAGCCTCTGGGTCATCGGTTCGTGGATCACCTACCGCCACATCCGCCACCCCCATCAGCTCTCCCTGCCCGAGGAACGGTCGCCACGGGGTCGGCTCATCCTCCGGACGATCGTGGCCCTCGCCACGGTGGGCGCGGCATCGATGCTCGCCCTGTGGGGGCTCGTCGAGCTGGCCGAGGAGTGGGGTGCTCCCGAGTTCGCCTTGAGTTTCTTCCTCGCCGCGCTCGGGACGTCACTACCGGAGCTCGTCTTCGCGGTCACCGCGGTTCGGCGGGGCGAGGTGGACATGGCGGTGGGTGACCTCTTCGGCTCGTCATTCGCCGATGCCACGTTGTCGGTGGCAACCGGACCACTCCTGTTCCCGGTCGCGGTCACCTCGAGCGAGGTCACACCGGCCACGATCGCCGCGCTGATCGCGGTCACGGGCGTGACGATTCTCATCTCCCGGGTGAAGGAGCACGACTGGCGGAGCGGATCGCTCCTGGTCATCTTCTATGGCGCGTTCTTCCTGGTCCTGATCTGAACAGTCCTGGTCGGACGCAGTGGTGCCAGAGGTCAGTGCGGCTGTCGGAGCTGGCGTCGAGCCTTCGACGCACCCGTGTCGAGGAAGTCCCGGACGACCTCGGCCATTTCTTCACCACGGGTCATCAGGAACAGGTGACCCCCACCCTCGACGACGTGGAGACGACCGTCGGGTATCCGATTGGCGAGAAGCCGGCCGTTCTCGATCCGAACGATCGGATCCTCGTCGCCTGCGAGGACGAGTGTGCGATGCGGGAGGCGATGGAGCCAATGGAGGCTCGCCCAGCGCTGAATGGCGCCCAGTTGATAGAGGTAGCCGAGCCTGCTCGGTGGGCGAGCCGCGCGTTGTTTCGCATGCTCGTCCAACAATCCTGGATTCTCGCGGATGTTCCCGCCGTACAGGGTCGGGGCGATCCGCTTCAGATACTCCGGCGAGTAGTAGCGGGCGGGTGACATCAGCATCGCCAGGGCGGCGGGCCGGCCAGGGATGCTGGTCATGCCGGGCATGGTGGCGGTGAGGATCAGCCGGTGCACCACTTCCGGGTGTCGCCGCGCGAGTTCCTGTGCCAGCCCACCGCCCCAGCTCAAGCCGAGAACATCCACCTGTTCGTGTCCGAGTTCATCGATGAGACCGGCAACCACGCCGGCGAGCCTTCGCATCGAATACGGCATCGCTGGAGTCGGACTTCCACCCACACCCGGAGCGTCGAACGCGATCGTCTCCCGATCGTCGAGGTGCTTGCGAAACGGTCCGAAGAGATCGCCGGTGGCCCCGATGCCGTTGATCAGCAGGAGGGGCCGATCGAGGCCGGGGTTCTCCACAGTGACGCGCAGTCGCTGCATTCCGACCGAAACGGTCGACGACTTGGTTCGGATGGTGGAGTCGGTGGCCAACATGGCGGTCAGTTCAGCACGACGAGGCGTCGGAGCAAGAAGCGGTTGCGAACTAGTTGAGGACGTAGGCCCCCGGCGCGGGCATGATCGCGGCGTGGGTCTCGTTGCCAGGCGCGGCGGGGGCGTCGACGGTTCGGCCGCGGTGCTCGGCGAGCCACGTCGTCCAGTGATCCCACCAGCTGCCGGCGTGTTCGACAGCATCCTCACGCCACTCCTCCGCGGAGCCGGCGCGTTCTGAGTTGAGGTAGTACTTGCCCTTCGGATTCCCCGCCGGGTTGACCAGGGCCTGGATGTGGCCCTGGGAGCTCAACACGAACTCACTGTCGCCGCCCAGCAGGTTGACGGTCTCGTAGCAGGCTTCCCATGGCGTGATGTGATCGGTCACGGCGCCGACCACGAAGCTGGGGCAGTCGATCGCTCCGAGATCGATCGGCGTGTCGAGAACCTCAACGGCATCGGCGGTGGTCATGGCGTTGGCGAACGCGATGTCCATGAAGTCGGCGTGGAGCCCGGCGGGAAGATTGGTCGAGTCGCCGTTCCACGAGAGGACGTCGAACGCCGGGGGATTCTTGCCCATCAGGTAGTTGTTGACGACATAGTTCCAGACGAGATCGTTGGGCCGCAGCCAGGCGAAGATCTTGTTGAGGTCGGGTCCCTTCAGAACCCCCTGCCGTTGGCTTCGACGGGTCGCCGTCTCGACGACCGGCCCGGAGATCATGGTGCCCATCGTCGAGGGGACATCCCAGTCGATGATCGTCACCAGGAAGCTGGCGGATCGGATGCGCTTGTCCTCGACCGCAGCGAGATGGCCGAGCAACGCGGCCTGGGTGATCCCGCCGGCACAGACACCGAGCATGTTGAGGTCACTGGCGTCCGTGACCTCGAGGGCGACGTCGGTGGCCTCGAGGATCGCGGCGCAGTAGGTGTCGAGGTTCCAATCACGGTGCTCGGGTCCGGGGTTGCGCCAACTGATGGCGAACACCTGGTGACCTTCGCTGACCAGATGTTCGAACAGGCTGCGGCCGGGAGCCAGATCGAGGATGTAGTACTTGTTGATCTGGGGCGGGACGACGAGCATCGGCCGCTGACCGACCTCGGCGGTGGTCGGCGTGTACTGGATCAGCTCCAACACCTCGTTGCGGAAGACGACCGTGCCGGGCGTGGCGGCGACCGTGTCACCGGGGGTGAACGGACGACTGTCCACCATGGATGGCATCCCGCCGTTGTGGCGTACGTCGTACATCGCGTGGCGGGCGCCATCGACCAGGCTTCGCCCCTGCGTGTCGCGGGCCTCCTTCAGGGCGGCCGGGTTGCCAAGAAGGGTGTTGGTCGGTGCGATCGCGTCGGTGGCGAGGTTGGCCAGGAACTCGGCCCGCAAGCGGCTCTTGGGGTCGAGTTCCAGGTCAGCCACGAGCGTGTGGACCTGATCGTCGAGCGAGAGGTACGACTGCGCGAGTCGCTTGTAGACGGGATTGGTGGACCATGCCTCATCGGTGAAACGACGATCCTTCGGGCCGGGCTCGATCGACGAACGACCCGCGGCGATCTTGATCTGTTCAGCGGCGAGCGTCGCGGCCCGGCGACCGAGCACCTTCGGCTGTTTCGCAGCCGTCCGGGCGAAGCGAGACGCGGCGGAGAGCATCTGGCCGGGCTCTAGGCCCACAGGGATGTTCGCGGTCACGGCGTCGACCGTGGCGTCGATCAACTCTCGGTCGGTTTGTACGGGTTCGCTGGTCTTCTTGGAGCTCATGGCGGCGTTCCTTGTCGAATATTGGATGATCAAACCATTTTTGATCTCAGAAGTCAATATTGATCTGGACAAGCAGTTTTATTCGGACCACAATGGCTGACGTGGCAACGCAGATGACTGAAGAAGACGCCCCGAGCGGTTACCCCCGCAAACGCCGCCAGACGCGTCGACGCCTGATCCAGGCCGGGATGCACGTGCTGGCGGCTCGCGGCACCAGCAGCATCACCGCCGGCGAGATCGCGACCGAGGCCGGCGTCGCCACCGGCACCTTCTACAACCACTTCCCCACGGTGGACGACTTCATCACCGAGGTCGCCCAAGACGTCATGCGGGGCATGGAGATCGAGCGCGACACCCTCGCCACCATCGAACACGACCCCGCTCGGCGGATCGCGATCGGGCTGCTGCAGCTGTTGCACATGGCCGACACCGACCCGGACTCCGCCTCGACGTTCGTCATCCTCAGCGCCGTCCGCCCGGAGTTTCGGGCGCAGGCCCGAGCACTCGTGACCCAGGCGATCGCCGATGGTGTCGAGGCCGGCTCGCTCCACGTCAGCATCGGGCCGGCGGCGACCAACGCCGTCATCGGCGCAACACTGCAGTCGATGCGGTCTCGCGTTCTGGGTGAGACCGACGGATCCGAAGCCGCCGAGGTCGCTCTGCTCGTTCTGCGCCTCCTCGGCATGGCCGACGCCGAAGCAGAGACGATCGTGACCTCGGCCATGCGAGCCTTGGCTGCCTAGGCTCGCCGAGGTGCACCGACCTGCAGTTCCCATTCTCGACCTCGACGGCGCACGCCGGCCGCCGACCGAAGCGATCGTCGAGTCGGTGGCGGGCGCCGCCGCCACGTTCGGCTTCTTTCAGGTGCTCGACCACGGCATCCCCGACGCGCGACTGGCCGAGGTCTGGGCGGCGACTCGAGCGTTCTTCGCCCAGTCGACCGAAGAGAAACGTCGGATCCTGCGCACGAAGGAGAACTCGCGCGGGTACTACGACCGGGAGCTCACCAAGAACGCGCGCGATCTGAAGGAAGTGTTGGACATCGCCCATGTCCCGTTTCCGGATCTCCCCGATGACGATCCGTCGAACTTCCACACCGTGGATGGGGTGAACCAGTGGCCCGAACTCGACGGATTCCGCGAAACCTTCGTGGACCATCTCCGCTCCTGTGAGCAACTCGCGCTCTGGCTGCTCCAGGCGTTCTGCCGTGGCCTCGGAGAACACGCCGACCATCTCGCCGCGAGCTTCGGCGACGATCACACCAGCTTTGTTCGTCTGAACTACTACCCGTTGCACGACCCGCTCGCCGCCGCGGAGGCCGCCGAGGCCACACCCCTCGGCGACATGGCCCTGCACCATCACAGTGATGCCGGTGCCTTGACGCTGCTGCTGCAGGACGACGTCGGCGGACTGCAGGTGGAGCACGAGGGAGACTGGATCGAGGTAGAGCCGGTCCCCGGCGCCATCGTGGTCAACACCGGCGACATGATGCAGGTCTGGTCGAACGATCGCTATCAGGCAGCGCTGCATCGAGTCGCTCCACGTACGAACCGCGAGCGCTACTCGTTGCCGTACTTCTTCAACCCGAGCTACGTCACGGACTACGCGCCGCTCGCCGGCTCGATCGAGTCCGGCGACCATGCCCACTATCGGCCGATCAACTGGGGCGACTTCCGCCAAACTCGCGCCGACGGCGATTTTGCCGACTACGGCGCCGAGGTGCAGATCGCCCAGTTCCGGGTCTGACGACGCGCTCAGGCGCTCGCGGCGAGGATCGACTCGGCGATCACCGCATTGATCTGGTCGTGGAGCTCACGAATGTGACGAGCCATCACCGTCGATGCCTCCTCGCCGTTGCCTGATCGAAGTACCTCGAGCAGCTGCTCGTGTTCCTCCAGGGACTGCTGCATGTCCGTGACATCGATCAGGTACATGTGCCAGAGGCGATCGCTCTGGGCATAGAGCATGTCGAGCGTGCGGCTGAGGAAGCGGTTGCCGGACGCAGCCCAGATGATCTCGTGGCAGCGGCGATCAGCACTGACGCGCTCCTCGACGGTCTCAACAGCGCGGGCCGCAGAGAGCACCTGCGCCATTTCATCCCAGTCATCGCTCGTGCCCCGCGACGCCGCGACGCCGGCCATGTACGGCTCGAGCAGGGCCCGGGATTCGTAGAGCACCGGCAGTTCGAGAACATCGACGTTGGTGACCATGACCCCACGACGGGGCATGACGACGACGAACTCCTCGGCCTCGAGGCGTTGAAGGGCCTGATGCACGGGGGTGCGGCCGACTCCGATTCGTGCTTGGAGCGCCTCCTGATTGAGCAGCTCTCCGGGCGCGAGTTCGAGACGAACCAGCATCTGACGAATCGCCTCGTAGGCGTGATCGGTCATGGACTCGGGGGCCATCAACGCATCGTATCCCGCACCAACGCTCCGTTGACCCATTCTGATATTTCAGTATGATGCTCTGGGATTCGAACGAGGAGCACACTGATGAGCACGGACATGGATCGCCTGGTGACCTGGCACAACGGGGAGAAAACGCTCAGCCCCTTCACCACAGCCGAGATGGCCGCTCGTCAGACGAAGCTGCGCACCCACATGGCCGACAACAACATCGACGCGTGCCTGCTGACCAGTTACCACAACATCACCTATTTCTCCGGATTCATGTACTGCGCCTTCGGTCGCAACTACGGCCTGGTCATCACCGGTGATGAGCTCACCACTGTCAGCGCCGGTATCGACGGCGGGCAACCGTGGCGCCTGACCCACGGAGACAACCTGACCTACACGGACTGGCGCAAGGACAACTTCTTCCATGCCGTCCAGACCCTGACCCCTGGCGCGAGGCGCATCGGCATCGAATTCGACGAGGTCAGCCTCGATCTTCTCGAGAAGCTGAAGGCTGCGCTTCCCGGCGCCGAGTTCGTCGACGTCGGTACACCCACCATGTGGATGCGCACCATCAAGTCGGCCGAAGAGATCGCCCACATCAAGAAGCTCACGGCGATCGCCGACATCGGCGGTGAGGCCTGTCGCGAGGCCATCGGCGTCGGCGTGCCCGAGCACGAGGTCGCGTTGGCATCGACCCAAGCAATGGTGCGCGAGTTGGCCACGACCTACGAGTACGCGGAGCTGATGGACACGTGGACCTGGTTCCAGTCAGGCGTGAACACCGATGGGGCCCACAACCCCGTAACGAACAAGCCAATCGACGCCGGCGACATCCTCTCGATCAACTGCTTCCCGATGCTGTTCGGCTACTACGTGGCGCTCGAGCGCACCCTGTTCGCCGAGTCGGTGTCCGACGAACACATGCGGCTGTGGAACATCAACGTCGAGGTCCACGAGGCCGGGCTGGAGCTCATCAAGCCGGGCATCAAGTGTTCCGAGATCGCGGCGACACTCAACGACATCTACCGCGGCTACGACCTGCTCAAGTACCGATCGTTCGGCTACGGCCACAGCTTCGGCGTGCTGTGCCACTACTACGGCCGCGAGGCGGGTGTGGAACTCCGGGAGGACATCGACACGGTGCTCGAGCCCGGGATGGTCGTCTCCATGGAACCGATGATCATGATCCCCGAAGGTCAGCCCGGGGCCGGTGGCTACCGCGAGCACGATGTCCTCGTCATCAACGACGACGGCTCGGTCGACAACATCACCGGTTTCCCCTACGGCCCCGAGAAGAACATCGTCACCGGCTGACGCCGGAGGTCATCGCCGGCGGGCGTACGACCGCGTCATCAAGTCACCATGGGCCATGCCGATGGGAACCCGCTCCACCCAGGAAGGGCACGACGGCTTGACTATGCCTGCGGCTCACACACCTCCGCCGGTCTCGACGACGCTTCGCGGCCGGTCGGTTCTCAACGAACCCTGGCTCAACAAGGGCACCGCCTTCACCGCGGCCGAACGCGACATGCTCGGTCTCGCCGGCCTCCTGCCCGCCCGGGTCGAGTCGATGGCCGAACAGGTGGACCGGGCGCGGGACACGTTCGACCGCCTGCACGGCGATCTCGAACGCCACATCTTCCTGCGCGCGCTCCACGACACCAACACCGTCTTGTCCTACGCCTTCGTCGAGGCGCACCTCGCCGAGATGTTGCCGATTCTGTACACACCGACAGTGGGTCAGGCCTGCCAGGAGTTCAGTCACATCTACCGCCGTCCCCACGGCTTGTTCCTGAGCTGGCCGCACCGCAACCGCATCCCCCAACAGATCGAGGCGCTCGAACAGGAGATCGATGTCGTCGTCGTGACCGACGGGGAGCGGATCCTCGGTCTCGGCGATCTCGGCATCGGGGGATGGGCATCCCCATCGGCAAGCTCGCGCTCTACACGGCCGCGGGTGGCATCGATCCTCGCCGAACGCTGCCGGTCTTCCTCGACGCCGGGACCAACAACGAAGCGTTGCTCAACGACCCGCTGTACCTCGGCTGGCGCCATGAGCGCGTGACCGAGAAGGACTACGAGAGTTTCGTCGAGACGTTCGTGATCGCGCTCGGCCGCCGGTTCCCGAACGTCCTGTTGCAGTGGGAGGACTTCGCCGGCCACCAGGCCACACCACTGCTCCACCGGTAGCGCAACCGGATTCTCAGCTTCAACGACGATATCCAGGGCACGGCGGCCGTGGCGCTGGCAGCCATCCAGGCCGCGGTCCACGCAACGGAATCCGCCCTCGCCGAGCAGACCATCTGCATCGTCGGCGCCGGATCAGCCGGCAGCGGGATCGCCGCAATGCTGAGCGATGCACTGGAGGCGGACGGTGTCGCCGACCCCACCTCGCGGCTCTATCTCGTCGACGCCGACGGCCTACTGCATGATCGCCGTACGAACCTGCTCGACTTTCAACAGCCGTTCACCCAACGCTGGGACGATGTGGCGGCCTGGACGGATCCGTCGGGCACGACACCGCTCGCCACCGTCATCGACCAGGCCAAGCCGACCGTGCTCGTCGGCGTGTCGGGGCAGGGCGGGATCTTCACCGAAGCGATCGTGCGATCGATGGCCTCGAATACGACACAACCGATCATCCTCCCTCTCTCCAATCCCACCGCGCACGCCGAGGCCACGCCGCGCGATCTCCTCGAGTGGACCGATGGCACGGCACTGATCGCAACGGGAAGTCCATTCGACTCGGTCGAACACAACGGCGTCACCCACCAGATCTCGCAGGCCAACAACGTCTATGTGTTCCCGGGCGTCGGGTTGGGCACCAAGGTGTGCCACGCACGAATGGTGACGGAGTCGATGCTCCTGGCGGCTGCTCGGGCCGTGGTCGACGAGAGCCAATCCCGTGGACGAAATCCGGGCGACGGGATCCTCCCGCCGCTGGATGGCCTTCACGACGTCAGCCGCCGAATTGGCACCGATCCCGCCTGACGGCGACGGCCGCGTCCTCACGCACTCGGCTGATCCACCCCGCGGAATGCGTCGAGCCCGGCGAGTTTCACAGCGGTGACGAGCCGCGCGAGATCAGCCGGCGCCACGATCCCAACCAGCCTGGCGTCGTCGAAGACGAGCGTGCGGCGCCGAGGGTCGACCCCCATCCGCTCCATCACATCGGCCACCGATGCCGTGACATCGACAGTCAGCACCTCCTCGACTGGTGTCGCCACGTCCCTCACCGTCGTCGCCGGCCAGCGTTCCCGATCGACCGTTCGGACGGCCTGCAGATTGACGAGGCCGACGACGGAACCATCCGCCGCCACGACCGGGTAGGTGGTGTGCCGACCACCGAGCACAGACTCCGACACGAACGCTTCCAGCGAGTCGGTGGCGATCACGGTGTCGGGATCGCCAGTCATGACTTCGGTGACACCGACCGCACCCATGGGGCCGAGAACGGTCACCTGATCCAGCTCCGCTCGACCGGCCTCTCGCACGAACCATCCGATCAGGATCAACCAGACACCGCCAACGGCGGCACCGGAGAGCGCCTCGATGGCACCGAGGGCGATCATGATCGCCCCGATGGTTCGGCCCAACGACACCGCTCGTCGAGTGGCGTCTTCCTGATCGCGAGTCCGCGCCCACCACCACGCCTGGTACATCCGGCCGCCGTCCATCGGGAACGCCGGGAGCAGATTGAACACGGCCAGGATCAGGTTGATCACCCCGAACCACGCGATGGCGGCGGCCGCGAGCCCATCGAACGCCACAGCCACCGCGAGCGAGATCACACCGATCACCGCGCTCACCGCGGGACCCGCGCCGGCGATCCGAAAGGCGCTCCCGGCTGTGGATGGTTGCGATTCGAGGCGGGCGATCCCGCCAAACACCCACAATGTGATGCTCGACACCCCGACGCCTTCGCGAGCCGCCACGATCGAGTGGCCGAGTTCATGGGCAACAAGAGCGGCGAGGAGTCCCACGGCCAGGAGCGCGGCCACGCCCCAGTAGGCACCATCGGAATAACCCTCGGCGAGATCGGGAAGGGTGTCGATCGCCAACGACCATGTCACCAGCGCCACGATGATCACGACACTCCAGCTGAGTCGGATGTCGATGCCACGAATACGTGTCAGGGTCAGTCCCTCGTCCATGACATCATCATCACGGTATTGAATCGAGCTCGGTAGGGCCCAATGTCCCCGACGTGTTTGACCGTCGGCCCGACATGCGACTTCACTCTCGACATGCGCCATGACGAGCAGGTCTGCCTGATCAAGCAACTCTGTGCCCACCTCGATGCGGGCACATCGGTCGACGCGGGCGGCCTCCGGCGCCTCCCGACCTCGGACTACACGGACCCCGAACGGGCCGCACTCGAGTGGGACGAGTTCTTCCTGAAGGTCCCGCAGTGCATCGGCATGTCGGGTGACCTACTCGAACCCGGCTCGTTCCTCACCAGCAATGATCTTGGCGTGCCGGTCCTGGCGACCCGGGATGAGGCCGGAAGCTTCCGAGCCTTCGTGAACTCGTGCCGCCATCGCGGTGTGGAGGTGGAGACCGAGGAGCGTGGCTCGAAGCGGCGCTTCACCTGCCCGTTCCATTCGTGGACCTACGACACGGGCGGCGCGCTCGTCGGACTTCCAAAGCCCGAACACTTCGGTGACGTCGATCGTGCCTGTCTCGGGCTTCGACCGCTGCCCGCCGAAGAGCGACACGGCATGCTCTTCGTCCACCCCGACCCGACGGCGACGATGGACCTCGACCATCTCCTCGGACACTGGTTCAACGAGGAGTTCTCCACGTGGGACTTCGGAGAGATGCTCCCGCTGACCCACGACGTCTACGACACGGCGTGCAACTGGAAGCTCGCTCTCGACACGTTCGGCGAGACCTACCACTTCTCGTCGCTGCACAAGGACACGCTGTTCAACAGCTTCCACGGCAATGTGCAGATACATGATGAAGACGGCCACCTGCACCGGATGATCCTGTGCCGCCGCGACATCGATGAGATGCGCAGGCTTCCCGAGGACGAGTGGGACATCACCGTTGCGGCGTTGCCCGTCTACTGGGTGTTCCCCAATGTGATCCTGATGCCGTTCAACGGTGGCTGCTTCCTCGTCCGGATGTTCCCTTGTCGCGATGACCCCGGGCGACACATCAGCCGGGTGACGTTCTACTTCCGCCCGGAGGCGGCGAAGGGCGACGATGAGGTGAAGAACTTCATGGCCTTCATCGGCACACGCTTTGCCGAGATCATTCGTGACGAGGACTATGTCATGAGCTCTTCACAGCAAGCCACGGCGAGACCCGGGGCGATGGACCACGTCATCTTCGGCCGCAACGAACCAACGCTGCACCACTATCACAACACGTATCGCCGCTGGCTCGGGGAAGAACTGCTCCCGCTGCTCAGCGAGTCGGAGATCGGCTGACGCTCAAGCGTGCTTGCCCGGTTCCCAGCCCGCTTGGCTCAGGTGACTCTGCGCGAAGCCGAGCGGTTCGTCCTCCAACGTGGTGGCCATGGTGTCATTCCACCGGTTGAGGAAGCCGAACATGGCGATCGTGCCGACGATCTGCACGATCGCTTCGTCGGAGTAGTGCTCGGACAGGGCCGCGAACTGCTCGTCGGTGACGGAGTTGGGTGAGCCGCCGGCCCCGAGGGCGACGCGGAGGGCAACCCGCTCTGCGTCGCTGAACAGGTCCGAGGTCTCGAACTCCCAGAGGTGTTCGATCTTCTCGGCATCGACACCGGCGTGTTCGGCATGTGCAGCAGTGTGGGCCTGGCAGTAGCGACACCCCGAGGCCAGACTCGTCACGTTGGCGATCATCTGGCTCAGGCCCCGGTCGATGAACCCCGCGGTCGCCACCCCCATCGCCATCGCGTTGAAGCCGTCGAGAACCTGCGGGACGTGAGCCATCGTTCGCATGCTCGACGGCAGGAACCCCATGGCCCCTTCGATGATCTCGAAGACGGGCTCGTACTGCGGCAGGTCTTCGCGAGGGATCGGCTCGAGTCGTGTCATGCCCGAGGGTAGAGCGTCTCGGTGTTGCCGTCGACGCCGATGATCTGGCCGGAGATGTGGCGCCCGTAGTCGCTCACCAGGAACATGATCAGATCGCTGATCTCCTGAGGGTCGACGTAGCACTGCATCGAGGTGCCGATGGCGTACATGCGCCGCACGACCTCCGGGTCGAGCCCCTCGGCCTCCGCGTGCGCAGCGATCACGCCCTCCATGCGTGCGCCGTTCACGTTGCCGGGCACGATCCCGTTGACTCGGATGTTGTCCGGGCCCAACTCCATGGCGAGCGTCTCGGTGAAGCCGGCGACCGCCCACTTCGCCGCCACGTACGGCGAGCGACCGGGGAAACCGAGGATGCCGGCCGCCGACACCATGTTGATGAGCACCCCGCTCTGCTGCGCCTTGAAGACGGGGGCCACCCGCCGGGCGCAGTAGAACTGGGCATCGATGCAGACGCCCATGCAATGGGCCCATTCCTCGTTGGTGACGTCCTCGACCATCTTGGTGGGGCCGCCCACTCCGGCGTTGTTGACCATGATGTCGAGTCCACCGGGCAGGATCTCGTCGAAGATGGCGTCGAGCGCGTCGGAGTCGGTGACATCGCATTCCCACGTGGTGATGCTGTCGGGAAGGGTGGCGAGCCCGGTCGGATCGATGTCACAGGTGAACACCTCGGCGCCGAGCCGATCCATCGACATCGCGGTGGTACGACCCATCCCGTCACCACCGGCGGTGACGAACGCTCGCTTGCCTTCGAGGGAGATTTCCATGATGTGAGCCTTTCTCAGTCCCCGGAAGGGGTGGACGTTTCGGGTTTGAACGAATGGCGATGCAGATCGTCGAAGAGCGGTACTGCCCGTTCGTAGAGTTCGTACAGCCGCGGGCTGTCTTCGAGCGGCGGGTAGGTGCTCTTCGGCTTCTGGATGCCAGTGCTCTCGCGCAGCGTGTCATGCCAGGGTCCGGTGCCTTCGCCGTACCAGCTCACCTCGCTGCGCTCGCCCGCCTCCCATTCGAGGGCTTCGGCGATGAACGAGATACCGACGGCGGCGCAGTACGCGCGTGCGGTGCCTTCTGGATCGTCGAGCAGATCACCGGAGAACATGACGGGTGGCGGGGCCCCGTCCCGGTCGGCGATGCGATGGAAGAGCCGGTGCAGTGACTCGAACCCGACTTCTTCCCATGTGCAGTCGGGCCAGTGCTTGGCCAGCCCTTGCACCACCCGCTTCGGGTCGCGGATCAGAAAGGTGTGGGTCATCTCGGCGAGCATGTCGTCGGTGAGCGTGTGCTCGACCGAGTAGACGAAGTCCTTCACGAACGCGTTCCCCGCTCGTCCTGCGCCGGCGAGTTCGTCCCACGTCGCGGCGTAGGTGTGGCCGGGGCGAGCGTCGACATCGGCGTCGCGCCGGCTGACCCGATCCTCGCCGTAGTAGTAGAGCTCGTTCCACGGTTCGTGGAAGCAGGTGAAGTCGCCGCGCTGGCGCATCATCCACTCGAAGGCGGTCGAGGTCGAGCGGGGGGTGGCCCAGAGCGTGAGAAACATCGGGGGTGCCATCAATCGGTTTGAAGGGTGGAGAGCAGCGAACCCTGGGGACCAAGGGGCGCCACGCCGAGCGTGCGGAAGATCTGCCAGTAGAGCGAGATGTCGGCGGCGATGACGGGAGTGTCGAGCTCGGCCTCGATATCGGCCGCCAGGCTCACGAACCGTTGGGGAAGGCCGTCGACGTCGCGGTAGTTCGACATCCCGTTCACGAGGATGGCGTCGACGCCGGGCGCCTCCTCGAGTGCGCGGCGACACGAATCGAGGGCGAGTTCACCCGGGAAGATCCAGGTTGCCTCGTTGACGACCTCCTGATCGTCGTAGAAGCCCTGATCGACGAAGTTGCCGTACCAGACCACGTCGATGTCGGCGCTGCGGAGGAACCGGACGACGCCGTCGCGCCAGTCGGGCCAGAAGTAGACCGAGTTGAGCGCAACGCGCTCGTAGCCCATCTCCTCACACGCCTGCACGAGCGTGAGCCCGGCCATGTGCAGCGGGGTCTCGTAGCGCTCGCTGACCTCGGCCACGTACGGACGGATGTCGTGGATGTCGCGGCCGCCGGCGTGCACCCAGTTCGTGCCCACTTGCCCGACCACGTCGGCACCGGCGTTCGAGAAGCAGTGCACGACCTCTTCGAGCTGATGGAAGTTGTCGGCTCGTTGGTCGAGACGATGGCCGTAGCCGGGGGCATGGAGGAGCCGGCCATGGGCGCCGACGGTGGTCGGTGAGATCCGCAGGAAATCGCTCGGCGCGGCGTCGAAATCCATCGGCGGGCCGGTGAACCCCACCTGGTGGGGGAAGAGCTTCTTCGCGGGGTCGGACCATCTCTCTGGCTTCACGATGTCTCCTCGGGTCGAGCGATGACGGTCTCACCGTCGATGAGCGATTCGAGCTGGGCAGTGTCCACGAGCAGGATCGGGCACGGGCGGTCATAGAGCGTCGCCGCCGTGAGCGAACCGGCGACGAGGTTGATGTCGGCTTTCGTCACCACCATGGCGGCCGGCCCGGTGCCGCGCCGGATCGATTCGCCGAGCACACCGGGAGTGCCCGACGACCCCTTCGAGCCGGGCATCGCGACGACCTTCCCCGCGAGCGTCTCGCCGACCTGCGGATGGGCACGGTCGATCACAGCGCCGCTCGTCGCGTCGAACCCACCCCAGAAGCTGAGCGGTTCATCGAGGCGAAGCACCTGCCCATCGATCGACCCCGCCACGAGCCAGGTCCCGCTCAGTGAACGACTCACCGGATCCACCGCCCTGCAACCGCCGAGTCCACACACTGCTCGAGCGAGGCGAACGCAACCGGCACATCGAGAATGCCCTGGGCGTAGTAGGCCCACTTCGCCGAGTTGGTCATGGTGAGGCCGTCGACGCCACTCGGTCGAGGCGTGTAGTACGTGCAGGTGTCGAGCACGATCCGCACGCCCGCATCGGTGAGCGCCGCGGCGAGACCCCGCAGATCGAGTTCTGTGGCCACCGCTCGGCTGGTGGTGATCAGCATCGTGATCGATGGGTGGACGCGTCGGCCGTCGAGTCGGGAAACCGTCGCCTCGAACTCGGCCACCGAGAAGTGCGGCGTGCCGAGACAGACGGCGCGCAGCGGCTCATCACCGTCGGCGCTGGTCAGGAGCTCGGCCACCCGATCGAGATCCTCGTCGGTGACCGGCGTGCGATGGGTCGGTTCGATCCCGTGCGTGGCCGCGTCGAGGCTCGACGCTTCGGGCGTGATCCCGACCACGTGGAACATGTCGACACCACCGGCCGCAGCCGCACCGGCCGCGATCGCCTTCAGCGCGTCCTCCGACGCCGACTCGAGGCCATCGATCACACCGACCCGTCCCTGCACCTCACGACCGAGGAGCGCCCCGAGAAGGTGTGGGAGATTCGGATCGGCGATCACGCCGGCCGAGAGTCCGGAGACGTCGAAGACGTGTGTGGCGCGGCGACCTTCGTCGGTGTGCAGCCCGACCTCGGGGACCCGGCCGACCATCGCGGCCGACACGTCGAGCAGGTCGCCGTACTTGTTGGTGCGAGCACCGAGCACCGAATTGAAGAAGCCGACCGCGTTCGACTCGGAGCCGACGATCTGTTGGCCGAACGTCGGCCGCCCCTCGGGCTGGAGGTAGGGCGCACACGTCCACATCGACGAGCAACCCAGCTCCTCGTAGATCTCCATCACCCGCCGGGCACCGTCGACCTCCACCGGCGACGCGGCCTGCGGACGGACATCGGGCGACGTGCACGAGATGAGGCTGGCGTTGGTGTGGGTGGGGACGGCGAGCGTGGCGCCCTCGGCCAGCAGGAACTCGGCGAAGTCGAGCGACATGGATCCGGAGTAGTGACACGAGTTGATGTGGGCCATCTCGATCGGCACGAACCGCTCGGCGCCCGACACTTCGGCCGCGGCCTGCACCAATCGCATCGCCAATTGCATGGCCTTGCCATCGGCACCGCTCAGCCAGCGCTGCTCCTGCTCTTCGAGAACCACCGTCATGCGTTGCGTGACCCCTGGGGGAGGTGAAGGTCATGACTGGTCGGGTCGAGCGTGCGACTCAGCTCGCGCAGACGAGCATGGAATTCGTCACGAGGCACGTGGCACAGGCGGATGTGTCGACCGGCCGATGGGTCGAACGCCGTACGACCGTGCATCGCCCGATGGTTGTCGATGAGCATCCCGCTGCCCGGCTCGACGCGAACCACCGCCACGAACGCCGGATCGACCATGCGCTGGTTGTACAGGCGGATGGCGTCGTAGAGCGGGTCCATCAACTCGGGAGCGCAGTCCGGCGGCGCCAGCGCCCGATCGAAATAGCGGATGCCGCAAGGCCGTCCGAACTCGTCCAGCGAAATCAGCGGACCCCGGTTTCGCATGTCCATCTCGCCGGGATGGCGGCGTATGTGGGCGATGGAAACCGTGGTCAGCAGCTCGTACGCAGCCGGGTCGTCGGCGGCGATGGACTCGGCGATGGCGAACCCGTCGACGTATGTGCTCATACCTCCTTCGCTGGTGTTGACCAGGCAGTGGAAGATGTCGATGCCGGGCTGGGAGTAGGCGAACGCATCATCGATGTGTGACGCCTGGGCCATCCCCGTCTTGGCGCCGAGCTTGGCGATGGGTTCGGCCCGCACGTCGTAGATCCGTCCGTAGACCGTGGTCTCGTGGATCGGGCCGACGAGCGCGGCGAACTCCTCGGTCCGTTCGAGTTCGGAGCCCAGCCCGGCCACCTGGACGATGCCGTAGTCGCGCAGCAGTTGGTAGAGCCGGAGTTGGCCCGCTCCCCCATCAGACGCATCAGCCCACGGAACCGTCGGGAAGTCGTCGGCCAGCTCGGCCCGCCAGGTGATCGGGCGCCAGGACTTGCGGCGTTCGCCCGCCGCGCCGTCATAGGCGTGGTGGAACAGCCAGTCGGTGCCGAAGGTCGACACATGGCCGCCGGGCCAGCGCAGTTCGAGATCACCATCGATCACTGCCGCCGACATCGGTGCCATCTCCCGGTCGACATCGATCACCGTGTTGAAGCGAATGCCGTCAGCCGGGTTGCCGCAGGCCTCGCAGTAGCAGCAGTGCCGCAACCATTGATGGTGGAACTCGTGGCGTACCCCGCCGGCGAAGCTCACCGACACGGAACGTTCGCCGATCTCCGCGGATGTGACGACCGGACAGTCGTCGATACCGAGGCGGTTGCCCTGGAACGGGTTGTAGGCCTCGATGTCCGAGGTGGAGTGGTGATGTTCGACGTTCACGATCTGCTCCGCTTCGCGGCACTCAGTTGTCGACGACGAACCGCGATCCGCTCATCTCCGGCGGCCGTGCCATCGTGGAACGAGCCCAACACGTCGTCGTGCGGCGTCTCGAATCCTCCGTAGTTGCACTCGATGAACCGGTGGTGCAGTTGGTGATGGAAGTCACCGACCGGCACCGTGACCGGGCCGACCCTCACGCCGTCGTAACCGGTGTGGCTCAGGGGCGCGCCCATGGTGTGATGGAGCATGGCGAACAGGAAGTGAACGGGATGTGACGCAATCACCAGGAACACGACCACATCGCTGAAGAGCACGACCTGCTCGAGCGGGTGCATGGCCAGGCCCGACCAGGGCCCCATGTTCACATTGCGGTGATGCCAGGAATGGACGTGGGTGTACATCGGGCCGCGATGCAACAGCCAGTGATGCGTCGAGAAGTAGAAGGCCGAATAGATCGGGACCAGCGCCACCAGCACGACGAACCACACGGGGTTGTCGGCGAACAAGAACACCGCCGCATGACCGTTGGCATAGGCCCACCAACCGCCTGCCTCCCAGAGCGAGGCGACGATCGGGGCCTGGACGAGGCTGAGGAACACATTGTCCTTCACCTGGTCGTCGAACAGGAAGAGGCGCTTGTTCCTGCCGAGGGGCCGCGCGTCGTAACGGAGGTCGTCGCCCTGGCGGCGCCAGACGTAGAGCCAGAGATGGGGAATGCCGGCGGCCAGCAGCAGCAGCACCACATTGCGGACCCAGATCTCCAGCATCCATCCGGGACGGAACGACTCCACTTCAGCCGGTGTCGGGCTGAACCACTTCCAGACCGCGATCGCCGTGACGAGCATGATCACCCGCGGACCGTGGGGTCGCCAGCTGCCCAGGACATGCCGCAGGATCGCTCCTGGACGCAGCGGCCAATGGAGGAACGGGGCGCTGACGAGCGGCAACGGCGGCGTGTGGTTCCAGCGAGTCGACGTCCCAGGCGAGGAGGTCCCGGTCACGTCACGTGCCGGACGACGAACGGGTGTGGGCGGCGACGAGATCCTCGTTGAGTTCGACCCCGAGACCGGCGCCGGTTGGGAGTGCGGCGTAGCCGTCGACGATCTCCGGCTCCGGCGGCGAGACCAGCTCGGTGCGCAACCGCGACGGCCCGAGCCGGCTGGAGCGGAACTCGACCATGGGGATCGTGAGCGAGGCGGCCTGGAGGTGGAAGTTGGCGACGTCGGTGATGCCGGTGGCGAAACTGTGCGGCATGAGCTGGGCGCCGTACATCTCGCACATCTCGGCGATCCGCATCAGTTCGGTGAAACCGCCGGCTCGGCTCACGCCGGGCTGTACCAATGAGACACCGCCGGTCTCGATCCACTCGCGGACTTCCCACCGGCCGGCGGCGAACTCGGCGCCGCCGATCCGGATCGGCGACACCGCGGCGAGGCGCGCGTGGCCGTGGAGATCATCGTGGCGGAGAGGGGCCTCGGCGAAGTGAATGTCGAAATCCTCGATCCGCTTCAGGGTCCATGCGGCGTCGTGCCAGTCCCACCAGCGGTAGCCGAGGTCGAGGGCGAGCACGATGTCGTCGCCGACCATGGTGCGGCACTGCCTGGTGAACTCGACGATCTGCTTGTCGGTGGTGTCGCTGCCGAAGAGGACCGGCACCTTGATGGCCGTGATGCCCTGATCGAGCGCGATCTCGGCCTGTCGTGCGATCTCGTCGACGATCGGGGTCATGGGCCCGTCGTAGATGTCACCCGGGTAGCAGGTGGCGTACGGCCGAATCCTGTCGGTCCGGGCCCCGCCGAGAAGCTTGTAGACCGGAAGACCGAGTTGCTTGCCGGCGAGGTCCCAGAGGGCGATGTCGATCGCCGACATCGCCTGGATGAACGTGCCGCGGCGACCGTGGTAGAAGCTGCCGTGGTAGATCCGGTCGTAGAGGGCGCGGGCCTCGACGGGGTCGGCGCCGATCAGCAGGTCGGTGATGCCCTGGCTCCAGAAGTGGATGGTCTCCTGCTCGACCATCGCCTGGATGACTTTTGGTGTGCAGACCGACTCGCCGATGCCGTAGGTGCCGTTCTCGTCGGTGATGCGGACGAGCAAGGTCTCCTCTTCCCCCTCGGCGAAGGCATTGCCCTCAGCAGGAACGGCGACGATCAGGGCCTCGACCGAGGCGATCGGAACGGGAGCGCGCTCGTGGATGGCAGCCATTGCTGGAACGTACGCGGCTTCCGTGCCCGTGTCTTGACGAATCGGCAAGAAAAGTTGACTGATTCGGTCACCCGACCCGTTCGGGGAACGTGGCGGACGTGAGACGAGGGCGATGCTGTTTGCGGTCCCGGGATGGCGAGACGCCGAATGCGGCCCGGTAGCGTCGGCTGAAGTGCTCGGGACCCTCGAAACCGCACGCCAAGGCGACGTCGAGCATGCGCGTCTCGGTGTGCAGAACGAACTGACGGGCGCGGTCCAGGCGCACCCGCATGCCGTAGGCCGATGGACTCTCGCCGAACGCCTGGGCGAAGAGGCGGCGGAGCTGGCGAGCGTTGGTACCCGCCGCCGTGGCGAGCTCGTCCACTCCCAGCGGGTGGGCGAGGTTGTCGCGCACCAGCTCGATGGCGGCGGCGAGTCGAGGGTCCTCGATGTCAGAGGCGGTGTGCACAACCCCGCGTTGTGAGCGTCCGGCCCCGCCGAACCGCTGGTGGAACAGATGGCTCGCCACCCGGTCGGCGAGTTGCTCACCGTGGGACTGACCGATGAGGGTCACCGCGAGATCGAGCGGAGCGGTCGACCCCGAGCAGGTGACATGCCGCTCGTGGGCGACGTACATCGCATCCGACACGGCCACACGCGGGAAGCGATCGCGGAAGGCATCGAGTACGTCGTAGTTGCATGTGGCCTCCTGGCGATCGAGCACGCCGGCTGCCGCGAGGACGAACGAGCCGGTGTCGACCCCACCGAGTCGCATTCCCGCGCCCGCACGATCACGCAGCCAACGGAGCACCTCCGGTGTGCCATGACGCTCAGGGAACCAGCTGGCACACACGATCGTGAGGTCGGCATCGACCGCGTCCGCCATCGAGGCGTCGGGGTCGACCCGAACGTGATTGCTGGCGACGACGGCGTTGCCGTCCGGTGAGATCACCGTCCAGTCGAACCATTGTTGATCCAGAAGATGATTGGCGACCCGGAACGGCTCGATGGCTCCGGTCATCGAGAACAGGTTGAACTCGGGCAGCGTCAGGAATGCCAACCGCCGAGGCCAACCTCCCGTCACGAGAGCTGGCCGCCGGGTGTGACCAGGCGCTTCTCGTTGGTCGTCGGCACGGCGTAGCGGCGAGCCACCTCGGGATCGAGCATCTCGTCCAGGGAGATCGTCTCCTCGTAGTGGCTGGCGAAGGTGGTGGTGATCTCGGCGGTGACCCGGTCGCGCAGCCGCGTCAGACCCTCGATGCCGATTCGGCCGAGGAACGGGGTCAGGAGCCAGCCACCCACACCCCACGACATGCCGTAGGTGCGCGTGAGTGCTGTCGGCGAACGATCGAGCCCGCCGTAGATGTACACCTGCTTGTGGGTGTCGGAGCCGTAGCGGCTGAAAGCGGCACCCCGAGACGCGGCTGCTTCCATACAACCGAGGATCGTGTCGGCCCCCTGACCACCGCCGATCGCATCGAAGGCGATCGTGGCGCCGGTGGCCGACATCGCCTCGGTGAGATCGTCCCGAAACGACTCGGCCGATGAGTCGACCACCCATTCGGCTCCCTGCGAACGGAGCAGGTCGGCCTGTTCGGATCGGCGAACGATGTTGACGAGACCGATTCCCTCGTCGATACAGATCCGCTGGAGCATCTGTCCGAGGTTCGACGCCGCCGCGGTGTGCACGAGCGCGGTGTGGCCTTCCATACGCATCGTTTCCGTCATGCCGAGAGCGGTCAGCGGGTTCACGAAACACGACGCGGCCTGCTCTGCCGTCACGTGCTCGGGCATCTCGACACACATGGCCGTCGACACCTTGGAATGGGTGGCGTACATCGCCCCGCTGAGGGCTGCAACTCGCTTCCCCATCAGCGCTTGCGCACTGTCGGATGACCCGGCCGCGATGACGACTCCCGATCCCTCATTGCCGGCCGGCATCGGCTGACCCAGCCGAGCCGCGTTGGCCTTCACCGCCCCGTCACCGAGCCGAGCCGTCAGCGCCTCGCCATCGGTTGCCAACGATGTCGGATCCGCGCCGGCGAACAACATGCCGAGGTCCGATGGATTGATCGGCGATGCTTCGACCGCGACGACGATCTCATCGGGGCCAGGCTCTGGGACAGCTTCTTCCACCAGGGTCAGCCGGACAACACCCCCGTCGGTCACGGTCGATCGGAGCATTCTGCCGGTTTCAGTCATGCCGTCTTCTTACTCCTTGTCTCCCGACCGTCGCCAACGGCTCGCGTCATCGCCGGGGGGTCGATCGGGGGCCTGAACTACGGTGGCCCGATGGCACCGCGCTACGTCCTGGCCGAGATGATGCACGAGACGAACACGTTCTCGCCGCAGCTCACCGACATCGAGAAGTTCGGGCGCAACTCACCGGACGGTGGACTTCTGGACGGGGCGGAAGCGATCGAGTTGTTCGGCCACACCAACACCTCGTTCGGCGGGTTCTACGAGCTCCTCGAGGCGCGAGGCGCGATCGTCGACGTTCCGATCGTGGCCACCGCGTGGCCGTCCGGTCTGGTCACCGACGAGGCATTCGAGGAGATGGCGGGACGAATCGTCGACGCCGCCCGGACCGCGCCGGACGCGATGTTCCTGGCACTCCACGGGGCAATGGTCACCCAGACCCACGACGATGCCGAGGGCGAACTGCTCCGCCGTATCCGCGTGGTCGCGCCCGACATGCCAATCGCCGTCGCACTCGACTTCCACCTCGGCATGTCACCTGAACTCTGCACCAACGCCACCGTGGTCACGGGCTACCGCACCTACCCCCACATCGACACGCACGAGACCGCCCAGAGGGCAGGCCGCGCCCTACTGGCCGGGCTGGACGGTGAGGCCGACCCCGTGATCTCGTGGGGGGTCCTTCCGATGATGACCAACATGCTGCGCCAGACGCCTGCCGCTCAGCCCATGAAGGACATCATGGATCACGCCATCGAAGCCGAAGCTTCCGGCGAGGTGATGACGGCATCGGTCTTCGGCGGCTTCCCGCTCTCCGACATCCCGCACACGGGCCTCAGCGTGGTCGTGGTCAGCAACGGCGACAAGGGCGCCGGTGATCGCCTGCGCGACGAGCTGATGGCGATGGCCTGGGACCGCCGGGCCGAGTTCGTGTTCGACTTCGACCCGATGGAGGTGTCGGTCGCGCAAGCTCGAGAGCTCGGCGACGACCCGACGACCTCGGGACCGATCGTCATGGCCGACCACGGCGACAACTGCGGGGCCGGCGGCATCACCGACGTGATGGCGGTGCTCGAAGAAGCCATGGCGCAGGGCCTCGACGACCTGGTCGCCGGCCCGTACTGCGATCCCACCACCGTCGAGTCGGCGATGGCCGCCGGGGTCGGCGCGGAGATCACGGTGCCCATCGGTGGCAAGTTCGACATGCCCGCCATCGACCTCGACGCCGAACCGATGACGCTCACGGCACGCGTCGCCGCGGTGTCCGATGGCCGCTATGTCGTCACCGGCCCGATGGCCACCGGCACCACGACACACATCGGCGACACCGCCCTGCTCGAAGTCGGCAGCGTCCAGATCCTCGTCAGCTCGCTTCCACTCGAGCCGTTCGATCTCGGGTTCTACACCCACATCGGTATCGACCCCACCGCCCGAAAGTACCTGCTGATCAAGTCCCGCCAGCACTTCCGCGCCGTGTTCGAACCGATAGCCGGCCACATCGTCCCCGTGGCAGGCCCCGGCGTGTGCAGTGAGGACTACTCCATCAGAGACTTCCACCGCATTCGGCGGCCCATGTACCCCATGGACCTCGAAACGCCGATGACGGTGATCGGCAACTGACCACCCCAACACCGCCAGTGGGGCAGACTGGCGCCGTGGATGTCGTGACGATTCGCCGCCGTCTGGTCATCCAGGGCCGAGTCCAAGGCGTCGGATTTCGAGTGTCGTGTCGCGAGAAGGCCGAGTGGCACGGCGTGTCGGGGTGGGTACGCAACCTCCCGGGCGGGATCGTCGTGGTCGTGGCCGAAGGTGAGCCCGAGGCGGTCGATCCGTTCGTCGAATGGTGCCAGAACGGATCTCGTCACGCCGACGTGACGAGCGTCGACACTTCCGACGAGGAGCCGGAAGGCGAGAGCGGCTTTCGCATCGTTCGTTGAGTGGTCAGCCGTTCGCCAGCGACAGCGCACTCCGGTAGAGCACCTCGACACCTGCCGCTGCAGCCTCCGGTTCGATCGATTCCAATTCATTGTGCGAGATGCCGTCCCGACACGGGATGAAGATCATCGCGGCGGGATTGTGGCGCGCCACATTGCACGCGTCGTGGCCGGCGCCCGACACCATTCGCTCGGACGTCAGTCCGCTCTCGGCCGCGGCTGTGTCGACGGCGGCGACACAGCCGGCATCGAACACGACGGGCGGCGAGACATTGTCGAGTCGCAGTTCGAACTCACAGCCGTTCGCGCCGGCGGCAGACGCGATGAGTGAGCGGACACGGTTCTCCATTTGATCGAGCAGCTCGCCGTCCGGGTTGCGGAAGTCGATCGAGAATCGAATCTCGGCCGGAACCGTGTTCGGCGACTGCGGAAGGGACACGAACTGCGCCGGCGTCACCCGAGCTTCCGGCGCGTACCGATCGGAGATCTCATAGAGACCAGTGAGGATCTCGGCGACCGCGCGGGACGGGTCGCGTCGCAGGTGCATCGGCGTCGGGCCTGCATGGGCGGGCTCTCCGGAGACGGCGAGCGTCATCCACCGAAAACCCTGCACGCCGGTGACGATCCCGATCTCGCTCCCCGAATCCTCCAGGACCGGCCCTTGCTCGATGTGGAGCTCGAGGTACGCGCCGAGGTCGTGGCCGAACGGAAGCGCCCCGGCCCAACCGAGGCGATCGAGTTCAGCGCCGACGGCAATGCCGTCGACATCGGTCAGCGCTCGTGCCACCTCGAGGTCGAGCGCACCGGCCCAGACGGCGGAGCCCATCATCGAGACGGGGAATCGTGAGCCTTCCTCGTTGGTCCAGACAGCAACGCGGATCGGCGCCTTCGTCGCGACGGCTCGGTCGTTCAGCGACTCGATGACCTCCAGGCCGCCGAGCACGCCGTAGACGCCGTCAAAGCGGCCACCGGTCGGCTGCGTGTCCAGATGGCTGCCCAGCACGACCGGCCGAGCGTCAGGGTCGGTGCCGGCACGGGTGGCGAAGAGGTTCCCGACCGCGTCGGTGTCCACGGTGCATCCGGCGGCGGTCACCCACCCGAGGAAGAGGTCCCGTCCGGCCTGATCGTCGTCGGACAACGCCTGTCGGTTGGATCCACCGGCCGCGGTCGCACCGATCTCGGCCATCGCCATGAGGCGGCCCCACAGCCGTTCGCCATCGATCAGTTCAGACATCCGGGCCGCTGGTGTCGCCGAGCGCCTCGGCGAGCCGGTCGATCATCCCTTGATCGAGATTTGCGTAGACGAGGTGCGAGCCGGTGAAGCGCCTGGCCTCCTCGAGCAGCGCGTCCTCGTCGAGATCGACCACCAGGAGCGCGACCGTCGCCGAGAGCGGCTTGACGGCATCGCGGAACCACGCCACCCACTCGTCGGAGATGCCCAGGTCGATGACCTTCGCCGCCGCGACCCCCGCGCCGGCACCGACTGCCACGCCGGCGACCCAACCCACGGGCCCACCGAGCACGAGGCCGAACAGTCCGGCCCACATGGCACCCGACAATGCGCTCGGGCCGGCCTGCGGATCCTTGGTTTCGGCCACGGTGGTGCGGCCGTCCTCGTCCTTCACGATCAGGACTGCATCGAGAAGGACGAGTTGCTCCTTCGACGCGAGACGGCCGGCGGCAGACATGAATTCGCGGGCCCGGAACGCATCCTCGAAGGAGATGCCGACCAGGATCTGGTCCTTGTCGTCGGCTGACGAAGCGTCGTCGTCACTCACGATGCCTACGGGATCTACGGGAAGGGTTGGGGAGAGGCACGTTGAGCATCATGACGTCTCGCGGAGTTCTCCGACAACTGACGCCGGCTCGGTGCACTACCGTGCAGCCCGTCCGAGACCGCAGGAGAGACGCACAATGAGCGACGCAACGAACGCAGGAACGATTCTCATCACCGGTGCCGGCTCCGGTTTCGGCAAAGGTGCTGCGCTGGCCCTGGCCGAGCGCGGTCATACGGTCATCGCAACGACCGAAACCGATGCGCAGGCGGCCGCGCTGCAGGCCGAGGCCCCGCAGCTCCGGGTCGAGAAGGTCGACATCACCGACAGCACCGATGTCGCCAAGGTCTCGGGCTGGGACATCGATGTGCTGCTGAACAACGCTGGCGCCGGCCAGACGGGCCCGATGGCCGATGTGCCGATCGATCGCGTTCGTCACCTGTTCGAGGTCAACGTGTTCGGCACCCTGGCGGTCACGCAGGCTGCCATCCCGGCCATGGCCGCACGGGGCTCCGGACGGATCATCATCGTGTCGTCGATCGCCGGCGTCGTGGCCGGGCCGTCGTTCGGGCCGTACTCGATGACGAAGCACGCCCTGGAGGCGATGGGGAAGGCAATGCGGGCCGAACTGGCACCGCAGGGCATCGACGTCACCCTTCTCAACCCTGGTCCGTACAACACCGGCTTCAACGACCGGATGGCGGACTCGATGTGGGAGTGGTTCGACGAGGACTCCGTCAACGCTCCCGCCACTGATCTCTTCAAGATGGTTCGCGACATCGTCACCACCGATCAACTGGATCCTGCCGAGGTCGTGGAGAAGATGGTCGAGCTGGTCGAGGCCGACACCACCGACGAGAACAACTTCCTGCCGGTCGGCATCGTGGAGGCGATGGAAGCCCAGCGCGACGCGCTCGACTGACCCGGCCACTACTGCAGTTGCGGTACATCGAGAGCCTGCGCTGGGACGATGTGCGATCACATGGTGCTCCTTCACGATGGAGCCATGATCGAAGTACAGAACCTCACCAAACGCTACGGCGCAACCACCGCAGTCGACGACCTCTCCTTCGTCGTCGAACCGGGCATCGTCACCGGCTTTCTCGGACCGAACGGAGCCGGCAAGTCGACCACGATGCGGATGATCCTCGGACTCGACCGCCCGACCAGCGGCACGGCAACAGTCAACGGCCGACGCCTCGTCGAGCAGAAGGCACCGCTCACCGAGCTCGGCGCATTGCTCGAAGCCAAGGCGGTGCATCCCAAGCGATCCGGTCGCAACCATCTTCGGGCGCTCGCCGCCACCAGCGGCATCTCCGGGGAACGGGTCGAGGGAGTCCTCGACATCGTGGGGCTCAGCGACGTGGCCGAACGAGCCGCCGGTGACTTCTCCCTCGGGATGAGCCAGCGCCTCGGCATCGCATCGGCCCTCCTGGGCGATCCGGAGACCGTCATGCTCGACGAGCCGGTCAATGGGCTCGATCCTGAGGGGATCCTCTGGATCCGCAACCTTCTCAAGGACCTCGCCGACGAGGGACGGACCGTGCTCGTCTCGTCGCATCTCATGAGCGAGATGGCGCTGACGGCCGAACACTTCGTGATCATCGGCCAGGGCCGGCTGATCGCCGATGTGACCGCTACCGAGTTGGATGCCATGGGTAGGGAGTCGAGCGTGCTCGTCCGCTCCGACGACACCCAGCGGATGCGCTCGCTCCTCACCCGCGACGGTGTCACCATCCGCTCCGAGAACGGCGGCGCGATCTCCGTCACCGGTATCGACAGCACCGAGATCGGCCGACTGGCCGCAACGAACTCCATCGCTCTTTCCGAGCTGACCAACCGACGCAGCACACTCGAACAGACATTCATGGATCTGACGGCTGATGCCGTCCAGTACACCGCCCACACCCTCACCAAGGAAGCCGCCTGATGACCACATCACTCACCACCCCCTCACTCACCACCCCCTCACCGACCGACCATCGTGTGACCTTCGGGCGCATCGTCTCCTCGGAATGGTTCAAGTTCCGCACCGTACGTAGCAATGTCGTCGCCCTCGGCGGAGCAGCCGCCGCGACGGTCGGCCTCGGTGCGCTGTTCGCGTCGGTGGCCGGCACCGGAGACGGGCCGAGTCGTCTCGCCGCCAACTCGCTGTCGCTCAGCCTGGGCGGCTTCAATCTGAGCCAGATCATCATCGCGATCCTCGGCGTGGCGCTGGTGGCCGGCGAGTACCAGACCGGGCTGATTCGCACCTGGTTCGGTGCGGCACCCGATCGACTCCGTGTTCTCGGTGCGAAGACCACCGTCTACGGCGCGCTCGTGTTCATCGTCAGTCTCATCGCTGCCGTGCTCGCCTTCCTGGTGGGACAAGCCCTGCTGCCCACCGGTTGGGAAGCACTCTCCCTCCGAAGCGATGGCGTCCTTCAAGCCCTTCTCGGCACCGCCGTCTACGGCGCGGCGATCGGGATGATGGGTGTCGGACTCGGGTTCCTGTTGCGCAGCACCGCAGCCGGCGCCGGCGCGGTCGTGACCACCTTGTTCATCGCTCCGGTGATGATCGGTCTGCTGCCGGCCTCGATCGGCGATCCGCTGGGCAAGGTTCTCCCGAGCAACGCCGCCACCGCCATGCAGGGCATCGAGTCCAACAGCGAGCTCCTGTCCGCCGGCTGGGGAACCGCCGTTCTCGTCGCCTGGGTCGTCGGGATCGTCGGCGCCGCAGCGATCTCACTGAAGCGGCGAGATGCCTGATCATCGATCCGGCGGCGCTACGGTCGTCGAGATGAACGAACAGCCGCATCCGTCCCGGGTGCGGCTGTTGCCGTGGCAGGTCCCCGACCGCTTGATCGACGCGGCTCTCATCGGCTTGCTGACCGTTGGCTTCCTCGTGCGGAACTCGGTGGACAACGGCGCCTACGAGGCCGGTGAGTGGATCGCCTTCGCCATCGCCGTCGGCCTGGTCCTGGTCCGGCGCGCCCACCCCGTGCCAACCCTTGCGGCGGCGCTCGCCGCGTCGGCCGTGGTCATCGCCGTGACCGACCGACCGACGGTTCTCTTCCCGGTCGCGCTCGTCGCCTTGTTCACGGTCGCACAGCAAAACACGCGACGCATCGCGGCCGTGGCCGGTGCAATCACGACCCTCAGCTTCTTGTTGATGATCACCGCCCTGCTCAAGGGCGATGCGATCGAGGGGGCGGGCTTGGCCGCGATCGCCTGGCCGGCTTTCGCCGCCGCGGCGGGCGCCGCGGTGCGAGCGGTACGAGAGAGTGTTGCCACAGCGCAGGAGCGAGCGCTCCAGGCCGAGCAGTCACGAGAGCTCGAAGCCCAACGTCGAGTGATCGAGGAACGGCTCCGGATCGCCAGAGACGTTCACGATCTCGTCGCCCACCACATCGCGGTGATCAATGTGCAGTCAGCGGTGGCCGGCCACCTGATGGAATCGGACGCGGACGCGGCCGGCGAAGCACTGGACGCCGTACGGGACGCGGCGTCAACCGTGGTCGACCAGCTCGGCGAACTCCTCGGAGTGCTCCGATCTCCGGAGGATGCGACCGAGCCCACCACCCCCACGCCGGACCTGACCGCGGTGGAGGATCTGATTGCGTCGTTCGCTGCAAGTGGTCTCGACATCCGACACGAGACCTCAGGAACCCCACGCGCCATGTCCGGCCTCGCCGAGGTCACGGCCTACCGGGTGGTGCAGGAATCTCTGACGAACGCACACAAGCACGGCGTCGGCGCTGCAACCGTGTCGCTTCGATTCGATGACCAGGGGCTCGAGGTTGCGGTGACGAACCCGACACCGGGGCCGGTCGGCGAGGACGAGGGCAGCGGAGGCTTCGGTCTCGTCGGGATGCGGGAACGGGTCGAGGCGATCGGTGGCTCGATCAGTGCCGGCCCGAGTCCCGACGGTCAACGCTTCGAGGTCCACGCCAAGCTCCCGGGAACGGATCAGGAATGACCGAGCACGCCGACCAGGGGACCATCCGGGTGGTGCTGGCGGACGACCAGGCACTCATCCGGGCCGGGTTTCGCGCCCTGGTCGACAGCGCCGACGACCTCGCTGTCGTCGGTGAGGCCGAGGACGGCCATGCCGCCGTCGAGCTCCTGCGCACCACACGCGCCGATGTCGTCCTGATGGACATTCGGATGCCCGGCCTCGACGGTTTGGCCGCAACACGCGAGATCTGCGCCGACGACGACCTCGCGGGTGTGAAGGTCATCGTCCTCACGACGTTCGAACTCGACGAGTACGTGATCCAGGCGGTGCAGGCGGGGGCAAGCGGATTCCTCGGCAAGGGAGTCGGCCCGACCGAACTCCTCGACGCGATCCGGTCGGTCGCCGCCGGCGACGCACTGCTCTCCCCGAAGGCCACCCGTGCACTGCTCGCTCGCTTCTCCGGGTCCAGCACCGTCGATCTCGATGCCGGCGCGCTCGACACGCTCACCGAACGGGAGCGGGAGATGATGGCTCTCGCGGCTCACGGCCTGTCCAACGCCGACATCGCCGAGCGAGCGTTTCTCTCACCGCTCACGGTCAAGACCCACATCAATCGAGCGATGATGAAACTCGATCTGCGAGACCGCGCCCAACTCGTCGTCCTCGCCTACCAGACCGGGCTCGTCCGGCCCGGCGACGCGCTCTGAGAATTCAGGGCGCGAGTCGGGAGTCGCCCTGGTTGGTCAGCGGCAGATCCCGATACTCCAGGAGATTGGCCAGGCGGCTCTGGGTCGTCTCGTGGGCCAACGGCCGGTACCAGTCCGGGAGCGGCTCGGCCCCGCACTCTCGGGCCAGCTCGTCGATGTAGTCGAACTGTTCGGCGCCGATGTTGCGGTACTGGTACGGCTCCCGTCCCTCGGCGCGGCAGTGCTGGTGCCAGTCCTCCACCCAGGCGGACATCTGTTCCTCGCCGGCCGGAGCAACCACACCCGACAGGCTCGCCGCGAACCACTTGGCCTGCATCTCGAAGAGGGGGAAGGGGATGATTCGCTGGGGGATGCCGATCAACGCCATGGTCGGGTGGCCGATCGGCACGAGGTGCCGGTACAGCGACACGGGGGCATCCGTGCCTTCGACGACACCCTGCTCGATGAACGACAGGTCGTAGTGGAATCCGGTGCAGAGGATCACCGAGTCCACCGGGAAGTGTTCGCCGGCCACGACGAGTTCGCCGTCGGCCGTCAGACGCTGCGGCATCGGTACAGTCGAGACATTCTCCACCCGCGGGAACGTGCGAACGTCCTCCGAGGTTCGCCCACACCAGTAGACGTGTTCGGCCAACGCAGCGAGCTCGAGGGAGAGGTCGAGCCCGGATGAGCCGGTGCCGACAACGGCGACACGCATGCCGATGAAGGGGTCCGGGCGGCGGTAGTCGCGGCTGTGCGTCAGCACGCCGGGAAACGTCGCCGACCCCTCGATCTCGATGACACGGGGGATGGAGAAGTGGCCGTTGCACACCGCGACCGCGTCGAAGTCATGATGCTCGGCCGTCACTCCACCGCGCGTCTCCAGCACCCATCCGCCTCCGGATGGACGGACGTTGGTCACCTCGGTGCCGAAGCGAACCAGATCGACCAGATCATGATCGGTTGCGTACCGGCGGAGATACTCGAGCACCGACTCGTGCGACGGGAACCGTGGGAGATCGTCCGCGCCACCACCACTCGAATCGAACGGGTAGCTGCGAAACGCCATCAGATCGCGCGGCAGGTTGGTGCGAAGCGAGGCGTACATCGTGCGACCGGGCGCCTCGTCGTAGACCCAGACCCCACCGATCTCGTCCGACCGTTCGAAGACGACGACGTCGTGTCCGGCGGCGCGTAGCTCCTTCGCGGAGACCAATCCGGCCGCGCCGGCTCCGATCACCGCGACACTGGTCATGTTCTGTTCGCCACGGCACACAGGCGTCGGGCGGTGATGATCGGCACCACCGGCGCCAGGATGCGATGGAACGGCCGGATCACCGTGAAGTGCAACCGGCCCGTGCGGTCCGCCGTCTTGACTGCCGTGGAGAAGGCGAGCTCACCATCGGCAACCTCATAGCTGACGACGAACGTGAGGCCGGGCGCGCGGTCCTCGTAGACGATCTCCGTGTCGCTTCGGCCGATTTCGCGGCCGCGCTGCAGCGCGAATCGATTGATGCTCTCCACCGATGTGGCCTCATCCAGTGCGGCAGCGTAGCAGTCGACGTGGTCGGCGCCTGCCGCATGAGTGGCGAAGAGCTCCGACGACCCGGGAGAGCGACTACGGGCGGCCGTGAAGGCGAGCCATCCGCCGACGACGAGGGCCGAACCAAGCGACCATTTGCATCGATGTATGTCGATACGTTAGCGGGGAATCGGACCGATCAGTTGATCGCGTAGGGCCGGTTGTCCGGTGGCCGGGCATGATCACGCACGTCGGGAACGGCGGTCGCCTGATCCACATGGTCGGCGAAGTACCGCAGCACGCCCGCTCGATCCAGGATCTGATCGAGTTCGGCAGACCGCGCCGCCACATATCGGGCGAGCATGACGCCGCGAGCCGCGATGAGGAACGGCGACGCGGTGATGTCGACCGAGACCTCGTCGCTGAGCGCGACGGAGGCGCTGCCGGCAACGGTGGCCTCCGCGACCCAGGGGAGATAGTGCCGGCCCGCCTCCGCGATCACGTCGATCAGGGTGTCGGGCACGGTGGCGACGCTGAACCAGTCGCCGAAGTCGTGCCGCTGCGGCATCTGGAGGCGATGGGTGTGCGCCACCACGGCCGGGCCGTACTCGTCGGCCAGTTCACGACAGACGGGGTCGCCGACGAAGTGGGCGACGTTGGCGCCGAAGAGCGCGAAGTCGGCCATGCTCGGCCGGTCGCCGACAAGGTAGCCGTCGTCGCCGAGGTGTTCGTCGAGGGCCTGGAACCACGGGGTGACGGATTCCTCCATCCAGGCATCGATGGAGCCGGGGTGAACGCCAAGCTTCGGCAGGCTCCCCGTCATCGCCTCGACGACGTTCTCTCGCACCGGCCCGCCGGGGAACCCGAGGAACGCCGAGAGCTCTTCGGCGATCTGCCAGCCGGCCGTCTCGGTGTTGCCGGGGAAGCTCCAGCGGCTGCCGACCGCCGGCCGGTAGAACCACTCGTCGGAGAAGTCGTCGAGCAGGTGAACGAGGAACCGCAGGGTCTGGTCCTCGGGGAGCACTCCCCTGCTTGGATCCGTGTGGGAATCGAGGTGCTCGATGATCGCCGTCGAGTCCCACATCAGGTCTCCGTCGGGTCCGGTGACCACCGGGATACCACCCGTCCAACCGATCTCGCTGGCGTTGGGATGGATGTTGGGCGGGCACGGCTCGAGTCGCCACGGCCGATCCGTGAAGTCCAGGTATCCGGTGACCTTCCGCGTGAAGTACGACCGGGTCAGACCGTGGACCACGAAGGAAGCCATCAGCTCGCCGCCTTCACCGACGGGTGGTCGTGAAGTGACTTGTCCAGGCCTGCACCCATCAGATCGATGAAGTTGTCCCGGTAGAACCGCTGCTGTTCGTGCTCCGAGATGCCCTCGAGCGCAGCACCGAACCGCTTGAGCGGATTGCGGCCGCCCTCGACATGTGGGAAGTCCGACGAGAACAGGCAGACCTCGGGCCCGGTGTTCTCGATGATCCAGCCGGTGGGTTCGTGCGGGTAGGGCGTCACCCGGAACTGGCGGCGGACGATCTCACTCGGTGTCGCCGAAAGGCTCTTCAGCCGATCCTCGCCCTTCATGAATGCCGCGGCGCCCGAATCCAGGAAGCGCATCCACCCGGGCACCCAGCTGGCACCGAGCTCGATGGCCCCGAACTTCAGGTTCTCGTGGCGATCGAGCACACCGTCGAGGATGAGCACCGACATCGTCTCCCAGAGCGAGAGCGGGATGGTCATGTAGCTGGTGGACGTGAAGTTCTCCGCGCCGCCGTGGAAATCGAGCACCTGCGGGCCGCCGGTGTTGTGGTAGTCGGGGTTCATCTTCGCCTCACCGCCCACGTGGAACAGGACCGGCACTCCGGCCTCCTCGGCCAGTGACCACAGCGGGTCGAACCCGACATGGCTCGGGCTGTGGCCCGGTGGGCAGCGCGACGAGATGACGAGGGCTTTGCATCCGAGATCGAGCGCCTGCTGGGCGATTCGGGGCGCCTCCTCGATGTCGACCAGCGGGACGTACCCGGTGGCGAGCAGCCGACGGTCGACATCGCAGAAGTCCGCCATCATCCGGTTGTGGGCGCGAGCCGCCTCGCACGCCAGATCGTTCGTCCTGCCCGTCTCGAGCCCGTAGTTGTCGAGTGCGTCCGTGGTGAACACGAGCTGACTGGCGAAACCGAGGAGATCCAGCAACTCCGTCCGGTCCTCCTTGCGGAATGCGCCGAGCGCCTCGTGCCCTTTGCGCAGCATGACCTCATCGGCTGCTCCGGCACGAAACGCCGGGTCGTCGTGTCGGGCCACCGTGTCACGAACCCATGCGTCATCACGGTTTCGCATCCGCGGCGCAAACGCCTCCCGATGCTTCTCCGAGATGTACTCGCCGATCAGGTGCGGGAGTTCCATCACGTGGGAGTCGGCGTCGTGGATGGTCCGGTTCTCTACATAGGCCATGGCGGTGCGATCAGAACTGGATGACGCTGCGGGCGACGGCCCCCGTCTTCATTTCCTCGAAACCGGCGTTGATGTCCTCCAGGCCGATGTGCTTCGAGACCATCTCGTCGAGGCGGAGACGGCCGTCGAGATACATGTCGACGAAGCGGGGCATGTCGGTGCGGAACTGGTTGGAGCCCATGTTGGAGCCGGTGAGGGTCTTCTCGCTGAGCAGTTCGGGTCCATGGATCTCGACCGTGGTGCCGACCGGAACCATCCCGACCACCGTTGCCTGGCCGCCATTGCCGAGCATCTTGAACGCATCCTCAGCCGTGACCTTGGCCCCGACCGCCTCGAACGCGTGGTGCACGCCGCCACCGGTGAGTTCCTTGACGGCCGAAACGGCTTGGCCGTCGGACGCGTTCACGACGTGGGTGGCGCCGAGTTCCTTGGCGAGGTCGAGCTTCGAGTCGAGCATGTCGACAGCGATGATCCGATTCGCGCCGGCGATGCGGGCGCCCTGGATCGCCGACAGGCCGATACCCCCGCAGCCGATCACCGCCACGGTTTCGCCCGGCCGCACCTGAGCGGTGCGGAACACCGCGCCGAGTCCGGTGGTGACGCCGCAGCCGATGAGTGCGGCACGATCGAGCGGCATCGCCTTGTCGATCTTCACCAGCGCGTGCTCGTGGATGAGCATCTGTTCGGCGAACGACGAGAGATGGAGGAACTGGTTGACGACCTCACCATCGTGGCGGTGGAGGCGCGGCGGCTCGTCCTTACCGCGGACCAGTTCGGCGTTCTTGAGGTCGCAGCGTGACATGTGGCCGCTGAGGCACTGCTCGCAGTGGCCGCAGAACGCGGACAGGCAGGTGATGACGTGGTCGCCGGGTTCGACATAGCTCACCATCGACCCGACGGCCTCGACGACCCCCGCCGACTCGTGGCCGAGGATCGCCGGACACGGGTACGGGTACTTGCCCTCCATGAAGTGCAGGTCGCTGTGGCACAGGCCGGCACTGGCAGTGCGGATGAGAACCTCACGCGGCCCGGGCGTGCCGATCTCCACGTCCTGGATCTCGAGTTCCCCGGGGATGCTTTCGAGTACGGCGGCCTTCATGCGGCTTCTCCTTGGTGCGGCGACCCGCCCATCATGGCCCAGGAGAAGGGTGTCAGTACAAGAACATGGGCTTTCCGCCGACGTGGCGGAGCTTCGGCCGGTACTCATCAATGTCGTACAGCTCGTCGACATCGACCCGCCTCACGCCCTCGCCGGTGGCCGCCACCGACACGTTCGTGTAGACGCCGGCCCGCAGCGCGACCATGCGGCCGGACATGCCCTCGAGGGCGAGATCGGCGGCCATCACCGCGTAGTTGGTGGCCACCATCAGATCGAGGCTGTCGGGCGGCCGATTCCGCCGAGCTTGCGATGGCCGTAGGCGTCGGCTTCGCCGGAGAGGTGCACGTCACCGCCTTGGATCGTCGCTCCCTCCGAGACCGTGATCATCGCGTAGTTGGACGGGTTGGCCTTCTTGTCCGCCATGATCTGCCCCGCAAGGCGATCGACGTCGAACGGCACCTCACTGATCAGCGCACGGTCGGCGCCGGCCAGGTACGCCGTGATGAGTGAAGTCTCGCCGGAGTAGCGCCCGAACAGCTCGACGACGGCGATTCGTTCGTGCGAACCGGTGCTCGTGCGCAGGTTGTGGATGAACTCCACACCTCGAGTCACGGCGGTGGAGAAGCCGATGCAGTAATCAGTGCCGTGGACGTCGTTGTCCATGGTCTTCGCGATGGCGATGACCGGCACGCCCTCTTCGTGCATCCGAAGGCCGTAGGACAGGGTGTCGTCGCCGCCGATGGGAATCAGAGCGTCGATCCCGAGGGCCTCGAGCACCTCGATTACATGGGGGGTCAAGTCGTGCGGACCTTCGCCGGAATGACGATCACGGAGGAAGTCGGGACCTCGGATTCGGCCACTCGACCCGGGTTGGTTCGCGACGTGTGCAGGAACGTGCCGCCGGCGCGGTCGACGGTGCGCACCACCAGTGGATCCAGCGCCATCGTGTTGGCCGCCACCGAATCGGGGTCGGCGGGGTTGCAGGCCACGAGGCCTCCCCAACCGCGTCGGATACCGATGACCTCGGACCCACCCTCGGAGATCCGTTGGACGGCGGCCTTGATGCAAGGATTGAGTCCCGGGACGTCGCCGCCACCGGTCGGAATTGCGACTCTCATACGGACTCCTGCGTTGCGATCGTCTCTGATCGAACCTACGGCTCGTCGCCATCAGATGTGTGCAACTGTTGGACCGCTACCGTCGGCCGGGACGACAGGAGGTGGCATGCACACCTACAACACGGCAACCGACGAACTGGCACGAGCGGTCATCGACTATGCGCTCTCCCGCATCCGGATGGATCCCCCTCCGCTCGATGGGGCCCGCTCCGCCGAGGAGCTGGCACGTATCGCCGGCCCGACCATCACCGAGGACGGCCTCGGCGGGCTGGAGGCGCTGCGGGTCTTCGGCGACGTGCTCGCCCCGGCGACGATCTCGATCGATCACCCGCGGTTTCTGGCCTTCGTCCCCGCGGCACCGACCGAGGCGTCGATCCTCGCGGACCTGATAACGGGTGCCAGCTCCATCTTCGGCGGCAGTTGGTTGGAGGGCGCCGGTGCGGTGCATGCGGAGAACGAGGCACTTCGAGTCCTCGCCGACGAGTTGGGGATGCCCGAATCGGCACACGGCGTGTTCGTGAGCGGCGGTACCGCAGGCAACCTGTCGGCGCTCATCGCCGCCCGCTTCACCGCGCAGGAACAACGGGGACGGCCCGACGGTGGCTGGCGCATCGCCGCGTCGGAAGAGGCCCACTCATCCGTGCAATCAGCCGCCAACGTCATGGACGTGGATGTCGTCGACATTCCGAGTGCCGCCGACCGTCGATTGACCGGCGAGGGTTTGCGCAGCGCCCTCGAGCAGATGAGCGACACCGAGCGTGACGGCGTGTTCGCGGTCGTCGCCACGGCTGGCAGCACCAACCTCGGCATCATCGACGACATCGCCGGCATCGCCGATGTGTGCGAGGAATTCGGGCTCTGGCTCCACATCGATGGTGCCTACGGTGGTGCCGCTGCCATCGTGCGCGAGGCGCGTCACCTCTTCGACGGCTGCGATCGAGCCGACAGCTTCATCGTCGACCCGCACAAATGGCTTTTCGCACCGTTCGACTGTTGCGCCCTGCTCTACCGCAACCCCGAACTCGCGGCCGCCGCCCACACCCAGCAGGCCGGCTACCTCGACGTGCTGGCGGACGAACGCAATCCGAGCGACCTCGCCCACCACCTCTCCCGCCGCGCACGCGGCTTGCCGTTCTGGTTCTCGCTGGCCACCTACGGCCTGGCCGCCTACCGAGAAGCCGTTGCGGTGGGACTCGATCTCGCCGAACAAACCCGCACGCGCATCGCCGAGCATCCCGACCTCGAACTGATCGAGCCGAGCGGCTTGTCGGTTGTCGCGTTCCGTCGCAACGGTTGGGGTGCCGCGGCCTACGACGAGTGGTCCGACCGTCTCCTGCGTCGTGGCCTCGCGTTCGTGACGCCCACCAAAGTCGATGGAGAGGTCGCACTGCGCTTCTGCTTCGTCAACCCGCGGACCACGATGGACGACGTCGAACTGATCCTCGGGACGCTGGACTAGCGGACGCTCGGACCGTCCCACGCGCCGGACCGACCCACTCATCTTGTGCCATACCTTTGCCGATACTCGTAGGGATGACCGAGCGGGCCCTCAACCGAAGCGAAGCGGCCGCGAGCCGCAAGATCTTCGGCACCTTCCGCGACCTCCTGGGCCTGGTGGTGTTGTCCGGCGACGTCCTCGTCGGCCTCGGCGTTCCCTTCGCCCTTCACGGTCATGCCAAGACCTCGACGCTCGTTGCCTGAGGTGTCCTCGTCCTGCTGACCTCCTACGGCTGGGAGGTGGCCCAGCGCGTCTACACCTCGTTCGACGACGACGACGAGAGACGCCGGGATCGATGGGCCTGGGCCTCCACGATCGTTTGGGCTGCGCTTCCCTGGCTCGTTCTCGACAACCTCCACAGCCCGCAGGTGGCGTGGGTCCTCGTCTACGTCGTCGTGTTCGGCATCATCACCGACCTGCTGTATCTCGGCGAGACGGACGCACCCGCGTTGGACGTGATGTTGATGACCTATGTCGGCAGCTTCGCCATCGCACTCGCCACCGGCGGCCACATCGTCCAGATCGCCGCAATCATCATCGCCGGCGGCACGCTCGCGGGTGGCTCGCTCGTCTGGTTCGAGGTTTCGGGAGAACTCATCCGGCGCCGAGAGCGCAGCGAGCACGAGGCCCGCACCGACACGTTGACCGGGCTCGCCACGCGGACCGCGGCGACCGAGGCCGTGCACCAGCTCATCGCCGCGGGAAGCCCGCTCGTCCACTGCGCGTTCATCGACCTGGACGACTTCAAGCATCTCAACGACAACCACGGCTACGACGTCGGCGACGCCGTCCTCCAGGCCGTCGGGCGTGAACTCGTCTCCCGTCTGCCGACGTCGTGGACAGTGGCGCGTTTCGGCGGCGACGAGTTCGTCGCCATCGGCCCCGATTCTGTGGACTTCGACTCATTGATCGACGTGCAAGCCGGAGGACCCGGGGACGCCACGTTCGACGTCACACAATCGTTGAGCGTCGGCACGACCTCGCTGGCCAACGCAGATGCCTCCGCGTCGCGGCTGTTCCGGGAGGCCGCGGCTGCGCTTCGATTTGCGAAGCGCCTCGGCAAGCACCAGGTCCTTTCGATGACCGACGAGCTGCGGGCAGTGGATGAACTCCAGGCCGAACTCGGGGCTCAGGCCAGCACCGCCCTCCAGTCCGGAGAGATCATCCCGTGGGCGCAGGCCATCATCGACCTGGACTCGCGGGAGATCCTCGGCTACGAACTGCTTGCTCGTTGGCAGCGCCCGGATGGATCGATGATCTACCCCGACGAGTTCGTCCCCGTCATCGAAGACCAGGGGCGCGGACCAGCCCTCGGACTCCTGATGATCACCCATGCCATCGAGGCGTTGGCGCATCCGACGCTGCGCAACCGTTCGACCTTCATCTCCGTCAACGTGTCGGCGCGACACCTCTACCACCGTCGACTGCCGGCCGAGATCCTGTCGCTACTCGGCCATCACGGAGTCGCCCCTCACCGGCTGGTACTCGAGATCACCGAGTCACAGCATCTGCCGTCGTCTCCGATCTGGCGGGCGACCGCCGAGGAACTTCGCACCCTGGGCATCGGCCTCGCCATGGATGATCTCGGCACCGGCTACGCCTCGGTCGAGCAGCTCCTCCAGTTCCCGTTCACCCACGTCAAGGTCGACCGGATGCTCGCGCAGGAGCCGTCGCGACCAGGCACAGCCGAGTTGGCGGCCGCGATCGCAACGATCGCGGCGGGGGCCGACATGATCGCCATCATGGAAGGCATCGAAACCGACGAACAGGCCCTCGCCATGCGAGCCGCCGGCTACCGGGTCGCCCAGGGCTTCCTGTTCCATCGACCCGAGCCGCTGGACGACGCCATTGCGTTGCTCGCGAATTCCGGATCGAAGACACGTTCGGCTGACCGGGCCCGCTGACAACAACGGGTGACGAGACCTGCTGCGCCGGAGAGGCGTCGATCTTCCGACGGCTACTCGACGACGAGTTCGTCCCACATGCCCTCGACGAAGTGCGGGGGTCCACCGGCGACGTCCGGGGGCCCGCCTTCGGCTTCGGCGGCTGCGGCCAGATACTCGTCGGGGTCGGCGCCGGTCGGGATCAGGCACATCACGACATAGCGACCGGGCTCGTCCAGAATGGCCGACCCTTCGGCCAGGAATCCTTCGCTGCGGGGGGCGGCCACCAGCACCGAGCTGACGCCTGCGAGCAGCGGACCGAGCTCCTCCGGGGGCAGCGCCAGGATCTCCTGCGCCGTGCGGTCGTCATCCTCATCCAACCTCAGGGCGACGAACTCGTGGGCCTCGTCACTGCTGTCGTTGGTGAAGACGATCTCGCTTCCGGCGCTGATGGTCTCGGGAAGCCCCTCGTAGCCGTAGTCGAGACCGCTGACCTCGATGGTGGCCGGTCCCGCCACGTCGTCATCGCTGCAAGCAGCCAGAGCGACTGCCGCCGCCAGCGTGGCGCCGACGATCCTCGCGGCGACGGGGTTCCTGGCCGATCGATTGTCCGTTTCGTTGTTCATGGCCTGAACGGTGACGGATCACCCTTCAGGAAACCTTTCGAGCGGCCCCGTGCACCAAGTAACGCTGGGGTCTGTCCCCCGCGTTACTTGGTGCGCTCACACGATGGTGATGTCGAAGGGCGCGGCCTGGCGCAGGGTCGCTGCTGCGGTCTCGAGCATCTCCCGGCTCGGTTCGATCAGCGGTGGGTCGTGTGGCCGAACCCCGTGGCCTCGAAATCCGATGACCTTGATCCGCATGCCCGGATCGACCCCGGCCAGCCAGTCGGCAGTTCGCCTCAGCAGCGCAGCGTGGTCGTTCACCCCGTCGATCAGCAGGAGCCGAACTTCGTACAGTCGGTCCAGCTGGCGCAGTCGCTCGATACTCGCCAGAGCCGGTTCGTTCGACTGTCCGGTCATCTCCTGGTGAATCTCGTCGTCGAAACACTTGAGGTCGATCATGGCCCCGTCCATCACGGGGGCCAGCGCCGCCCAAGCGACGGGATCGCATGCTCCGTTCGAGTCGACGAAGCAGGTCAGGCTGCGTAGCTCCGGATCGTCGTGGATCGCAGCGAACAGGTCAAGAACGAACGGCCACTGCTGCGTCGCCTCACCACCGGAGACGGTGACCCCGCTGATGAACGGCGCGGCGCGACGGATCTCGACCAGCACGTCCTCGATCGTCCGATGCTCGGGGTGGTGGCCCTCCACGGGACCGTGTCCCGGGATGGTCTGGGGGTTGTGGCACGCGACGCAGTCGAAGTTGCAGCCCTGGAGAAACACCACGAACCGGTTGCCGGGCCCGTCGACGCAGCTGAAGCTCAGCGTGTCGGCGACGAATCCGGAGTGGCTACCGCGGAGACCGTTCATGACAGCCGACGCGTTTCACCGCCCGCTCGGTGAGGTGGTAGGCGTCCTCGCTGCCGGCCGCGAGGTGATCGCTCGTGTGCCGGGCGCCACCGTGCTCCGCAATCGCCGCCAGATCGCTCTTGCGCACGAGATAGCCGGTGATACGGACGAACTCGTTGTCATCGACGTTGAAGGTGAAGTCCCGCATGCCGGTCTCGAACGCACCGCGGATGATGTCGACGACGGCGTCGGGGTTGCGGACGGCTGTCTCGTCGACGTGGAAGATGTCGCTGATTCCGGCGGCAAAGAGATGGTGGTGCGGCGCGCACGTGGCGATGTGTTCGAGCATCCCCGGCTCGTCGCCGACCGGTATGCGAGTGCCGGCCGTCACCGCGTCGTCGATGTCGATGCCGCCCTGGCTGTGGAGATAGCTGCGTCCGGCTCCACCGAGGGAGTAGGGCATCGGCCGCTCGGCGACCAGCTCCGCGACACGTTCGACCACACGAACGGCGAGCGCATCGGCGACGGCGTCGTGGCCGTAGCGGGCACCGTCACGCCCCTCGTACTCCATGAGCAGATTGACGCATTCGGCGAGACCGAAGATGCCGAACATGGCGGCAAAGCGATCGATGTCGATCAGACCTTCCGTGGCGAGCCAGTGCGACTCGAAGAACCGTTGATCCTCGACGAGTGAGCGGATGCGGGCCTCGGCGAGTTCGGAGGTCAACTCGACATAGTGGGCAAGCGTCGTCTCGAAGAAGTCGTCGGTTGCCCCGTTGTGTCGCTGGGCGACCCGTTTGAGGTCCAGCCGTGCGAGGGTGTGAGCCCCGCCGCCGACCTTCAGCGAGTTGTAGCAACTCACCGCGGCGTACCGCTCTCCGTGGTCATCGACCATCATCGGATGGTTCACGAAGTGGGGCTTGCCGGTCTCGAAGACGGTCGTGACGGCGTCGCGGATCAGGTCGCCCGGCGTGATCTGCGGGTCGACCTTGAGCGTGATGTTGGGGACGGCCTGGCGCAGTGACCGCTCGACCCTGAAGATCGAGCGGGTGACTCGGCTGTCGTGCGGGCCGAGGTCGAGGTGCACGAAGGCATCGGGCAGCATTCGATCGATGCTGATCCAGAAGCGACGGAGCTTCCGATCGAGCTCGTCGTCGGAGATGTCGTCGGTGACGAAGGGTCCGAGGACCTTGTCGAGGTCGCCGAGATACACCGGGTAGGTGGTCACGCTCGGCACATGGGTGTACATGACCTGGAGGAATGCCAGAGCGTCGTCGAGATCGGTCGGCGGCTCCATCTCGAGGTACGTGAGGCCGTTGCGAACGGCGAGCTCGTAGTCGGGAAGGATGTAGCGGGCGACGTACGGCGCGTGACCTTCGAACAGGTCGCAGATCACGCCCTTGTCGAGGGCCTCACGGCAGTCATCCGAGATCGACGGGTACGGCAGGGCATCGGTCGCCAGTGCCGCGAGCCGCCGGAGCTTCTGATCGTGTCCGAGCGAAACGTTGCGCACGACATCGGACGCGAGATCGCGGAACTCTGACATCTCCATGCCGATATCGTCCCCCACGTGGCGTCGCTCATCTAGGGCACGAAGGCCCTGCCCTGGCAGCGTCAGGCGCTCACCGGACGGATCGCAGTGTTCGTGAATGTCCCCGAACGGACGACACCTCGCGCCTGCGGCGAGGGAGGGCGCGAAACCGGGTGATTCAGTACGAAACGCGGGCTTCGCGAGCGGTACCGGCTCGACGAGCGCTACCAGGCCCCGACCGCTCGGGCTGCACCCGTCCCGCGATCGATGTTGAGGTTGACACCGTTGATGTAGCTGGCCGATGCCTCGTCCGCGAGGAACAACAGTGCCGGTGCCATTTCGGCGGGCTCGGCCATTCGCCCGGCGATCGCCGTGGCGCGGTCCAGGACGTCGGCGCCCACCCCTCGTCGGAAGTCGTCGACCAGTGCCGTGTTGGTCACCCCCGGACAGATCGAGTTCATGCGGACACCGCGGTGAACGGTCTCGAGCGAGCGGGTCAGCGTGTAGTACTGCACCGCCTCCTTCGACAGCGCGTAGCCGTCGCCGCAGATGGCGAGGTTCATCTCGATCCAGCCGAGGCCGTCCCCGAAGGATTCCGCCTCCATCAGCTCCGTCATCGCGGGGATTCGCTCGACCCAGCCACGACCGGCGGTCGACGCGACGTGCACGACGGACCCCCCGTCGCCGATGCGGGGCAGAATCGATTCGGTGAGGTGACGGAGTCCGAGCCAGTTGATCCGCATCACCTCGGCCGGCGTGAAGCGCCCACCGTTGGGTACACCGGCACAGTTGAGGAGCACGTCGACCTCGGCCGGGAGCGCACCGACGATCGCATCGATCGAGTCGGGGTCACCCATGTCACCCGAGTGGGTTTGCGTCACCGATGCCGTGACGGGGGCGATGTCGACGGTGTGGACCCGAGCGCCATACGCCAACAGCAGATCGACCGCGGCAGCGCCGATTCCCGATGCCGCTCCGGTGACGACGACCACCCGATCGTCGAAATCCAGCAGTCGTTCCATCATCCCATCTTGGCACGGCCGCCTCGGGACTAACGTCGCCGCATGGAGCCCTGCGACCTCACCGCCGTCGAAGCCCGGCGCCGAATGGACGCCGGCGAGCTCAGCAGCGTCGCCCTGACCACCTCGTGTCTCGACCGGATCCAGGCTGTCGATCCCGCAGTCAACGCGATGGTCACCCGCGCCGGCGAACAAGCGCTGGCGGCCGCGCACAGCGCCGACCGCACGGCTCCGATGGGTCCGTTGCACGGGCTCCCGGTCGCCATCAAGGATCTCCAGCCCACCGCCGGGCTCCGCACGACCTACGGCAGCCCGAGCCATGCCGACCACGTCCCGGATGCCGACGCAGGCATCGTCGCTCGAGTCCGCGCGGCCGGCGGCATCGTGATCGGCAAGACGAACATCCCCGAGTTCTCCATCGGCGCCAACACCATCAACCCGCTCTTCGGTGCGACCGGCAATCCCTTCGGCGTCGAGCTCACGTGTGGCGGCTCGTCGGGCGGTTCGGCCGTGGCGGTCAGCACCGGGATGGCACCCCTCGCCACGGGTTCGGATCACGGCGGGAGCCTCCGCATCCCGGCGGCGTACTGCGGCGTGGTCGGCTTCCGGGCCACGCCGGGCGTCGTACCCCACGAACTCCGCAACGTCACCCAGACCTTCTACTCGGTGCAGGGCCCCATGGCCCGCACGGTGGCGGACACCGCGCTCCTGCTCTCGGTCATCGCCGGACGAACCCGCCGCGACCCGATGGCGTTCCCGCTCGACAATGCTGCGCTGGCCCGGCTCGACACGATCGACCCCGGCGGTCTGCGTATCGGTCTGAGCGAGGATCTCGGCGGGCTCCTCGTGTCGTCGACCATTCGCAAGACGTTTCGAGACCGCGTCGACCGACTTTCACGGGTCGTCGGTTCGACCACTGAGCCGGACGTTGACCTTCGCGCCGCACCCGAGGTGGACTGGCGGGTCCGCGCCGACCTCTTCGTCGCCCAGTACGCCGACGACGCCGGGGGCTGGGACGACGACTTCAATCCCAACATCCGTCAGAGCTACGACAGCGCCATGGCGATGCCGATGGCCGACATCGCCATGGCCCGCCGCACCCAGATGGAGCTCTACCAGTCGTTCCAGGCGATCTTCGACGAGATCGATGTGCTCATCACACCGACGGTCAGCGTGCCCCCGTTTCCGTGGACTCAACGGAACCCCGCCGACGTCGATGGAGAACCGATCGAGAACTACATGGCCTGGCTCGCACTGACGTCATCGATCAGTGTCGTCGGCCATCCCGCGGTGGCGCTCCCCTGCGGACTCGACGGTCACGGCACACCGTTCGGCATCCAGGTCATCGGTCCGGCGTATGAGGATCGGCGCCTGCTGAGCATCGCCCGCGCACTGGAGGCCGCCTTGGCCGACGATCCCGTCACGGCCCGGCCCGTCCCCGACATCGAGGCGCTGGCATCCACCGAATCGCCCTGCCGGGAGCTCGGTCGGACCATTTGACGCTCGGGCGGGTCGGCCGGGCCGGGGCCACCCGCCGACTGGTACGGTCGGGTCCACGACCAGCGGCGCCCGCGCGATGGCGATTGGTTCGACACTCGCAGTGATCCTCAGTGCATGTGGCGGCAACGCGGAGTCACTGGAGGCACGCGACACCTCGACATCGGCGAGTGTGGAGACGACCGACTCGCAGGACGCGACCGACGACGCTGACTCCACTCCCGACACCGCTGCCGCGCCCGGCGATTCGGTGGCCGTCGACGAAACGGTGGTGTTCGGTGGATATCGGTTCACCGTGGTCGAGGCGGTCCTCGGCGAAAGCCTCGGTTCGCCGACCGTCTCCCTGTCGATCGATGTCGAGAACCTCGGCCCGGAAGCCGGACGTCTCGACCCGTCGGTGAATCTCCTGAGCGGGGGATCGTCGCTCGAGACCACCGGATTCGGCATCAGTACCGACATCGATCCCGGCGCAACCTCGAACGCGAAGTACGAGTACCAGGTCGACGCGGCGTTCACCTTCGACGGGGCTGCAGTCACCATCGGCCCGGAAGGAAGCACGCAGGCGCGTGTGCCCCTGGACGGCGGACCCGTCGAGTCCCGCGATCCGAGCGAGACCATCGTCGACGAAGCCGGAACGGCAGAGGGCATCGAACTCCGACTGGACCGGGTTCGAGTCGACTGGCACAGCCTCGGTCATCACGGGGTCCCATCGGATGCCGGCACAGCCTTCGTCCACGTCGTGGTCGACATCACGCTGGGCAACCAGTCTCGAACGGCACGCGACACGTTCGAACTGATGACGCCCGACGGTCAGACCGTCTCACCCGAGACCGCACCGAATGAGGTGTTGAGCCCAGGGGTTCCCGCCGCCGGGCTCGAGGTCGGGTTCATCGTCCCCGATCCGTTCGCCGGCGGCTACACGCTCCGACTCCTGAATCTCAGCCGCTATCCCGACGACGCGATGGTCGAGATCCCATTCAGCCTCGCCCCGACGACCAACTAGGGCTCAGCGGCCCGTCAGCTCCCGGGATCGGCGATGATCCCGCCACGGTCGCCGACGGTGATCGATCCATAGCGTTGGGCGAACACAGGGGGAAGCTCGCGATCACCGGGCGCCGAGAGCCAGAGTCGCAGCAGATGCCGCGGCGTATCGGGTTTGTCGACGAACCCGGTGCGGTCATGAAGCAGCGAATGGTTGTGGACGAACAACATGTCGCCCACTTCCATTCGCATCTGAAGGTTGAAGACGGGCGAGTTGGCGATGTCGTCGAACAGGTCGAGCGCGGCAGTGACCTCCTCGCTCAACGGACCGATGTCCTCGAACCGCTGCGCTGAGTCGATGTACTGGCGTTGATAGAGCACAGTCAGGGCGTCGTCGAACCAGGAGAGCACCGGGATCGTGAAGTACGGGTCGCACCCCTCCGGCACCTCGCCTCGACGATCCGTGGCGATCGGGTCGAAGAGCTTGGCCGCCAGCCCGGGCGCCCGGTCGAGCATCTCGTTGTAGATCGCGCCTGCACTCGCCAGCAGCGAGTCACCACCCTCGGCTGCCGTCTCGAGGCAGAGCAACCCGACCACGTCGGTGGAGTCGGTGTGGAACGTCTGACGCTCACTGGTTTGGTAGATGCGGACGGCCGGATCATTGATGTCCTCACCGACATTGCGAACGTGACCGAGGAGATCACCTGCCGCGTTCTGGGACCGCAACGAGCCGAGATGGGTGCCGATCCCGGCGAAGACGGCGGCCGCCTGTTGCTCGGACACCTCCCCGGCAGGAAACCCACGGATCAGTTCGAAACCACGACCGTGGAGCAGCCGCCGGCGAAGTCCGCCGAGCTTCTCGCCCACCGTTGGCAGCGGGAACGCCGCTGGAGTGAGCCGGGCGAGTTCCCGCTCACCGACATTTTCGTACGGCTCCGACGCGGCCAGCAGCTCCCCGATCTCATCGTCGGCGAGAGGCCAGAGCCATTCGTTCACGTCGGCAACGTCCGCCCGCCTCCAGACGTGTGGGCCCACCTGTCTAGGGGCAACCGGCGTCAGGTTCGTCGACTCGGACATCATCGGCCACAGTACGACGGGTGCCTCCGCCATCCCGCAGCGGGGATCGAGGGTGCGCCGGATGACCGCGATCGGGCCCTTCGTCTCTACCGACCGCCAGGCTGATCCTCCCAGCGTTCTCGTGCATGGAGGTTCGATGACCGATCCTGCGCTCATCGACTGGCTGCTGGCCGGCGCCCATGGCCCAAGTCGTACCGCGATGACGGCAAGGTCCGGTTCGACATGGAACGAGCCCGCCAGTCGAGCCGATGAAACACCCTGCGTGCGCTTCGCGTCTACCGCTGGAGTCAGGCCGGTAGCCCCTCTGCGGGGCTCGGGGGCCGGTCCTCCAGCCGACTCGCGAAGGCTGCGCCGACGAATGAGACAGCGGCGGACAGCACGAATACCCAGGTGAACGAGCCGAGCTGATCGGCGAGCAGGCCACCGATCTGGGGCGAGATCATCTGGGTGATGCCGAACGCGAGCGTCGCCGCGCTGAATGCAGGCCCGTAGGTGTCGGGGGTCGTGTGGTCGACGATGTGAGCGATGATGAGAACCGGCATCCCCGAGAACATGAGTCCGGTGCCGAACGCCGCGATCACCACCCACGGCTGCGACCCGGTCAGCGCGAGAAGGGCGCAGCCGCCGAAGAGCACGAACGTCGATGTCAGGGTGACCCGGCGGCCGATCCGGTCAGAGAGCGGGCCGAGCGACAGACCTCCCACGATGGTCGCCGCACCGAGCACGGAGAACATCGTGGCGGCCTGATCGGAGGTGAACCCCGAATCGTCTTCCAGCCGGGCGACCAGGAAGCCGATGACGAGGATGTAGGCGAACCCGAAGGCGGCGTAGGCGACCGTGGCCGGAATCCAACCCGGAACGGTCTTCAGCGCGCCGACGCCACCAAAGCCGCCCGCAGCCGATGGGCGATCGCCCTGGCTGCGGAGAAGCACGAACACCCCGACGAGAACAACGACGGCGATCGCGAACTCGATCTGGTACAGGGTCTGCCACACCTCGGCCCCATCACTGCGCCGGTCGAGATATCGGGCCATCTGACCGGAGAAGACGACGCCGACACCGATGCCCGTACCGATGAAGCCGACGGCCATGCCCGCGCGGCGCGGCGGCAACGATCGAGCGACGATCGCGGGCAACGGGATCCAGATCAGCGCGCCGCCAATGCCCATCATCGTGAGCGCGGCGGCAAGCGTCAGACCGTTCGGTGCGGTTGCCGCCAGCCCGAGCCCGGAGGTGGAGACCACCATCCCGATGCGCACCAATCCGACGAGTGTGACGCGGGTGGCGATCCAGGCGACCGCGAAGGTGCCGACCAGATAGGCGGCGACATTGAGGGTGCCGAACAGACCGGCGAGTGTGTTCGATCCGTCGAGAAGATCGTCACGGGCACCCGGGAGCACGACGCCCCAGGTGAATCGACCGAAGGCTTGTGCCACGCACGCCGTGGCCATGACCAGAGCGATGACGAGCCCCACCTGCGCCGCTCGATCGGTCCCGGCCGACGACGTCTGCTCATCAGCCTCGCCGGAGTCCGTCACGCGGTCACCCTAGCCCCACAGGCTCCGGCGACCTCAGATGGCGATTCGGAGTGCCTCGGCCACGAACATCCCGGTTGCCGCGACGACCCCGACGTAGGGAACCCAGGTCGGGACCTGGAACGTACTGGTCGGGGTGCCCTGCCGCTTGATGGCGATGAGCGATGCGTTGATGGCGACGAAGATCGCCATCGTGGTGGCCGAGGTGACGCGAGCCAACCACTCCATCTCGATCGCCACGGCCAGGACCATCACCAGCACGGCGGCGGCGACCGTCGCCCGCACGGGCGTGTGAGTGCGAGCCGACACCTGTCCGGCCCAGGTCGGCAGAAGGTCGAGGTTGGAGAGTCCGTAGACGACACGTGGGATCATCACGAGCTGGACCAAGGCACCGTTCACCATGGCCAGTGCAGCGATGAACGCCATGACATCCGGGTTCCCGCCGGACTCCTCGAAGATCAGAGCCAGCGGCGCGTCGGATTCGGCGAGCCGGTCCGGCGCAACCTGTAGCACGGCCACCGCGGCCACCGTCATGTAGAGCACGGTCGTGATGCCGAGTGTCAGCAGGATGGCGCGGGGCAGGGTGACCCGGGCGTTGGTCGTCTCTTCGGCCACAGCGTCCATGTCCTCGAAGCCGAGGAATGCGAAGAACGCGAGGAACGCGCCACCCAGCACCGCACTCCACCCGCTGAACGAAGTGGGCGGGCCGAGCAGTTCGTCGACTCGCGTTCCGAGCTGGCCGAAGCTGTCGCGCCCGGCCCACAGGACGAGGCCGAGGCCGATGACTTCCACCACCGTGAGCACCGCGGCGAACAGCACTGACTCCTTCACGCCGGACACGGCCACACCGCCGAGCACCAAGATGAGCGCCACGACGAGAAGCCACCGGGGGATGTCGATCAACTCGGCCACGTAGCCGCCGAAGGCGTTGGTGATCGTCGCGGCAGCCACGACACCGGCGGTGAGAACGGCGATACCCACGGCCTTGGTGAGGTTGCGGCGATTGAAGGCGGTGTTGACGAAGACCGCCTCGCCCGCCGCCTTTGGCAGCCGGCCGGCCAGTTCGGCGAATCCGATCGCCGTGATCCCGGCCAGTAGCGCCGACGCCAGGAAGGCCAGCGGAGCCCGCATCCCCGCGGAACCGGCCACTTCGCCGGTGAGTGCGTAGATGCCCGCACCGATCGTTGTGCCCAATCCATAGAGCACGAGCATCGGGAGCGAGACTTCGCGTTCCAGCGCCGCCCCTGCCTCGTCGGTTGCCATGCGTTCTCCTTGCGGTCGTCAGCCCCGGTCTGGCGCGAGCCGGAGCCTGCGGGTCTCTAGGCTGCTCGAATGTCGGCTCCCAGGGAACACCACTCGTGACCACGATTTGTACGATCGGTGCGGCCTACTCGGCGAACAAGGGTGCGGGTTCGATGATCCAGGCGCTCGCCGACGAACTCCCCGACGCGGTGCCCGGCATCGCCATCGAGGTCCACACGACCTACCCACGCTGCGACCGGGCCCTGCTCGAACGGCTCGGTGAAGACTTCACCGTGGTCGATGCGGGACCGCGGGACCTGGCCCTCGTGCAGTTTCCGCTCGCGGTGCTCGCGGGAATGCTCCGCTCCGTCCGGCTCCCGTGGCGCTGGGTCCTGCGCCACCCCGCACTGCGTTCCATCGCCGACGCCGACCTCGTGGTCGACATCACCGGCATCGCCTTCACCGACGCGAGAGGTGCCCGATTCGTCGTGTACCACTTCCTGCTCGACATCGTGCCGCTGTTGCTCGGCGTACCGGTGGTGAAGGCCTCTCAGGCGCTGGGCCCGTTCGAGGAACGCACTACCCGGGTCGCAGCTCGGTTCATCCTCCCGCGGCTGCGGCGTGTCGTTTCGCGGGGCCGCTCCTCCACGCACAACCTCGAAAGCCTCGGCGTGCGTCACGACGAAGCCGCCGATCTCGCATTCCTCATGAAGACCGAGGCCCGACACCGAGCCGAAGCCGACCATCGACTGGACGCGATCGGTGTCGATGGATCGTTCCTCGCCGTGAGCCCGAGTTCAGTGCTGCGGCGCATGGCCGCCCGCGACGGCATCGACTACGCCTCCATCGTCATCGAGACCACCCGCCGCGTCGCCGATGCCACGGGGCTCCCGATCGTGGTGTTCGGCCACTCCTCGCAGGCGACCGAAGCAGTCGATGGGGAGACCGTTCCCGAGCGTCTCGACGATCTGCTGATCTGCCGGGAGGTCGTGGCGGCGCTCGACCGTCCCGATGTCTTGCTGCTCGACAGTTCGCTCGGGCCCGCAGAGCTGCGAGCGGTCATCGACCGGGCTGAGCTCGTCGTGGCCTCCCGGTTCCACGCCATGATCTCGGCGCTGGCCACCGCCACCCCGGTGATCGTTCTCGGGTGGAGCCACAAGTACGCCGAGGTGCTCGACGAGTTCGGCCTGGCCGACCTGGCGCTCGACCACACGACACGCTCGCCGGACGACCTCGCCGAGACGATCCTGCACGCTCTCGAGCGCCGCGACGAGCTGACCCGCACGATCGAGGCGCGACTCGACACAGTCACCACTTCGGCCCGCCGCAACATCGACATCATCGCCCAGGAACTGGGAGCCGCGGCGTGACCCGTCGCCTCGACCTGCAGCCCGTGATCGACAGCGGTATGTGCATCGGTTGCGGCGTGTGCTTGCATGTCGACGACACGCTCGAACTCACCCTCGACGCCACGACCCAGGCGGTCACACCGAGTCATGCCTCCACCGCCGAGGCAGCCGCCGTGTGCCCCGCGATCGGCGTCGACTTCCCTGCACTCCACGAGTGGCTGTTCGAGGCGACCGATGTCGGCCCCTTCGGTGTCGTCGACGAGGTGTTCCTGGCCCAGTCCACCGATGCGGACCGCAACCTGAGCGCCAGCTCGGGCGGCCTCATCAAAGAGATGCTCATCGAACTCCTCGGCCGACCGGACGTCGACGGGGCGATCGCCCTCACCCATGTGGACGGACTCGACTTCCAGCCGGTGTTGCTGAACCACCCGGACGAGGTCGACACGCTCCCCGGCTCGATCTACCACGCCCTCTCCCAGCCACAGGCACTGGAGCTGCTCCGCAGCAACGAAGGCCGTTTCGTGCTCGTGGCGATCCCATGCCAACTGGAAGGGATCTACCAGTGGATCCGTGCCCACGAGCCCTCGCTGCGCGACCGCATTCACACGACCATCGGCCTGCTCTGCGGCTGGCAGTTCAACCACCACGCACTTCGGGCGATCTGTCAGTTCAAGGGGATCGACTTCGACGCCATCTCCGACATCGCCTACCGCGGGGGCGGACCGATCGGGAAGCTCCGCATCACGACCCGGGACCCCGACACGGCTGATCATGAGGAACACACGATCGGTCGGCGAGTCGACTTCGGCTACCAGGTCGCCTTCGACCGCTCCTTCAACCTTCCCCGCTGTCACGTCTGCATCGACCACTCGAACTTTCTCGCCGACGTGGTGGTGGGCGACGCCTGGTTGCCGAGCACGGTCACCAGCCGCACCGGGGTCAGCCTGATCGTGTCGCGTACGCCGGAAGCCACCGCCCTCCTCCACGACCTCGACGCGGGTGGGCGCGTCACCACGCTCACGGTCACCACCGACGAGGTACGTGAGAGCCAGAAGGAGCGCATCGCGTTCGGCGACTTCGCGTACGCCTACGCCGATCACCGGCGAGCCCTCGGGCTCCACACCCCCGAGATGACCGGCCCCAATCGTGTCGCCGCCTCACCGGTCGACCCCGACGAGGTGAAACGGTTCCACGCCGAGTTCGAGCGCAAGCGCGAGCTCCAGGCTGCCCGCCGATACCGGTTCCTCTGGTGGCGTAAGGCAACGGTGGAACTCCGACGCCACATCGGCCGCTATGTGAACTGGGCCCTGGTTCGCGTGTTGAAGGTGAAGTCGCTGTTCGGTGGGCGCAAGGAACCCGACCGCGGCGACATGGCCCGGTTCCGGTGAACGAGGCGGCGCCCTCGCCGACGGTCGCTGGCCGCGCGCGCGTCGCGGCCCGGGCGATCTGGCTGGTCCTGATCGCCGTCTTCGTCATCCGGTATCTGGGAGACAACTGGGACGAGACCTCCGACTATCTCGACGAGCTCGCCCTGTGGATGGCCGTCGGCACGATCGTCGCCGTGAACGTCGGCAAGTTCCTGGTGGCGGAGCAGGTGCGGTGGTCGTTGCTCGAGACCGGCCGACGCTTCTCGGTCGCGCGGGCGTTCTGGATCTACACCGTGTCCGACGCCGCGAAGTACGTGCCGGGCGGCGTGTGGGGCGTCATGGCGCGGATCCAGCTCTACCGCGACGAAGCCATCCCCGTACGGGACTCGGCTCGAGTGTTCGGACTCGAGAAATTCTGGCTGGTGTGGTCCGGTTTGCTCTCCGGCATCGCCTTCGCACTTCCGTCCCTCCTGTCGCGTGCCGACGCTCGCTGGGACGCGGTCCCCGCCGGCGCGACCACCTCGACGCTGGGAATCGTCGCTCTCGCAGCCATCTGGGTCGCCGGCATGTGGATCGGACACCGGGTGGCACTCGGGCGCAACCCCTCGCCGCGCACGCTGGCGGTCACGGCGGCACATCAGCTGGGGATCGCCTTCCTCCTCGGGCTCTCACTCTGGTTCCCGCTGTCCACCATCCTCGATGCCGGCGACATCCCTCTCGCGATCGGGGCGTTCGGTGTCGCCCGGTCGATCGGCTATGTCGCGTTCTTCGCACCAGCCGGCATCGGCGTACGCGAAGCGATGGTCGTCTGGATGCTCCGTGGAACAGTCGACACCGACGACGCGATCCTGGGTGCGGCCGCCAACCGTGCACTGACGACCGTTGCGGAGGCGATCGGCCTGGCCCTGGTGCTCGTGGCGATGCGGCGACACCGTGCTGCCGGGCACGAGCAGGTCAGCCCGACGTCCGTCGGCGAAGAGCCCTCGCGCTGACGTCGACCCTCAGTCGGGACCCCGACCTTCTCTTCGGCGGCGGGCATCGAGATTGACCATCAGTTCCGCGATCAAACCGATGGAGACGAGCTGGACACCGACGACGGCCAGCGTCACCCCGGCGAGAAGAGCGGGGCGATCACCGACCGCGTTGCCGAGAATTCGAGCCACGAGCATCCATGTCAGCAGCGCGGCACCGACAGCGCCCACCACCAGCCCGGTGCCGCCGATCAGGTGAAAGGGGCGACGGTCATACGTCGTGATGAACTTGACCGTGAACAGGTCGAGCATCCCGCGCCAGAACCGGTTTCGTCCGAACTTCGTGGAACCACGGAGTCGGGTGCGGTGATTGACCTCCACTTCGGCCACTCGAAAGCCCGCCCAATGGGCGAGCACCGGGATGTAGCGATGGAGCTCGCCGTAGAGCACGAGGCTCTCGGCCGCGTCGCGACGAATCAGCTTGTAGCCGCTGTTGAAATCGCGGCCCTTGACCCCGGTGAGCCGATTCGTGGCGAGGTTGTAGAGCCGTGATGTGTGCCGCTTGATGAACCGATCGTTGCGGATCGCTCGCTGGCCGGTGACGAGGTCATTCCCCGCGTCGATCGGCGCCAACAGCGCGTCGAGTTCGCCGGGATCATCCTGACCATCGGCATCCATCAACAGCACCAGGTCGGTGTCGAGCTGCTCCAGACCGGAGCGCAGCGCTTCGCTCTTGCCGCGGTTCCCCCGAAGCCGCAGGGTGCTGATCCTCGGTTCATCGCGATTGATGGCGGCCATCACCTCGCGGGTCTCGTCGACGCTCCCGTCGTCCACGACGAGGATGCTCCAGTCGTCGAACCGTTCGTCGAGGGCCCTGGCGAGTTCGCGCGTGACGTCGGGGAGGTTCTCCGCCTCGTTGTAGGCGGGCAACAGCGCGCCGACGCTGTCCGCTCGTTTGGTCGATCCGTTGGTCACTTCCGGCGATCCTACGGCCGCGCCGGGCCAAGGAACGGCACCCAAACGCAGCCCGAGCGACGAGCGAGGCCACCTGCCGTCCGGGCTTGGTCCGAGCGGTAGGCTTCGAGCGATGTCCTTCCGACGCTCGGTGCCGTATCTCCTGATGGCATCAGTAGCGGCGATCCCGCGGATGCTCACCGCGTGGCGCTTCGTGTTCGTCGACGAAGCCCACTGGATGTCGCGATCCCAAGGGTTCTCCGACGCGCTGATGAACCTCGATCCTGGTGGGTTGACGGCCTCTCGCGAGGGAACGGCCACCATGCCGGGAATCCTCACGATGTGGGTGGGGTCAGCAGCGCGTGCAGCACTCTGGTTCGCCGACAAGGTCGGCGTTCTCGACGCGTCGGGTCCTTTCAACCGCAATTGGTCCGGTCTCGGGCTGGCCCAGTTGATCGCGGCCGTGCTCAACGCCGCGCTGATCGTCGTGCTCTTCCACGTGCTCCGCCGTTGGGTGGGAGATGTCGCGGCATGGGTCGCGTGCCTCATCCTGGCGACCGAGCCGTGGATCATCGGACTCGGCGCGATGCTGCATGTCGACAGCCTGTCCACGCTTCCCGCAACCATCGGTGTTCTCGGCTTCGCATGGGCGTTGGGCGTGCCCGATCCGGAGCGCCGCCCCGACCGGCCGGTGCTGACCGCAGGGGTGGCGGGCGTGTTCCTCGCCATGGGCGTGCTCACGAAGATCTCGGCCGTCTCGTACCTGGCGTTCGCGCCATTGGTCGTCGCGATGGCATACCTGCGAATCCGCCGCCACAACGATCCCGCGGGCGACGACCTACGCGACCTCCGGCGCTCCGTCATCGCCTTCGCTCTGGCTGGACTGGCGACGATCCCCATCGCCTATCCAGCCATCTGGGCCGACCCCGCCGGCCAGATCGAGGTTCTCCGCGGCTCGGCGGGTCTGGCCTCTCGCGGCCACCCGCAGTTCTGGTATGGGGAGCTCACCCAGACCGTCGGCCCGGCGTTCTATTTCGTCACCGTGCCGTTTCGGATGACGGCATGGTTCTCGATGGCGGTCCTCGTCACCGTGCCGCTCGCTCTCTGGCATCGCGACACTCGGCTCGCCGCCGCGATGGTGCTCGCCGGTATCGCGCCGACATTTCTCATCCTGTCGTTCTCGTCGAAACAGATCGATCGCTATGGGATCACGGTCATCGTGGCTCTCGCTGTCGTCGTCGGGCTCGGCGTCTCTGCGCTGGTCGATCGGCTCGGTCACGGGCCGCGGTTCCGCATCGCCGGTCGCGTGGCGGGCACCGTGCTCCTACTGCACGCCGTCAACTTCGCCCCTCACTCGCTCGCGTTCTACAACCCGCTCATGGGCGGTGGCGCGGCCGCGGTCGAGGCCACGACGATCGTCGGAGGCGGCCTGGGGATGGACGTCGCCGGTGAGCGGATCATGGCGCTCGAGGGTGGTGATTGCCTCGGTGTCGAGACCTCGTTCGGCGGGCGCCACGATGAGTTCCACTTCCCGTGTCTCATGCTGGCCCCTGATGCAGAACCGGAATACATGCTCGTCTATGTCTCCGATCGTCAGCGATGGCCCGAGCGTCAACAGGAGCTCATCGACGCGGCCGAGCTGGTCGATGTCGTGATCATCGGCGGGATCGAGTTCGTCAGGATCTACCGCTTCTGACGGCCTCCCCGGCTATCCGCGGCCAACGTCTGATCGTCGGCACCCGTCGATGCCGCGAGCGTGGCCCGGAAGTTCGGGTCGGCGAGGAATCCGCTGCCACAGGCGGTGTGGTGGATGACGGCAACCTCGAATGGCGCGGCATCGTCTCCGGCCATCATCTCCGTCACGGCGCCGACGAACGCGACCTCCTCCATCACGTCTCGGGTCACGCGGCCGCCCGCGTTGCGGATGACCAACGCGTCACCGAGCTCCACACCCAGGATGTGCGCCGGGTCGACGCGCCCATCCATGCAGGTGACGACGATGACCTGGGGCTTCGGCAAAGGCGTGGTTGCGGTCGAGCAGGGGTTCAGATCTGACATGACCCCGCGACCTCCACGCCGGCCCAGCCCGATTCCAGGAGCTGCAGGAAGGGCTGGGCATCGCCACCAACCTGCTGTCGACCCGCCTGGCGGAGCTGGCCGACTCGGGCCTGATCGAGCGCGGTGACGACAGCCGCCTCGCCCCCTATCGACTCACCGACGTCGGTCGGCGCACCGACCGTGTGCTCTGGGAGCTCGTACGCTTCCGGGCCGGCGTCGAACGAGATACAGACCCGCGAGACCCGGGCAACCTGCGCACGATCGCTCTCCCCCTGCGAATCCTTTTGGAGTCCGTGGTCGATCGACCGGACCTCCGGGCCCTGCTCGTCGTCGATGATGCGGAATTCACGATCACCTCGCGCACCGACTCAATCGATGTCGAGTGGGGACGTTCCGTTGGGCCGATCGACATCATCGTTCGCACCGACTACGAGGCGTTCCTCGATGTCGGCGAAGGGATGATGACCGTCGACGAGTTCGTGGCCGACCATGTCGATGTCGAGGAGGGCGCCGAGCACGCACCGGCCTTCCTCACGCTCCTGGGCGCGGCGGTCATGAGCGCGGGGTTGAGCCGAGGCGCCCGAGTCAGTGCTGCGTCTGCAGCCAGTCCAGGACCACTCGGCTGAACAGCGCGGGTTCGGCTGCATGCACGTGGTGGCCCGCGGGGATGGTCACGAGATCACAAACGGGGATCCGGTCAGCGGTCTCGAGGAGCTTGTCCTGCGGGATGTGACTGTCCGGCCCACCCCCGATGATCAGTGTTGGTCCCGCGATCGTGTCGAGGCGCTCCCAGTCGAAGTCCAACGAGTCTGCATCATCCGGTCGGTCCGGGATGGCACGGCGGCGCGGGTACGGGGGCGACACGTCTTCGATCACCAGACGCGAAACGAGTTCGGGGCGGTCGATCGCGACCCGGTAGGCGATCACGCCACCCATCGAGTGGCCGATCAGGGTGACCGGCCCCACGTCCAGCTGCTCGAGCACGCCGATCACGTCTTCGCGCATCGCCGCGAACGAATACGCCTCAGGCCGGCTGCTGCCCCCGTGACCACGGAGATCCACCGCGAAGACGTGGAACGACTCGGCGAACGAGTCCGCCACCGGCGCCCAACCCCCGGCCCGGTCCCCCGGCGCATGGAGGAGCACCATCGGCGGAGCCTCCTCGCGGCCTTGGGCGTGAACGACCAACGACACGCCGTTGACCACGATCACCGAGTCGGGTTTCGCTGCGGCACCTCATCCGTCATTGCCGGAATCCTAGAGAGCGATCCGCGCCACCTCGGCCACGAACATCCCAGTGGCGGCCACGACCCCGAGGTACGGAACCCATGTCGGCACCTGGAACGTCGACGTCGGGGTGCCCTGCCGTTTGATCGCGATCAACGCAGCATTGATGGCGATGAAGATGCCCATCGTCGTGGCCGACGTGACCCGAGCCAACCATTCCATCTCGATGGCGACCGCCAACACCATCACCAGCGCGGCGGCCGCGAGCGTGGCCCGCACCGGCGTGTGGGTCCGGGGCGACACCTCGCCGGCCCAGGTCGGCAGGAGGTCGAGGTTGGCGAGTCCGTACACGACTCGGGGGATCATCACGAGCTGCACCAGTGCGCCGTTCACCATGGCGAGCGCGGCGATGAACGCCAGCACGTCGGGATTCCCGCCGGCCTCCTCGAAGATCAGGGCCAAGGGTGCATCGGACTCGGCAAGACGGTCGGGGTCGACCTGGAGTACGGCCACCGCGGCCACGGTCATGTAGAGCACCGTGGTGATTCCCAGTGTGAGGAGGATGGCGCGGGGCAACGTGACTCGGGCGTTGGTGGTCTCCTCCGCCACCGCGTCCATGTCCTCGAAGCCGAGGAACGCGAAGAAGGCGAGGAAGGCTCCGCCCAACACAGCACTCCAGCCACTGAGCGACGACGGCGGACCGAGCAACTCGTCGACCCGGGTCGCCAGGTCACCGAAGCTGTCGCGTCCGGCCCACAGCACCAGGCCGAGGCCGATCACCTCCACCACGGTGAGCACCGCCGCGAACAGGACCGACTCCTTCACGCCGGAAACCGCCACGCCCCCGAGGACCACGATGAGGGCCGTGACGAGGATCCATCGTGGGCTGTCGATCAGTTCGGCCACGTAGCCGCCGAACGCGTTGGTGATCGTGGCGGCGGCCACCACACCAGCGGTCAGCACCGCGATCCCGACGGCGCCCGTGAGCCTGCGGCGACCGAACGCCGTCTCCACGAACACCGCCTCGCCGGCGGCCTTCGGCAAGCGACCGGCCAGTTCGGCGAAGCCGATCGCGGTCACGCCGGCCAACAGAGCGGACACCAGGAACGCCAGCGGCGCCCGCATACCGGCGGAACCGGCGACCTCGCCGGTGAGCGCGTAGATCCCTGCCCCGATCGTGGTGCCCAACCCGTAGAGCACGAGCATCGGGAGGGTGACCTCGCGGTCCAGAGACACGCTGCTTTCGGTCTGCCCCACGCTCACTCCCTCTCGAGGCTCACCTTCAGTCTGGCCCGATGGAACTCATGCGCGTAGGGACGAACGACTCGAATACCCCCCCACGGGAATCCGCAGGCCGGGTCTACTCAGGCCTCGACGAATTCCGAGGGCTGGGCCGCCTCACGAACCGGCTGGAGGTCGGGCTGCGCTCGGACGCTGTGCACGATGACCAGCGAGACACAGAACAGCGCCACGCCAGTGCCCTGATGAGCGAGTGCCAACCATTTCGGCACGCTGAAGATCACCACCGAGACACCGAGCACGATCTGCACGATCAGCACCGCCACAAGCGAGTTGGCGGCCAGCCGTAGCCCCGGCCGGTCCGGGTGCTCGCTCCGCACGGCGACATAGAGCGCCACGGCCAGCGCGGCCACCGCGAACGCGAACCAGCGATGCACCCAGTGGGCGCCGACTTGTTCGAAGAGGCCCGTCCATCCCGGGTCGTACGTGGTCAACATGCCGCGCGGGATGAAACGGCCGTGCATGAGCGGCCAGGTGTCAGAGACGTATCCGGCTTTCAGACCGGCGACGAGTCCGCCCCAACCGATCTGCACGACGACAGCGGCGAGCAGGCCGTAGGAGAGTTGCGTTCCGATGCTCCGAGGGGCCGGCGAGGCTTCGGCGCCGCCCGTTCGCTCGGCCCGCACACGGTCCAGCGCCATCCAGAGCACGATGCCGAGAAGAGCCAGTGCCACGAGCAGGTGAATCGTCAGACGGAAGTGGCTCACGGCCGGTCGGTCGCGCAGGCCACTCGACACCATGAGCCAGCCCATCAACCCCTGCACCCCGAACAGCGCCACGATGCCCCAGTAGCGCAATGACTCCCGGGCACTCAGGTAACCCTTGCGCATGAACCAGAGCAACGGGATCACGACCAACAGGCCGACGACCCGGGCGATCAGCCGGTGCGCCCATTCGATGTAGAAGATCTCCTGGTACTCCCCCAAGCTCATTCCCCGATTCACCAAGCGGTATTCGGGTGACTCCTGGTACAGGGCGAACGACTCGGCCCACGCGGCGTCGCCGATCGGCGGGAGGATCCCGGTGACGACATCCCACTCCACGATCGAGAGCCCGGCGCGCGACAAGCGGACGTAGCCGCCGACGAGCACCATGCCGACCACAAGGGCCGCCACCATGAAGAGCCAGCGGGTGATCGGGTCGGTCGGCGCGGCGCGTTGGTGAGTGCCAGGAGCGGTGTCGGTCACATGCGCCATATGGTGCGAGCCTAAGTGTCGGCGGGCTCCAGGAATCGGGCCAAAGGTCCCCGCTTTCGGCCCGACTCAGCGCAGTTCGAGTCCGCGGCGCACTCGGTCACCCGCACATGGCGCAGATGCCGAGGAGGTCGAGACGATGCGCCTCGACCTGAAAGCCGAACCTCTCGGCGGCCCGACCCAGGGCACGATCGAGGCTGTTCTCGGTGCGGGTGTCGAGCGAGAAGTCGGTGACGTCGCCGCACGACGAGCAGATCAGGTGGTGGTGGTGTTCCGTGAGGTGTTCGGCGAGCTCGTAGCGAGCGAATTCGTCCGTGGTCACGATGCGGGTGACGACGCCGGCGTCTTCGAGGACCGTAAGATTCCGGTACACGGTGGACTGCGGAAGCGAGCCGTCGGCCGCGACGATCTGCGTGATGGTGAGCGGCCCGTCGCCCGCTTGCAGGGCGGCAACGAGTCGGCGGCGGCTGCTGGTGTAGCGCTGATCCGCTTGCCGGAGAAGGTCGGCAACCTCGTCATCGACGTCGTGGTCGGTCATCGAGTTCCCACGCTACTCAAGAACGAGCGAGGCAGAGAGCGTCAGGGCCACACGAGCGCACGTCAGTGGGCATGGTGCGGGTCATCGAGAATCACCTTGTCGCCGATGCGGATGAACTGCCCACTGAACGCTCGTCGCAGATGCTCCTCAGTGAGTACCGCTGCGGGCGGGCCGACTGACACGGGAGTCGTGTCGAGCAGGATGACCTGGTGGCATCGTTGGGCGTCGTCGAGGCTGTGAGTGGTCATCACGACGGTGCGCCCGGCGGCGATCTGCTCATCAATGACGTCGAGAATCACGGCGCGTGAGACGAGGTCGAGCCCGTTCACCGGTTCGTCGAGCAGGAGGATGCCGGACTCCTGGGCAAGACCCTGTGCCACGAGCACGCGCTGACGTTGGCCGCCCGAGAGTTCGTGGAACTGACGATGGGCGAGATCCAGAATTGCCAGCCGGTCGAGCGCTCGATCGACCGCGTCTCGGTCCGATGACCGGAAGCGTCGGAACAGCCCGAGCGAGGAGTATCGAGCGAGCGAGATCGCTTCGCGAACAGTGATGGGCAGGCTCCGATCCACGTCAGTCGACTGGAGAACCAGAGCCGGACGGGGGTCGTCGGTGTGAGCCGAGCCGGCCGACGGTTCGATGGTGCCCGCCAGCGCGGCGAGCAGGGTCGACTTCCCCGAGCCGTTGGGCCCGATGACGGCCAGCGACGTCCCTGACGGGACGGTCAGGTCGACCCCCGCGAGAGCGAGGGTGTTGGCGTAGCGGACCTCGAGGCCCTCGACCGAAATTGCCGTTGTCACCCGTTCAACCTATCGGAAAATGACAATGATTCTCATTCCAGGTTGTCTGAGCTGTCGGTGAGACTTAGGGTCACTCAAATGATAGTGATTCTCAATCTTGAAGGTTTCAGCTGATGCCATCCACACTCCGACCGCTACTCGCCATCATGACCGCCGGCGCCGCTCTTCTGGCCGGCTGCGGCGCTGACGAGGGGGCCAGT
>JAERSO010000016.1 GCA_016845585.1 Acidimicrobiaceae bacterium | reverse complement strand
GACCTGGCAGGCAAGCGGGTGAGCAGCCCCACCCTGAGCGGGGTCATCCACGTCGCGACGTTGTACTGGGCACAGCAGGCAGGGATCGATCCCGATTCCATCGAAGGTGTTCAGGTCCCGCCGCCGGCCACGGTCGAGCAGTTCAATGCGGGACAAGTCGATGCAGCCGAAGCCCTCGAGCCATTCGCATCTGCCCTGGTCGGCCAGGGCAACGTCTCCATCGGAGATCCGTTCGCATCGATCGGCCTACCGCTGGCAACGAACTTCTGGGTTGCCAACGGCGAGTGGGCGGCGAGCAACCCTGAGGCCGTTGCGGCGTTCAAACTGTCGCTCGAGCAGGCGCAAGCCTTCGTCGAAGCCAATGAGGAAGAGGCCAGAGCGATTCTGCAGGGATACACCGGCATGCCCGATCCGGTTGCTGCCGGGGTCTCCCTCCCGACATTCAACCTCGAGATCCGAACCGACGATCTCGCCCGCTGGGTCGATGTCCTGATTTCGCTCGGAGAGTTCGAGGGAGAAATCGACGTCACCCAACTCGTCATCGGAGGCTGACACTCTCGATCCGGGTCCGGCACCACGACGGGTGCCGGACCCAAGAGAGCACAGGGCCCGGATCAACATGGACACGAGCTACGAGAGCCGGAACCTGCGGGTCGAGGTTGGGTCCCGGGTCGTGCTCGATGGCGTGTCCTTTGAGATCGGCAGGGGCGAATTCGTCGCGATCATGGGCCGATCCGGCGTGGGAAAGACCACGCTCTTGCGCGTTCTCGCCGGATTGATCGAGCCGTCCAGCGCGTCCGACGTGCGCTTCCAAGGAGACCCGGTGGCCGGTCCCCCTGAGGGCGTGAGCCTGGTCTTCCAGGACTACTCGAACTCCTTGTTGCCGTGGCGCACCGTGGCGAAGAACGTCGAGCTTCCCCTGGAGGGCCGGTTGGTGAAAGCGGAGCGCCGGACACGAGTCGCCGAGGCACTGGAGATGGTCGGCCTGGCCGACCGCGCCGACGACCGGCCATTCGAACTCTCAGGCGGCATGCAACAGCGGGTGCAGCTCGCGAGAGCACTCGCTTCGCGGCCGGCCGTACTTCTCATGGACGAGCCGTTCGGCGCGCTCGACGCCCTGACGAAGGCCGATCTCGAGGATCAGCTGCTCGATGTCTTCGCCGCCACAGGGACGACCGTCGTCTTCGTGACTCATGACATCGAGGAAGCGGTGTACCTCAGCGACCGGGTGCTCGTGCTCGACGGAGCACCCGCTCGGGTGGAAGCCGAGATCACGGTTGAAAGTCCCAGGCCGAGAACACAGATCCGAACGCGCGAGTCGCCCGGGTTTCTCGCTGCTCGTCACCGCGTTCTCGAGGTGATCTTTGGCACCTCGTGACGCACCGGGTCGGTGGAATCGGCTGAATCCGCTCGGCGTATCGGTACTCCTGTTGGCCGCCGGCCTCTGGGAGTTGATGGTTCGCGCCCAGATTGCGGATGTGCAGTTCCTACCTCCGCCATCGCAGATCGCACAGGCTGCTCACGGCGCCTTGTTGGATGGGGAGCTCGTCGGCCGGGTCGGCCACACGGTCGGCGTGACCCTGTTGGGTTGGGGTATCGCGAGCCTGCTCGGGTTCGCTCTGGGCCTGGCCCTGGGACTCTCGCCCACCGTCTACCGCTATTCGATGACGAGCTTCGAGGTGACCCGAGCGATTCCTCCCATCACCTTCGTGCCGGCCGCGCTCCTCGCCTTCGGTTTCTCGCTGAAGATGGAACTGGTGCTCGTCGTCTTCGGCGGCATCTGGCCAGTGCTGGTGAACACGATCGGGGGAGTGCACTCGATCCCTTCTGAGCTCGAAGACGTCGGGACGATGCTCAGGCTGAAGCGGCTGGCGGCGATCCGCAAGATCGTGCTTCCGGCTGCGCTCCCGGCCGTCATCGTGGGCCTGCGGTTGGCCCTGTCGCTCTGCCTCGTGCTGGCGATCGTCGCGGAGATGGTCGGCAATCCCGAAGGGGTGGGCAACGGGCTGATGGGTGCCCGTCAAGCCCTGCAACCGGCGCTGATGTTCGTGTACGTCATCGTCGCCGGCCTCCTCGGCATTGTGCTCAACGCCTTGTTTCATGCTGCAGTCAAGCTTCTTGCTCCGACCGCTCTGACGCTCGAGGAGCGATCTTGGTGAGCGATCAGGATTTGTCCGTGCGAGATCGAACCCCGACGCGGGTTCGGCGTCGCAACGGTCTAGCCGCGGTGTCTGGCCTGCTGCCGCTGGTGCTACTGCTGGTCGTGTGGGAACTGGTCGGCTCGCCGGATTCGCCGTTCTATCCGGCCCCATCGTCGTGGTGGCCGGCGTTGTTCACCCGTGGACAAGGCGAGGACATCATTCCGGCAACCGTCGACACGATCCGCACGTTCGGACTGGGGCTGGTCGTGGCAACCATCCTCGGGATCGCGCTCGGCCTCGGAGTCGGGGCGTCGGAAACGCTCGATCGTGCACTCGGACCGACCTTCGAGTTCGCCCGGGCGCTTCCGCCGGCGGCGATCGTGCCCGTCGCAACGCTCCTGCTCGGATTCGACGAGACCATGAAGCTGGTGGTGGTTGCGCTGGCCGCCTTGTGGCCGATCCTTCTGAACACGAGAACGGGGGTGCGGGGTATCGACCCGGTTCTGATCGACACCGCTCGCTCGCTCCGGCTCACCAGAGGCGGCACGGTCTTTCGTGTGCTCCTCCCGTCTGTCACGCCGGCAGTGATGCTCGGCGTGCGAGTCGCAACGCCGATCGCCCTCGTCATCACGCTGTTGGTGGAGTACCTGACGGGAGTGAGCGGCATCGGCGCTCTGGTCGGCGATGCACAACGAACCTTCCAGCCCGCTCGCGTGTACTCGCTCATCGTGATCGCCGGGCTGATCAGTCTCGTGATCAACGCCATCGTCCGTGTTGTCGAAGAAGGTGTGCGTCGGCGGCGAGTAGCTGACGCACGAGGACTCGGCTGAAACGTGTCGATTGGCGGTTCTGGCACAGCTGGATCCTGCCAATGAGCTCGCCGACATTCGCCGCGACTGCCCGGCACTGGCCGGAACCAGCGGCTACGTTTGCCCACGTCAGACGCTGTTCTTCGGCATTCATCGGTTCTGGTCGGAAGGCTTCGGTCGCCCTCTCAAGGTGGTAGCACGGGTTCAAATCCCGTACGGGGTACCAAACGGGAATCCGTGGTTTCGGTTGGGAGCCTAAGCGTTGCCCAGTCAGGGAAATCGACGGTTTCAAAGTATTCGCCGTTATAAGTGAAGCCTTGGGGCGCGATGGCGCGGAGAAACTGCGGTCGTTCCAGCGGTTCCAGGCGTTTCCAACAGTCGGCGAGGTCGGCGAGGAGAAACCTCGCGAGGACGACGGTGGCCTTCAGTTGAGGTTGCTCGCTGCGGAGGTTGTCGAGTCCGCGGCAGACCTCACCGAGCTCATCATTGATCCGGGCCGACTGTGTTTTGGTCTGCCCCGGGGATTTCGCGGGTGGGGTAGTTGAATCTTGGGCACGTCGACCATGAGGAGGTCATCGTGCCGAGAAGTTATCCGGCTGAGTTTCGTCGCAAGGTTCTTGACCTGGT
>JAERSO010000015.1 GCA_016845585.1 Acidimicrobiaceae bacterium | reverse complement strand
AGCGGGTCGAGCTGCACGTCGCGAACGACATGATCGCCTGTGCGAGTCATCAACGGCTCAATGTGTCGGTGTCTCGCCGCGATGGCCCGGTTGCCTCGCCCGGGGGTGGCTGGGGAGCAGAGTTGCCCGAAGAGATCGAGGGCAACTCGACCTGGTTGGTCACGGCGACCGTTCCGGACGGGGTCCACACCATCACCGTCGACAAGGTCGTCGATCAAGATGACGGATGCGAACCCGAGCCCGAGCCACCAGATGACGACTGCGGCCTCGGCGAGCACGGAGATGAGGGCGGCCGGCTTGGGTGTGGTGGAGGGTGACGCTTCTGCGGTCGGCAGGGTGCGGGTCTGCCGGCCGGTCGCCCGAACCGGTGCCAACCCACGGGTGAAGCGGGCCGGGTCCGGTCGACCAGCGCATGACTAGGGTGGCCCGGTGACAGACGCCGACGCCCCTGCATCCGCCAACGGTTGGACCAGCCGCTCGGGATTCATTCTGGCCACGGTTGGCTCCGCGATCGGAGTCGGCAGCATCTGGAAGTTCCCGTACGAGGTGGGCGCCAACGGCGGCGGGGCATTCGTTCTCGTGTACGTGCTCGGGCTCGGCCTGGTGGTCGTGCCGGTCATGCTCGCCGAGTTCGCGATCGGTCACCGCGGGCAGGCCGACGCCGCCACCAGCATGGAGGTCGTCGCAGGCGAGGAGTCGGCGTCGACGCGGTGGGGCGTCTTCGGACTGCTCGGGGCGGTCACGTCCTTTCTCATTCTCAGCTTCTACGCGGTGGTCGGCGGATGGACCCTCGCCTACGCCTACGACACGCTGGTCAGCGGCCTCCCCGACGGGGCGGTGGAGGCTCGTGGAGGTTTCGATGGCCTTCTTGCGTCGCCTCTGCGGATGATGTCGTTTCAGGGTTTGTTTCTGGTGCTCGTGGCTGCAGTGGTGATTCGTGGGGTGCAGAAGGGGATCGAGACGGCCATGAAGGTCCTCATGCCTCTCATGGCGATGCTGCTGATCGCCATCGCCGTCTATTCGCTTCGCAATGGCGACGCTGCGGCCACCCTGCGCTTCTTGTTCGTTCCCGAGTTCGGAGACCTGACCGCTCGCGGCGTGCTCGATGCACTCGGCCTCGGGTTCTTCTCGATCGGGGTGGGATTGGGCATCCTCATCACGTACGCCGCATACAGTCCACCCGGCGCCGACCTCAAGACGGTGGCGATCGCGTCCGTGGGAGCCGACACCGTAATCTCGTTCGTGGCCGGACTCGCAGTCTTTCCGGTGGTCTTCGCCAACGATCTGGATGCGGGGAGTGGCCCAGGGCTCGTGTTCGAGACGCTCCCGGTTGCATTCGTGAGCATGCCGGCGGGAACTGTGGTTGCTGTGGCCTTCTTCGCCCTGCTCGCGATGGCCGCCCTGGGTTCGGCGATCTCCATGCTCGAGGCGGTGGTGGCAGTGCTCGACCGCCGCCTCGGCTGGTCGCGTTCGTTGTCCGTCGGGATCGCCGGATGTGCCTGCTTCGTGGCCGGCTTGGCCACGGTTCTCTCGTTCAACCACTGGAGCGACTTCCATCCGATCGGCTGGATGGATCGCTACCGAGAAGCAACCGTCTATGACCTTCTCGACGACGCAACGTCGCAGCTCATGCTGCCCGCCGGCGGCCTGGCCATCGCGGTGTTCGCCGGCTGGATCCTCTCCGATCGGCTGCTCCACGACGAACTCCGATTGCGTCGCGCGCCCCTCCTCGGCCTCCGCTGGATGCTTCGAGTGGTCGCGCCAGCAACCATCACCGCCGCGGCGACCGTGTCGCTTCTCGGCTGAAGCAGTTGGGGCTGCACAAGGCTAGGCAGCGACCGAACCGCCTGACGGTTGGGTGGTGAGCACGATCTTGCCGGCGTGCCGTCCATCGGCGAGGAGTTGGTGGGCGCTCGCTGCTTCACACAAGGGGATCGATCCACCGATCATCGGTCGGATGTCACCGGCCGCGGCGAGCCCGAGGAGTTCGGCAAGGGTTTGGCGATACCAGTCGTGATGGGCCGCCGGGAACGTCATCATGTTCGGCGACAACGGCACACCCCGACCGTCGGGAACGAGCTTGAGCGTGACAGCGGTGAGGAGCCCGAACGGGATCAACTTCCTGCCGCCGTTGCTGATACCGACACTCCCGATGGGAATGAGACGCCCGCCTCGCCGGATGCAACGGTACGACCGCCAGAGCTGACGCACCCCGCTCACCGTGTCGAACACCGCATCGACGCCGTCGCCGGTGAGGGCACGAATCCGCGCCACGAAGTCTTCGGTGCGGTAGTCGATCGGCGTGGCCCCGAGATACGCCACCACGCCCTGATTGTGAGTCGATGCCGTGCCGTACACGTCGAGGCCTGCCAGGTTGCCGAGTTGGACGAGCGCCGTGCCGAGTCCACCAGCGGCACCGTGAACGAGCACACGCTCGCCAGACTGGACCTCGGCGGTGTGATGGAGATACAGGTGAGCGGTCAGGTAGTTGATCACGACCGCAACCGCCTCGATCGGCGTCAGGCCTTCGGGAATGCCGACGAATCGCCAGGCGGGGCCGCACACGTATTCGGCATAGCCACCCTGGTCGCCGAAGGTCCAGCCGGCGACGGGCTCCCCGACCGTGTGCCCATCGACGCCGGGACCCAGCGCGTCGATCACGCCGGCGATGTCCTCGCCCGGGGTGAAGGGCGGTTTCGGGTTGCCCGGAAGCGAGATCGAGCGGAGCAGAACGTCGAATCCCGAGACTCCTGCGGCATCGACCTTCACCCGTACGTCGCCCGGACCCGGTTCCGGGATCGGTTCTTCGATCAACTGGAGAACGTCTGGACCGCCACGGCTTGTGACGACGACGCGGTGGTTGCGCTGATCGGACACCGGATCATGGCCAGTCGGTCTCGGAGAAGTACCAATCGGTGGTGTCGTAGCCTTCGCTCTCTCGTTTGTCGGCCGCGTCCTTCGTGGCGGGCGGCGGCACGATGTACCGGTCGCCAACCTGCCAGTCCGCCGGTGTCGCCAGGCCGGTTTCGGTGTTGATCTGCAACGCATCGATGAGGCGAACGATCTCGTCCATGTTGCGGCCGGTTGTCAGCGGGTAGTAGATCATGGCGCGCAGGATCTGCTCGGGGTCGATCACGAAGACGGCGCGCACTGCCGCGGTCTGAGATGCGGCGGGTTGCACCATGCCGTACTTCGAGGCGACACCCATGTCGAGGTCGGCGATGATCGGGAACGGCACGGTGATGTCGAAGTTGTCCTCGATGTTCTTCATCCATGCGATGTGGCTGTAGACGGAATCGATCGACAATCCGATCAACTGCACGTTGCGTTCGGTGAACTGGACCCATCGCTTCGAGAAGCCGATGAATTCCGTCGTGCAGACAGGGGTGAAGTCGGCCGGGTGGCTGAACAGCACCACCCACTTCCCGGCATAGTCGCTGAGGCTGATCTCGCCGTCGGTGCTCGGTGCGGTGAAGGAGGGAGCCGGCTCGTTCAGGCGAGGCATGTGGACGGTGTTCGCGTCGACGGTGGATTCGGTAATGGTCATGACGGGAGAGCCTCACCTCTGGGGGCGTCGCGTTTGTTGGGGGATTCGCGTTTTGTTGGGGGATTCGGGTGATGCTTCCTCATGGTTAGTGGTCAGCACCATGTGGGCCATTGTCCTCCTGCGAGCCCGACGCCTGTAGGGTCGAAGGTCCCCGCGCGGTCGATGGCGACGCTCGAGCGGAGCAACGCCGTGAGTAGTGACCAAGGCCCCTGAGCCCGAACGCCAGGATTTCGTACGTTCACGTCATTCTCGATCACGTCATCGCTGATCGAGTCTTCCCCGATCAGGACGAAGGAGTCCGACCATGAGAAGTGGCCACCTGTGCCGGGTCGCATCGGGTTTCACGGCTCCACCATCATGATCCCGGCTCCGGATCGCGGTGGCTACATCCGGCCCGTCAACATCGGCAACGAAGAGATCGCACGGCAGTTCCGCCGAGCCGCCGAGCTCCTCGAAGCCCAGCATGCCGACCCGTTCCGGGTGAACGCGTACCACCGGGCAGCGTCCACGGTGGAGGCGATGGACGAGGCGGTCGTCGACATCTACGACCGTCGCGGCGTGTCCGGCCTCATCGAGCTTCCGACCATCGGGAAGGCCTTCGCGCTCGCGATCGCTGACATCGTCACCGACGGCCGCTGGCGCTGGCTCGAGCGGCTCCAAGGCGCGGTCGACCCGGAGTCCGTGCTCATGACTGTTGCGGGAATCGGGCCGCGACTCGCCGCTCGGGTCCACCACGAAATCGGGGTCGAGACACTGGAGGGACTGGAGATCGCCGCGCACGACGGCCGACTCGCCGCGGTGGACGGGTTCGGCCCGAAGCGAGTGCGAGCAGTCGTCGACTCGTTGGCCGGGCATCTGCGACCAGTTCGCCCGACTCGTGGTGGTGCCGTCACCGGCGAAGAGATGCCCGCCATCAGCGAGCTGCTGGACATCGACGACGAGTACCGGTCAAAGGCGCACGACGACGCGCTGCCCACCATCGCACCCAGCCGGTTCAATCCGACCCATGCGAGTTGGCTTCCCGTGTTACACACCACCCGTGGCGATCGTCGTTACACAGCGATGTTCTCCAACACGGCGAAGGCCCACGAGCTCGGCCGCATCGACGACTGGGTGGTGATCTACGCGGATGGGCCGGTCGATGGCCAGTGGACGGTCGTGACCGAATCACGCGGTCCTCGGGCGGGTCAGCGGGTGGTTCGCGGAGGCCGGTAGGGGCTTGATTTCCCAGGACGTTGGCCCCTGGCCGTCGATGCGGTGGTCGTGCGCAATGATGACATGACGAACATGAACCGTCCCCGTGATCCACGCTCGAAGAGTCTGCGCCATCGGCGCCGTGGCGCCGGAACGGATGGCGTTCGGTTCGAGGATCGAGAGGAGGCGGGCCGGCGGCTGGCAGCGGTGCTCGCCGCGGAGGTGGGCGACGATGTCGTCGTGGTCGGGTTGCCACGCGGTGGGGTCCCGGTGGCCGCCGTGGTGGCCGATGAACTCGATGCCCCACTGGACATCATCGTCGTGCGCAAGCTTGGCGTGCCGCACCAACCCGAACTCGGCATGGGCGCGATCGGCGAAGGAGGGGTCCGGGTCCTCAATCGTGAGATCCTCACCGCGGCCGCGGTCACGGCGCAGGAACTCGCCGATGTCGAGACACGGGAGCGAGCGGAGCTCGACCGTCGCGCTGACGCCTATCGAGCGGGCCGGCCTCCGCTCCCGATCGAGGGTCGCACCGTGGTGATCGTCGATGACGGCATCGCCACTGGATCCACGGCCAGAGCGGCCTGTGAAGTCGCTCGGGCAAACGGCGCCCAGCGGGTCGTGCTGGCCGTACCGGTGGCGCCACAGGACTGGACGTCACGGCTCGCCGATGCGGCCGACGCCTTCATCGCGGTGGCAACGCCCGAGCCGTTCTACGGCGTGGGCCGGTTCTACCGGGACTTCGGCCAGACGACGGACGAAGAGGTGATCCGACTGCTCGGGACCAGCGTGGGAGGCCATCGTCGTGGCGCGAGTGAGGCGGTGGGAGCACGCCGCGAGCCTGTGGCGATCGGTGTCGCCGCTCATCGGGTGGAGGGTGATCTCGTCGTTCCCGACAATGCCACCGGCGTTGTCATCTTCGCCCACGGCAGCGGGAGCAGCCGCCACAGTCCGCGGAACAGGTTTGTTGCCGAGGTCTTGAACGACGGCGGTCTGGCAACACTCCTCTTTGACCTACTGACCCCGAGCGAAGAGGTCGATCGGACGGCCGTGTTCGACATCGAACTCCTCGGGCGCAGGCTCCGAGCGGCCACCGACTGGGTGCGAAACGACTCGGGACTCGCGCCACTACCGATCGGCTACTTCGGGGCGAGCACCGGGGCGGCGGCCGCCCTGCAGGCTGCCGCTGCGTCGGACGCGGGTGTCTCCTCCATCGTCTCGCGCGGCGGTCGTCCCGACCTGGCCGGCGCCGCCCTCGCCGATGTCATGGCGCCGACCCTTCTCATCGTCGGCGGCTTGGATCATGTCGTGCTCGATCTGAACCGGCAGGCCCAAGCACGCTTGCGTTGCCCGAGCCGCCTCGAGGTAGTGCCCGGCGCGACCCATCTCTTCGAGGAACCGGGCACGCTGGTTGCCGCGGCCGAAACCGCTCGCGACTGGTTCCAGCAGACCCTCACGGCCTGAGATCAATGACGGAATCGTCGCTGCTGACTGTCGCTGTGACTCCGGCGTACCCAGGGCTGGTCCTGGTCGGGGGGAACGTCGCCGATGACGGGGTCCGCGACCTCTGGACTCCTGCCTCGGTGACGCTTGCCCGGAGCGTGAGCAGGGTCTCGCCGCGGTCGGCGCAGGAGCTTCATCGCGGTGGCGCTGAGGCCACCGGCGAGGAGGAGTCGAGCGGTGCGGCTGAGTTTCTCCATCGGATCCATCGTCGGCGGTCCGATCTCGAGAGACCAGGGTCCTTCGTCCCAGCCGACGACGGCCTGCAGAGCGGGACGAAGGACCCGTCGACAACCACGACTGTTCAAGGAGATGGACACCACCGAACCGGAGAGCAGGCTCAGATCATGAACGATCACACGCCAGACGATCGGACACCCCGCGACACGGCTGTGGCCGGCGTCGCCGCGTCCGGAGCCGGCATCGCGCGAGGGAGCAGGTGAGCCGACGATGAGCACACACACGGAACTCCTGTTCAAGGACGAGGCCCGAGCCAAGCTGCTCGGCGGCGCGAGCTCGCTCGCCGATGCCGTCCGTCCGACGCTCGGACCAGAGGCCCGGTCCGTGCTTCTCGCCGAACGCTTCGGCATCCCGATCGTGTGTGACGACGGGGTCACGATCGCCCGGCGCATGACGCTCCCAGACCCCGAGGAACAGCTCGGCGTCGAGATGCTTCGTCAGTCGGCGATCCGAACCGGCGACGACGTCGGCGACGGCACCACGACCTCCACGATCCTCGCCCATGAGGTCCTGCGGGAAGGTCTCCGCAATGTGGTCGCCGGGTCGAGTGCGATGGCGGTGAAACGAGGCATCGAGGTGGGCGTCGTTGCCGCGGTCGACGCACTCGCGGCGTTGTCGCGCCCCATCTCCTCCGATGAGGACATGGCGCGCGTCGCCACCGTCTCTGCCCACAATGACTCCGCCATCGGCGAGGTCGTGGCCACCGCAGTCGGCGAGGTCGGCGTCGAAGGGGTCGTCGAGGTCGGGGAAGCCCGCGGCACCGAGACTGAGGTCGATCTCGTCGAAGGCATGCGGATCGACAAGGGCTACCTCTCGCCCTACTTCGTCACCGACCCGCAGCGTATGGAGGCGGTGCTCGAGGATCCGTACGTGCTGATCCACGACCAGAAGATCACCACCATGGCGCCACTGGTTCCTCTCCTCGAGCAGGTCGTCCAGACCGGTCGACCGTTCGTGGTGATCGCCGAGTCGGTCGACGGAGAGGCCCTCGCCACGCTGGTCGTCAACCGGATCCGCGGTGTCGTGTCGGTTGCCGCGGTGAAAGCTCCCGGATTCGGCGAGCGGCGAAAGGCGATTCTGGGTGACCTCGCCGTCTTGACCGGTGGTCGAGTGATCTCCGCCGAGCTGGGCGACAATCTCGAGACGGTGCAGCTCGAACTCGGGGGCGCCGCAATGATCACCACGGCCTCGGCTCATGCCGGTGGCACGAGGGTGACATGGACGGTGCCGATCGGCCTGTCGACCGGCTGAACCGGGGCGCTGCCCGACAGGACCGCCGTGACCGGGCGAGCGCTCGTGCATGTCCGGCAACGACATCTCAGGACATCGGGCGTTCGACCCTGATCGCAGCACGGAGGGTCTGCGAGTGTCGTTGATATGTGGACATTCACGTACCGTTCAGCGCGGTTGCTGTTGATCGCCGCCCTGATCACCTCGACCGTCGGTTGCAGCGATGGGGCAGATGATGCCGGCCCACCGTCGACCGGGAACATCGACTTCGTGTCGTCAGAGCTCTCTCAGGTCTCACCTGACGTCGCAGCAGCGTCGTCGGCGGCAGCGATGATCAATGCGGCCGGAGCTGACCTCTACGGCCAACTCCGTGACAGGGACGGCAATCTGGCCCTGTCGCCGTACTCGATCGTCGTGGCGCTGGCCATGGCTCGAGCCGGCGCTGAGGGCCCGACCGGAGCAGAGATGGACACCATCGTTCATGCTGCCGAATCCATTGACCTTCACCGGAGTCTCGGCTCCCTCGATGCTGTGCTCTCGTCGCGAGAAGGCTCGTTCCCTATTCCGGATGGGGACCCCCTCGAGATCCAGCTCCGATTCGCGAACGCGGTGTGGCCGCAGAGAGGATTCTCGTTCGAATCCGACTACTTGGACCTGCTCGCTTCCTCCTACGGCGCGGGTGTTCATGCCGTCGACTACGCGGGCGATGCGTCGAGTGCGCGAGAGACCATCAACCAATGGGTTTCGGATCAAACGAGGGACCGCATCCCCGAGTTCTTGCCCGAGGGTGTGCTGGATGCGCTGACCCGCCTGGTCCTCACGAACGCCGTTTACCTGAACGCGCCATGGCTGCACCCATTCGAGCAAGGAGGAACCACGGAGACGGATTTCACTCTGCTCGACGGGACGAGTGTGCGGACTCCGATGATGCGGCTCGATGCCGACATTGGCTATGCGTCCGAGGATGGCTGGCAGGCCGTGCGCCTGCCGTACATCGGTGGTGAGCTGGCGATGATCGTCGCCGTCTCCGAGCCCGGGACCTTCGAGACCGTCGACGCCGCACTCGACGCCGGCTGGCTCGCCGCCATCCAGGATCACCTCGAGATGGCTCCGGTCCGTCTTCGGCTCCCTCGATGGGAGTTTCGGTCGCAACTGCCCTTGAACGACACGCTCCGGGACCTGGGAATGTCGACGGCATTCAGCTCAGATGCGGACTTCTCCCGGCTCTCCCCGGAACCTCTGTCCATCACTGATGTCATCCATGAGGCGTTCATCGCGGTCGACGAGGAGGGCACTGAAGCCGCGGCGGCGACGGCCGTCGTGATCGGCGAGTCGGCTGCCCCAGGTGATGTCGTGGAGCTCACGGTCGACCGGCCATTCCACTTCTGGATCGTCGATCAGCCGACCGGGGCGGTCCTTTTCCTCGGTCGAGTGATGAAACCCGAGGCGGCCTGAGGGTCAGGGTCGGCGGACCCCAGGATGCGCCATCGTGCCCTGGTCAGCCACCAGGACCCGCGTACCCGACCGACTCATCAGCAACTTGAACCAGATGAACGCGACACCCAGCGTGATCGTCGTCGTGATCGGCCCGAGGACGGACTTGAGCATCACAAAGGTGGTCGGGCTGTGTGTCAGCAGAGACCACAGCGTCACCGCGAAGTTGACCATGCTGGTGAACGCCCACCAGAGGGTGACGTCGCGAAAGAATCGCCGCACCACCGGGTTCGCACGAGTGGAATCGTCCAGCGGACAGAAGTCGAGCGCGAGACGTTCCGCGAGCGGTCGGCCGATCGGAACGGAGATGAGGAAGGCAGCAGCCACGAGCGACGTCGTGACCGTGGGCTGGAGGAAGTAGACCACGGTGCTGCCCGTCGCCAGTGCGGCGATCGTGCGGCCGACCAGGGTGAGTGTCGTCAACCAGAGAAGGCCGGAAACGGGCTTGCCGCGCAGCAAACGGTTGCCCATGGCGAGCAGTGCCCAGGTGAGGGCTCCGATGACCGCGGGTCGTGTGCCGCCGAACTGGAGGACACCGATGAAGATCGCGGCGGGGACCAGCTTCCCCTCGACCACATTGGGTACGGCGTGGCGCGCGACATCGCGCCAGTGGGGGACGGTGAACGAGTCAGGCAGATGCACGAGGTCAGAACGCGGCAGGGGGCCGACCCAACAGGATACGCAACTTGTTGGTCAGTTCGGCGGCGGGTGCGTGGGTGCGACGGTCGGGTCATCGAGGACGAGACCGGTGAGACCGGCATCCGCGAGGAGGAGACACCGGTCGCGAGTGGTCAGGGCCCATGCGTAGACGTGAGGCGTGCGGTGCCGGATTCTGGCGATGATCTCCGGGCTGAGAAGGCGTTCGTGTGCCGTGATCCCCAGCGCGGTACCCAGTCCGGGCAACCGGCCCGCGAGCCAGAGCTGGGCGCGGTTCCCGCAGCTCAGGAGGGCCACGGCGTCGGCTCGATCGGCAAAGACGGACAAGGTCCACCACGACCGTGCCGACACCGTGACCCGGGCCCACGCCGGGACCTCGGACCGGATACGGCGGGCCGCTCGGCGGGTGAAGCACTTCAGGTCGAGCAGGAACTCGACGTCCGGTTCTGCGGCATCCAGGATCTCCACGAGTTCGACGCGTCGAGTGTCTCCAGGAAGGAGATACCACCGCTCCCACAGTCGAGAGGTCGGCCGCAAGGCCTTCTCGTGGCGCACCTCCACCCGACCGCGAAACACATGCACGTCGGCCTCGATGACATAGCCGGCCGCCGCCGCCTCCTGGCTCGTGTGTAGTTCGTTGCCGGCACGGTGAGCGACGACGCGGAACCGTGTGTGGCGGCGAGCGCCGGGGTCAGAGGTCACGGCCCCAGCTGAACGCAAGGCGATTCCGCCCCGCCAGGGACCAAGGTCCGATGGTCGAGCATGACCTTCGCCCCTGGGAGCGATGCCGCGTGGATGCCTACGTTCGGTGTGTGGGGACACATCGACCGACCGACTCGCCGACCGAGCTGCCAGTGGGCCGGCTTCGTCCTCGACACGTCCGGGCCCGTCGTTCGCTCTCGTGGCGTCGGGAAGTGGTGTCGATCGGTGCAGCGTTGGTCGTCTACTTCGGCGGCCGGGTCCTGGTCGAAGGATCCCGGAGTCGTGCGGTGAGCAACGCCGAGACGCTGATCGATCTCGAGGCCCGACTGAACATCGATGTCGAGGCTTCGCTGCAGCAGCACGCGCTCGACAGTGACATCATCCGTATCGCCGGGAACCTCAGCTACGTGTGGTTGCACTGGCCGTTGTTGTTGGTCGCGACCCTTCTGCTCTTCTTTCGCGACCCCCCGCACTACCGGCAGTTCCGAAACGCGTTGTGCGTCTCGGGGTCCGTCGGCCTGGTCTTGTTCGCCACCTTTCCGATGGCGCCACCTCGATTCATGCCGGGATTCGTCGGCACCGTCAGCGACGACGCCCGACGCCACTACCTCGACTACCCACTGAGCTGGGCAAACCAGTACGCCGCGTTCCCGTCCTTCCATGTGGGATGGACGCTCCTTGCGTGCCTCGCGGTCGCCGCGAGCGTTGACAGGCGATGGGTGAAGGTCGTCGCCGTGATCCCGGCCGTGCTGGTGGGCATGTCGGTGGTGACCACGGGCAATCACTACATCCTCGATTCGGTCGCCGGCGCCCTGATCGCATTGGTCGTCTACGAGAGGTTTGGCCGGGTGTCGCGTCCCCGCCACGTGCGCGGCGCTGCAACACACGCCGCTGCCAAGCCGGCTGAGCAGGCCCACGCCGAGGTGCTGTCGTGATGCATCTCGGCTCGCGGGCGCTGTGGTTGGCGGCGATTGTCTGTGGCAGCGTCGGCATCCTCGATGCCGCCATCAGCCGCGAGTGGGACCTCATGGCTATCTTCGCGGTGACGACGGTGCTACTCGTCGCCTTGTGGGCCCGGCAGCGGGTGCACCGAACCCCGGTGACGTTGCGCCCCGATCTCGCCCACTGGGTCGCCCATCGCGCCGCCGGCTCCGGCGAGCCGTTCGACGACGTGCTCGATCGAGCGGTCGCCGCGTACAAGCACGGGATCGTCGCCGACGAGACCGCTGAGTGATGTGGCCGTGATATCCGAATCAGTCGCGGCGGTCGTGCTCGGGGAGGACCCCTTTGACGGCTCTCACTTCGGAGGAAAGGGGAGGTCGCTCGCCGAACTCGTTGCCGCGGACTACCCGGTCCCCGCGACGGGTGTCGTCACGACGACGGCGTATCGGATCGTCGCCGAGAACCGCGCCGTAGAGGCGTTGATCGAACGCATCGCCTCCGGTGAGGAGGTCAGCGCTGACGATGTCGATGCGGAGTTCCTCGGCGCAGTCATTCCGCAGGAGATCGACGAGGCCATCGTCGAGTTGGCGCGCCGCATCGGCGCCGGTGGTCGGCTCGCCGTTCGCTCGTCGGCGACAGTCGAGGACCTCCAGGGGTCGTCCTTCGCCGGCCAGTACCGGTCCTTGCTCGACGTCGACGCCGACTCCCCGGAGGCCGTGCGCCGTGCCGTCCGCCTCGTCTGGGCGTCATTGTGGCACCCGGCACCCACCGCGTACCGACGAGCTTTCGAGATCGACGAGGCCGAGGTGGCGATGGCCGTGGTGCTGATGCGGATGATTCCGGCCACCACGGCCGGGGTCGTGTTCACCATCGATCCGGGCGGCGCCGACGGCGCGTCCCGCGTCGAGGCTGTCGAGGGCCTCGGCGAGACGTTGGTGTCCGGGCAGCGGACACCCAGCGCGTGGGTCGTGCCCCGTACCGACTCGCACACACTTCCCGCGGCGCCGCGCCGGGCCCTCGATCTCGCGCTCTCGATCGAGGCCGTGCACGGCGTCCCACAGGATGTCGAATGGGCAGCGGTGGGCGACGAGGTCTCCGTGGTGCAGGCACGTCCCATCACCGTTCTGCAGACCGGTGACGACTTCGACACGTCGGTCGATGAGCACGAGCTGACCACGGCGGGCATCGTCGAGATGGTTCCGGGCGTGCTGCCGCCGTTGCGGTGGGAACTGAACCGGTTCCTTCTCGAGGAGGCGTTCCGGTCTGTGCTCGACAATCTAGGGCTCATTCGTGGCGCACCAGCGGAGGACCGCTCCTTCGTCCGGCGAGTACGCGGTCGCGTCGCGATCGACTTCGACCAACTACGTGCCGCCGCGTCGTCGAGGCCGGGGGCCGTGCAGGAACTCGAGATCCAGTACTTCGGTCGGGCGGCCGACGACGAGCGACCCGTTCGGTCCGAGTCCCGGTGGGATGGCGCGCGACGACTCCTGCAGACGATGCGCACACAGCGAGCTGCGGTTGACAACGCTCAGGTGTTGATCGGCGTGGTCGAGGTACTCCGGTCCGAGCGTCCGGACCTCGACCGTATGTCCACGGACGAACTGCTCCGATATGTCGACCGTTTGCTGGGCCTGGCCGCGAGGGGACTCGCGGCCGAGCTGGCCGTGGCTGCGGCCGCGGCCGCGTCCTATCGGCGTCTCGAACTCATGCTCACGGAGTACCTCGGTGCAGCCGATGCCGCATCTGAGGTCCAGGCCGTCGTCACCGGGGCCGGTGCCGGACCCGCCCGCAGGCGGGATGCGTCGGCGGCCGTGTTCGCGGGACCCAGCTGGGACGAGCTGGCAACGACACCTCCCGCACCGCCTGTGCTTCACGAGGATGCGGCCGAGCGGCAAGAAGTCCTCGAGAGCCGGCTGAAGTCCCTCCCGGGCTGGACACGCCGTCGGGTCCTCACCGGGCAGTTCGTCGACATCCGTACGCGTATGGTCCGACGCACGGTGGCCGAGACACGAGATCAACTCCATCGACGCGAACGCGCCAAGGCCGCATTCCTCGAGCTCGGCGGTGAGGTACGACGAGCACTACTCGACCTCGGCGGCCGGATGACCGCTTCCGGGACACTGGCCTCAGCACTCGACATCGAACTGCTCTCGCTCGCCGAAGCGCGAGCACTTGCCGCCGCAGGACCCGGCCCCGGCGCTGACGTACTCCGTCGCCGTCGGAGTTGGCTGGGTCGCTACGAAACCGAGGGCGAGCTGCCGGTCCGATTCACGGGAATCCCCGAACGAGAACCGACACCGCTGCCGGAGGGTGACGTTCTCGACGGATGGGCGGCGAGTCCCGGTCGATGCCACGGGATCGCACAGGTCGTCAGGTCACCCATGGACACGCTCGGCGACGGTGCGATCCTCGTGGCCGAGGCCACCGACGCCTCCTGGTCCCCGCTCTTCGTTCGGGCCGGGGCGATCGTCGTCGAACGTGGCGGTCCCCTGAGCCACGCCGCCATCCTCGCTCGCGAGCTCGGAATCCCGGCAGTGCTGAACGTCATAGGCGCCACCCAGCACCTCGACGGCCAGACACTGTCGGTCGACGGCGACCAGGGACTGGTGGTGATCGAACGATGACCGGTTCACCCCGTCCTTCGCACCTGCACCGTCCAATTCCCTGGCCCAGCCACCGGCGACCCGTCGACCCGTTCTCCGGTGTCGACCGCGATTCCCTCATGGTCTTCGTGCCGGCCATCATGAGCGTTGGCGTCCTGTTCTCCATCGCGTCGCTGGTACGTGACGCGATCGGACGGACGACACGTCGCACACGAGATCGACGGATCGCGCTGGAGACGGTGTCCACCGTCAATGACCTGCTCGATCGGTCGGTCAGTGCTCCGACTGAACTCGGCCTTCTGTCCCGATCGTCCTATGTGGTGGCGGCGACGGCTGCGAGTGTCACGGCAGTCGCGATTCCAGCCGCCGCCATCCCGCTCTATGCGGGCTCCGCTGATGGCGGGGGTTGGGGGTGGCTGCTGGCGCTCGGGCTGTCGGTCACGGTCGCTGTGGTGCTGATCGGCGCCGCTTGCGCTGCTGTCGCCTACCGGTGGCCCGACGCGCCATCGTGGACGATGCCGGTCCTGCGTGGTCTTCCGTTGACCCACCACCCGACGCGACGCTCCCACCGCCCTCGACGCCTCCTGACCGACTCGGTCGTGCTCGGGGTGATCGGCATCGCGGTCATGACATGGCAGGCCAAGAAGCACAGCGGAGTCTTCGAGTGGATCGATGAACCCGTCCGGTCGGCCATCGCCGGCATGGACTGGATCGAGCATCTCGAGACGATCGATGTCCTGGGTTCGACGGTGATCTCCATCGGCTCGGTGGTGGTCATCGGGATGTCGGGGTTCCGGTGCCGAGTCATGGCACTCGTCTACCCGGCCGCATTAGTCGTCAGTTGGCTGGCAACGGCGTTGCTCCAGGAGTTGGTCGAGCGCACCCGCCCGACGGGGTTCGGTGAGATCGAGTCGTTCCCGAGCGGTCACATCGTGCAGGCCGTCTTCATCGCCGGGCTGCTCCCGACGGCGTTGGCCGTGCTGTTCCGGATGCGCCCCCGAGCGGTTCTCGCCGTGCGGGTCGTGTTGGCGGCGCTCGTCGTGGCGACCGCCATGATTCGGATCCACCGCGAGGACCACTGGCCGACGGACATCATCGCCGGTACCGTGCTCGGCATCACTGTCGTCGCCGGCGCCCAATGGGTGGTGGCGCATCGATGGTGGCACCAGCGGTGCTCATCGTGTCCGTGGTCGGCCCACCCCGACCTCGCACCCTGGGGTCGAGCCCTCTACGACCTGTCGCCGCAGCGCGCAGCCTGGCTCGGCCGGGCCGGAGTCGGCGCAGCGGTGGCGGCGAGCGGACTGCTGTTCGTCGCTACGGCGACGGTCGGACTCCCGTCGCGGCAGGCCGACGACGGCCTCGGTCCGGAGATCTCCGAGCCGGCACAGCTCGGGCTGGCGGTCGCGGTCGGCCTCGCCGGGCTGGCCGCGGTCCGGTGGAGGGCTGTCGCCGCGTTCGTGATAGCGATCTGTGCCGGTTCCCTCGGCCTGCTCGCCTCAATCGAGTACCAGCCGCCTGTTGCGTTCGGGCTCACGCTCGGGTTGATCCTCCCCGCGGTGCTGATCTGGCTCGGTTGGCAGCACCATGCCACGGTCGGTGCCATCTTCGCGCTCGCCGTACTGACCGCCACGACCCTCACCGCTACGGCACTCGGAAGTCGCGAGATCTACAACCACTACTTCGGTCCCACCCATCCAGGCTCGGCGGCGGTCGAGCTCGAGTCCGACGCTGACTGGCTGTGGCTCGGATCGGTCACGGAGACACACGCGGTCGTGGTCGCCGGCGGCCTGGACCGACTTGCTCCGGTCACCCTGACCCACTGGAACGAAAGCGATGTCGCGACCGAGGTCACGGGCACGGCCGATCGTGACGGCGTGGTTCGTTTCGAGCTCGAGGGATTGGCGCCGGGAAGCGAGTACCGATACGCCGTCCGACTCCGGGGCCACAGCGCCGAGGCCACGCAGCCCGACCGGTCGTTCCACACGTTCTCCGACGGACCACAGAGCCTGCTCGTGATCGCAGGCTCCTGCGCCCGTACGGGCTCGAACGGTGCAGTGTTCGACCGGATTCTCGAGGCCCGGCCGGACCTGTTCCTCGCGCTCGGCGACATCCACTATGCGAGCCTCGAGTCGACGGACCCGACGGATCATCTGGCGCAATACGCGACGGCACTCTCACAACCAGGGCCGGCGGCCGTCTATGGCTCGATCCCGACGGTGTACGTATGGGATGACCATGACTTCGGTCCCAATGATGCCGACAGCACGTCGCCGACGCGACACGCTGTGTCGACCGCCTACCGGCAAGCCGTGCCGAATTACGGCGTCGACCCCAACCCGGACGCATCGATCGCCCAAGCGTTCACCGTCGGCCGGGTGCGCTTCGTGTTGACGGACACCCGCTCGCAGCGCACCGACGAGACGATGCTCGGACCGGCCCAGCTCGACTGGTTGATCGAGGAACTCGTGACGTCGTCTCGCACCCACGCCGTGGTGGTGTGGGCGAACCCGACGCCGTGGATCTCGACCGCTGACACCGCCGGTGACGACTGGTCCGGCCATCCTGACGAGCGGCGGTTGATCGCTGATGCGATCGCGGCTGCTGGTGTCGAGAATCTGGTCATGGTGAGCGGCGACGCGCACATGGTGGCCATCGATGATGGGTCCAACAGCGGCTACGCGAGCGATGGTTCGCCAGGGTTCCCGGTCCTCCACGCAGCCGCACTCGATCGGCCCGGGTCGCTGAAGGGCGGACCGTACTCGCATGGTGCGATCGCCGGATCCGGACAGTACGGACGTTTGCAGATCGACGACGACGGTGGGACGATCGTGCGTGTGCGGCTCAGCGGCCATCGCTGGGACGGTGACGAGCTGCTGGTGTATGAATTCGAGGTGCCGGTGGGGTCGTTGGCAGTGATGGAGATGGCACGGTGACCGTCCCGCTCGCTCGGCGAAACCTCCTGTCGGAGAAGGTCCGGTTGGCGATGTCGGTGTCCGGGGTGGCGTTCGCGGTGCTGCTCATCCTGATCGTCCTGAGCCTGTATCGGGGTTGGGGAGGTGCCTCTGACCTCTTCGGCGACTTCCCCGGCGATGCCTGGATCGTCCAGGAGGGAACGACTGATCCGTTCCGCTCGACCTCGCTGCTCGAATCCGGTCACGAAGGCGCCATGACGGCCGTGAGCGGCGTGGAGGGCGTCATTCCCGTGTTCGCGCGGCGGGTCGCCGTCGGCCCGGCCAGTGATGGCGCAAACGCGCTGTTCATGTCGATGTCGGTGCCGCCCGCGCTCCTCGCTGGGGTGTCGACGGACGACCCCGACACGATGCGCTGGCTATTTCCTCCGCGTGGTGCCGTGGTGATTCAGCAGGTACTGGCAGACGACCTCGGCGTCGACGTGGGCGACTCGATCACATTGCTCGGTACGTCGCTGCGCATCGAAGCCATCCAGCCCGGCGGCACGCCGCTCTTCGCGCTCGGTTACCTCCATGCCGATGACGGCGAGCGACTGCTTCAAGCGGACGGCTTCGTCAACTTCTATCTCGTTGATCTGGAGGAATACGCGCTGCTGAGCGCGGTGGACGCCCTGGCGCAGAGTGTGCCCGGTGCCTCGGTGCGCACCAGCGAAGAACTCGCGCTCACGGTGCGGGCCGAGGTCGATCGTGGCTTTCTGCCGGTGGTCGGAGCACTGGTGGCGATCGGCTACGTGATCGGCGGTGCGGTGGTGGCGCTCACGACCTACACGTCGACCATCGAACGGGCGCGAGACTTCGCGGTCCTCAAGGCGGTTGGTGCCTCGGGGCCGTTCGTCTACCGAGTCGTGATCAAGCAGAGCTTCATCGTCGCCTCGCTCGGTTCGGGTCTGGGTGTCGTGGGCGCCGTCGGCATCGCCACGCTCGTCCGGCGACAGGTTCCCGAGTTCGTCACGGACCTTCGGCTCGCAGACACCGTTGTGGTCGCGGCCAGCATCCTTGTCGTGGCCATGCTCGCGGCGTATGTGCCAGTCCGACGCATCAACCGGATCGACCCGGCCATGGTGTTTCGCGCATGACCGGCGACCCACTCGTCTCCGTCGTGGCCCTGCGCAAGGAGTTCCCGAGCGGCGGCACCGTGGTCCGTGCCGTCGACGGTGTCGACTTCTGCAGCGGGCGTGGCGAGATCACACTCATCATGGGACCCTCGGGATCGGGCAAGACCACGCTGCTCACCATGATCGGCGCCCTCCTCGAGCCAACGAGTGGTTCGGTCGTCATCGACGGGCTCGACATCGCCGCGCTCGATCGCCGATCGCTGCCGGCGGTGCGCCGACAGAAGATCGGATTCGTCTTCCAGACCTTCAACCTGCTCGAGTCGCTCACCGCCCAAGAGAACGTCGAGATCGTGCTGAACGTGGCGGGGGTGAAAGGCACCGAGGCGACGCAACGAGCTCGAGCACTCCTGGAGCGGGTCGGACTGGGGCATCGACTCCACTTCAACGCACGCGACCTCTCCGGCGGAGAGAAGCAGCGGGTGTCGATCGCTCGGGCACTCGCCAACCGGCCCCCGCTGCTGTTGGCCGACGAGCCGACTGCCAACCTCGATTCCGCCGCCGGGCACGACGTCATGGAGCTGTTGCAGGGCCTCGCAGCCGATCAGAACACGGGTGTGATCGTGGTGTCACATGACCCTCGGCTCGCGGCCGCTGCCGACACCACGTTGTGGATGGTGGACGGGCGAATCTTCGATCATGCCCCGGAAGCTCAGGCGACCGGAGGGGAGCCGGCTGTGTAGGCGACGCGTCGTTCCAGGTTCTCGATCATCGCGTCATGGAACTTGACGCCCTCCACCTCTTCGGCTCGATACAGGGCGCCGGGCGTCATGATGTTGATCTCCATCACCTTCGAGCCGACGATGTCCACTCCGGCGAAGTACACATTGTCCTGCTGCAGCTTCGGACCGATCCGCTCTGCGAGTTGGAGCATCGCATCGTCGACGTCGGCGGGACCTGCACTTGCGCCCGCGGTCAGGTTGCTTCGCATGTCGGGCTCGCCGGTCGTGCGGCGTCGGGCGACTGCGGCCACTCGTCCGCGCGCGACGAGTGGCCGCCCGTCAAGCAGAAACAGTCGGGTATCGCCCGCGACGGCATCAGGGAGATACTCCTGCACGATCACATAGCCGTCCTCCGCGACCGCTTCGAACATCTGGTTGACGTTGGGCCCGTCCTCGGGGCGCACCAGAAAGACGTTGTGCCCCCCGTATCCGAACAGTGGCTTGAAGACCGCCCGTCCCGCATGGGAGTCGATGAACTCCTTGGCCCGCTCTCGGTTGCGCGTCACCAGCGTGTCGGGTCTCACCTCACGGGGAAACTCCTGCAGGTACAGCTTTGTCAACGAACGGGCGAGGGTGCGGGGGTCGTTCACCACCATCACCCCTTCGTGTGCAGCGAGTGCGCCGAAGTCGATCGGGCTCATTCGCGCCCACGGTCGGCGGGCGACATCCTCATTCGGGTTGTTCCTGAGCATGAGTACGTCGAGATCGCCGACCAGCATCTGTGGCCGCAACGTGGATGCGTCGAGCAATTCCCGCAGTAGCACATCGCCGCGCCGAAAGTGCCGACGGGGGACCGCTCGACCGAGGGCGGAAACACGATCATCGATCCCGAGCTCGAAGTGGCCCGGCTCGATGTAGACGACCTCGTGGCCTCGCGCCACGGCCGCCATCGCGAGGTGAGTCGTGGTGAAGTGTGGCCGCTCGGATGCGAGACGGTTGACGACCATTCCGATTCTCATTCGACACTCCGGAGTAGATCCTCGATCGTGAGACCACGTCCACACGCGTCCAGGCGCTGGGTCACGGTCGGAGACTCGTAGGAGCGCGGCATGAGTCTCGGCGGCATGAGGATCTGCCGCCACTCGAGCTCCTCGATGATCCCCAGATGTTCCAATGCGACCTTGCCCAAGTGGAGGCGTTCGAATGACGCCCCGGATCGCAGGTAGTCGAGTACGTCCATGAACCCGCGTAGATAGACGACGTCCTTGATGAATCCGCCGCCGCGGTGAACGCGCATCGCGATGCTGAACGCCTCGGCGAACGAGAATCCGTGGTGCCGCGTCATCAACCGGTGTGTCTCCACGAAGTC
>JAERSO010000014.1 GCA_016845585.1 Acidimicrobiaceae bacterium | reverse complement strand
GGCCGAGGGTCTCGAGATAGGCGACGAGATCGCTAATCATTCGTTCGGACAGACCCAGATTGGGCATGCCTCGGGGCAATTCACCATCGGGAAGCCCGTTGGCGTAGTTCTCCTTCACGACTTCGGGGGCTCGCAGCCACTGCGAGATGTTGTCGCGGTTCCACTCGCCATCCTCGGTGTAGGTGTTGAGGATGCCGCCGGCGAAGGTCGTGCGGCTGGCGAAGTGGGTGAGGTTCGGCGCGGCCTGCGAGACCACGGCAGCGGCGATGTCCTCATCGCCATTGAAACCCTCGACCAGGTGGCACGACGAGCAGTTGGCGAGGAATGCCGCGGCGCCACGCGAGACGGGGTCGTCGGGGTTCTCCGGCGGCGCACTCTGCGGGACCATCTGCTCATCGATCCAGTTCTGGAAGTCGGCGTCGTCCATCGCGATGGTCTGCATCCGCATCTTCGCATGCGACAGGCCACAAAACTCGGTGCACTGACCGAAGTAGACGCCAGGCTCATCGGCAGAGATCTCCCACGGAGCAAAGAAGCCCGGGCGGGCGTCGCGCTTGCCGTTGAGCGCCGGGATCCAGAACGAGTGGATCACGTCACGGGACGTGACGAGCAACTCGACCTCTTGACCGGTCGGGATGACCATTTGCCCAGCGGTGACGATGTCGGCCGGCGGAAGGTTGCGGGGGTCGTCGAGGAAGTCGGCGTCGACGTCCTCGGTGAAGTAGTAGCGGAACTCCCACCACCACTGCTGGCCGACCACGACGATCTTCGGCTCCCAACTGGTGGAGTCGCCCTCGACCTCGACCTCGTAGGCGTTGGCCTCGGTCTCGTTGAGGGAGAAGTGCGCCACAGTGGTGAGCACGGCCACGACGACCATGATGATCGCCGGGACGATGGTCCAGCCGATCTCCAGGGTGTTGTTGTGCGAAATCTGCTCAGGGAATTCGTCGTCGCCGTCGTAGCTCTTCACCCGCTGCTTCTTCGCCATGTAGACCACGGCGCCAAGCACGAGGACGCCGATCACCCCGGCGATGACCAGCACCCGGTCCAGCAAGGTGTCGATGTCGCGGGCGTTGTCGCTCTGCGGCTGCAGCGTGTCGAGTTCGGCGTCGCCGGCGCAGCCGGCCGTGATCAGGCCGATCAGGGCAACAGCGCCCAACAGGCGCTTGCGGGAATCACTCACTGGCTTCTCCCTCTTCCGAATGGTCTTCACCGTGCTCCTCACCATGGTCGTCACCGTGATGTTCGCTGTGATGTTCAAAGTCGCGCTGACCGTCGACTGCGGTGACGATGCCACCCGCGATGACGGCGACGCCGACCGCAAGCACAAGACCTGCGATGACGTTCTTGTTCATCTTGGGCCGGGCCGCATAGAGGATGCCCAGTCCGAAGATGGTGACGGCGATCAGACCGGCCCAAACGACGGCACCGAGCTTGGTCGCATTCAGGAAGATCCGGCTGGCAGCGAGTGCCATGACCGCGACACCGAGGGCACCAGCAACGGGGATCTCGAAGGGCGCCATGATGCGATCGCGCAGGGCCTTGTTGGCCCCGGCATCGCCGGTGGCGCGGTCGGCCCAGGCGTCCATGGTCCACTCGATCGCAACGAGTGAGCAGATCACCAGGCCCAGGACGAACACGGCCGGACCGAGCACCAGGCCGAGCACCATGGCGGCGCCGCCGAAGGCGCCGACGACGGGCCAGAAGCTGCCCGTGACGGGTGTGGTCGGCGCAATGGCCTCGACGCCCATGTAGTGGGACTGAGCGGCCGGGTCGGCGTCGCGGAAGGCGACGATGATGCCAGCGAAGCAGGCAGACGCAAAGGCGCCGCCGATGAGGACCAGGTAGCCGACATGGTCGCCCACGCCGCCCTTCCAGCCGAGCGTGACCGGACCGACGTGCTCACCGCCGGTCGAGTACCCGTAGGCGACCGCGCCGATGGCGAGGGCGATGGTGAGTCCGAAGAAGAACTTGAAGCCCGTGGTGAACATCTGATCCCTACTTGGTGACGAAGATGGCGATCCAGGTGACCCAGTACATGACGGAGACCGCATGCCAGAACATGGCAGCAGCAGCGACACCGTCGTCCTGGGAAGGACCGAACTGACCGAACAGTGCCCGCATCGTGGTGAGGGCGAGGAAGACGACCGCACCGATCAAGAAGACGATGTAGGTGCCGGTCATGACGAAGAACAGGAATTGACCTTGGGTGCCGGCCAACGCGAACCCGGTGTCGTTGATGATGAACCAGAGCTGGTTGAACACCGCCGCCCCGAACATGCCGGTGAGCGCAAGCGCGATGTAGGCGTTGGGGCGGTCGTCGTTGCGGATTGCCTGTACGGCCCACTGGACCGTGAAGGTGGCGAGCACGAGCGTCCAGAAGATCCAGCCCGACGGGCCAAGCTCGATGACGCCCTCCGGGAACCATTCCTCACCGGCGTCGCGGGCGGCGGCCCGCTCGCTGACATAGACAGCGAGCACGCCGAAGTAGGTCATGAGGGCGGCACCGCTGGCGAACATGGTGCCGACGAGCACCGTGCGGGGCCGGCGGATTGCGGGAGCGGCGAGCTGGGTGGTTGTGGCGGCCATCAGGACTCCCCTCCCTCGTCGCCGGGCGTCTCGTCGAGCAGCGGTGCCTCCGAACGGACCCGGGCAGGCGGCTCGGCGAAGTTGCCGACGGGCGGCGGCGTGGCGGTGGCCCACTCGAGGGTGTGTCCGCCCCATGGGTCGTCGTCGGCCTCGCCCGGCTTGACGTAGGCCAGGGAGATCGCCCCGAGTGCGCCGAGGACGCCGAGCAGCACGACGATCGAACCGATCATCGACAGGACGATCATGGCGTCGCCGAGGCTGTCGTCGGCGGACGCCAGCAACACGTCGGGGGTGTCGACGAACCCGGCAATCACGTCGGTGGCGCCGAGCAGGACACCACCGAGCAGGAGGAAGGTCAT
>JAERSO010000013.1 GCA_016845585.1 Acidimicrobiaceae bacterium | reverse complement strand
GCCCTCCTCCGCCGCCGCGCCCGGCCGCCACGGGCTGGCCCCGCTACGCCGTGTGGATCGCGCTCGGCTCGATCATCGCCATCCTTCTCACGACCACGCTGGCCCAGCCCAGCGACACCGATGAGGTCGCCTACTCCGACTTCATCGCCCAGGTCGAGAGCGGCGACGTGGACTCGGGCACGTACGACAACAACAACGGCAAGATCACCTTCACGGTGGGCACCGAGGAATTCAGTACCGTCGGCCCGATCCCGCTCCCCGACGACGATGCCTCGCTCGTCAACAGCCAGGTCGACACGTTCGAGTTCAAGACGCCGACCCCGAACTTCCTCCAGAGTTGGCTACCGCTGCTCCTCCCCATCGGCCTGCTGATCCTGTTCTTCTGGTGGATGCAGCGCCGAGCACAGGGCCAGATGGGCAATGTCATGTCCATCGGCCGCTCGAAGGCCAAGACCTACTCCACCGAGCGACCCGGCACGATGTTCGACGATGTCGCCGGCTACGACGGCGTCAAGCAGGAAATCACCGAGATCGTCGATTTCCTGAAGCACCCGGAACGTTTCGCCGAGATCGGCGCTCGCGTCCCGAAGGGTGTTCTGCTCGTCGGACCGCCCGGTACGGGCAAGACGCTCCTCGCCAAGGCCACCGCCGGGGAAGCCGGCGTGCCGTTCATGTCGGTCACCGGCTCCGACTTCATGGAGATGTTCGTCGGCGTCGGCGCCAGCCGTGTCCGCGATCTGTTCGAATCCGCCCGCAAGATGGGCAAGGCCATCATCTTCATCGACGAGATCGACTCGATCGGCCGCAAGCGTGGGGCCGGACTCGGCGGCGGCCACGATGAGCGTGAGCAGACCCTCAACCAGATGCTGTCGGAGATCGACGGCTTCGAGGGCTCCGAGGGCATCGTCATCATCGCGGCCACCAACCGCCCTGACATCCTCGACCCGGCCCTCCTGCGCGCCGGCCGCTTCGACCGCCAGGTCGTGGTGCCGCTCCCCGAGCTCGAGGATCGGGTGAAGATCCTCGGTGTGCATCTCAAGGGCAAGCGAACCGCCGACGACGTGGACGTGAACGTCATCGCCCGGGGTAGCCCCGGTATGAGCGGCGCCGATCTCGCCAACCTCGTGAACGAGGCGGCGCTGTTCGCGGTGCGTCGCGGCGGTGACAAGATCTCGGCCGCCGATTTCGATTCCGCCCGCGACCGGGCCCTGCTCGGCATCGAGCGGGATTCGATGGTCCGCTCCCCCGAAGAGCTCGAACGCACCGCCTACCACGAGGCGGGGCACGCCCTGTGTGCCGCGGTGCAGCCCAAGAACGACCCGGTCCACAAGGTCACCATCATCCCGACCGGTATGGCGCTCGGCGTCACCATGACCCTCCCCGAGGGCGATCGCCACAGCCTCGACAAGGACGAAGCGGAAGCCCGAATGGTGATGGCCATGGGCGGACGCGTCGCCGAGGCACTCGTCTTCGACGAATTCTCCTCGGGTGCCGCCAACGATCTCCAGCAGGCCACCAGCATGGCCCGCCGCATGGTGACCGAATGGGGCATGAGCAAAGCCGTCGGTCCGATGTCGCTGTCCGACGCCGGTCCGGTCTTCCTCGGCGAGGACATGATGCAGTCGAAGAGCTACTCCCCCGCCACGCAGGAGTTGGTGGACGACGAGGTCCGTCGGATCCTCATCGAGTCGGAGGATCGCTGCCGCGACCTGCTGATCGAGTACCGCAATGGTCTCGATCTCGTCGCTCGGGCGCTGCTCGAGCACGAAACGATCACCGGCGCCGAAGTCGACCGCCTGATCGAGGTGTCTCGGTCGGGTCCGGCCGAAACGACCGATGCTGAGCCGGCTGAGGTCGGTTCGGGCGACGACGCCGGCTGATCCATGGACCGGGTTCTCCTGGTCGTCGGCGCCCTTGCGATCGCAGGCGTCGTGGCCACAATGCTCGGCGGCTCGAGGCGCGACAAGTACGTCCAGTCGACACATGTCCCGCAACTCCTCGACCGCCGCGACTTCGTCCGACCGGAGGCCGCGTGGCTCGTCGCCGTCTTCACCTCGTCGACGTGTGATACCTGCGCGGGCGTCTGGGAACGGGCCCAGCACCTGGAGAGCGACTCGGTCGCCGTTCAGGAACTCGAGGTGTCCGCCGAGAAGCGGCTTCACGAGCGTTATCGGATCGACGGCGTGCCGACCCTGGTCGTGGCCGATGACGATGGAGTGGTCCAACACGCGTTCCTCGGACCGGTGACCACCGCCGAGCTCTGGGCCGCGGTGGCCGCTACTCGATCTGACTCAGCGGAGTGACGGCCCCGGCCGCCGCTCCTCCCAGCAGTTGCCGCGACGTGAACCCGGTGAGGTCACGACCGACGACCACCGGTGCAGTGGCGGTCACGACCACGATCGGGCGACCTTCGCCGATCTCCACCACCGGAATGCTCGTGCGTCGACCCGCACCCAGCTCGAGGCTGAGCACGGTCTGCTGACCATCTGACCCGACGACGCTGACGTCGACGGTGGCGATCGACGTGGTCGACGGGTTGACGATGGCGAGCGAACCGGCGCCGCCCTCCATCGGAGCGATCCACAGATCCGAGGCGCCATCGATACCGGTGACCGCCGCCGTTCCGGGCACACCGTCGGTGGCCAGTCCGGCGGCACTCTCGAGCATCACCGAGACGGGGATCTCGTTCAAGGACCGGGCGATGAGGGAGAAGGCGCCGAGCTCCCGCAGGCGATCCTCGGTGCTCATGTCGACCCGGACCGTGCGGCCGGGCCGAACCGTCAATTCGATCGGATCCGGCGACACCGATCCATCGGTGACGATCTCGAGATCGACCTCCGCCGCCTCTGTCCGGTGCGGGTTGGTGACGGTGACGGTGTCGACGGTCTCGCCGGTGCCGAGGCTCGGCACCACGCTCGCAACCGCCCCGTCGATGATCGCGGGCGTCACGGACAAGCCCCGCATCGACTCGCTGTTGCGGATCTGCACGCGAGACACCGACAACCGACCGGCGATCACATCGAGGGTGGCGGCAACCCGGCGAGCGACGGTGACCTCGTCGGTGACATTGATGGCGACCAGCTGTTGGCTGGGGACGACGACCGCATCGAGTGAGTCCGGGCCGACGTCGGCCACGAACGAGATGTCGACCACCGCGTCCTCGTGGAACGGGTTGAGCAACAGGAGGGTCATCTCTTCGCCGTCGGACAGCGCACGAGTGGCGCCATCGGTGACCGTGAACGAGGTGCCTGCACGGGTCGAGCACGTGGATCGATCGGTGCCCGTGACGCCCTCGTGAGTCTGCTCGACGATGGCCATGGCGCTGTCGATCTCGACGACCGCGCCAACCCAGTCGGACTCGGGAGCGAGCTCGGCAAGCGGGACCGACGACCGCTCCCCGGCGGCGACAACGAGCTGGGTCGAGGTGATCTCTCCGGCAGTCGAGCCGAGGGCGGTGACCTCGGCCGTGGCCGCTTCCTCGCCGGCATTGACGATCTCGAGACCGATGACGGCGACGCCCCCCCCTCCGGAGCCACCGGGGCAGAACCAGGTGCCACTCGTCGTGGTGGACACACCGAGGCGATCCACCGACGCGAATTCATCGAATGTCCGCGGTTCCTGATCGGCCACGAAGCCGACGACGAGGGCACCCACGATCACGACGATGGCGCTGAGTCGCATCGCCTTCATGCCGACCCTCCCCAGAACTGGCGCCGGAGACGCTCGACCACCAGCAGCGACAGCACGACCAGCTGGACGAGCGTCGCAGCACGATGGCCGAATGGGGTCTGATAGGACAGTTCGGCGTCACCGCCCATCGGCGGGAGGAAGGCGTGCGACCACCCGTTGGCCACACGACGGGGAGCTTCCACCCCGTCGACCTCGAGCACCCAATCGGTGTTCGGCGTCTGGCTCACGAGGACCTCGACCCCGTCGGGGATCGGGCCGACGATGTCATGCCCGGTGCCGCTGAGGACGCCGACCGTGCCGACGAGCGGCTCGACGCTGAGGTCGGCCAGCTCCGAGACTCCCTGGTCGAACCCCGCCACCGCCGCGGCACGAACGCTCGTCCACTCGGTGTTTTCGTAGACGTGGGTCGCCGAGTTCGACCCGACGATCTGTCGAAGATCCAGCTGACGACCGAACGCATCGATCACCACGTCAGGCGTCGGTCGAGTCTGACCGTCGGGGCTGTAGGGCGCGGGAGCGAGGCGTTCGAGGAGCACGACGTAGCGCACGCCGAGCCCGCCGAGGAGGCGTCCGGCCCGCTGCGTAGATCCGGTCATCACGCTGTCGAGAACCTCGACCATGAGATCGGATGAGCCTGCGTTGGGGGCGACGATGCGATCCGTCACGGTCGGAAGGCCGTCGAGCGTCGCCACCCATGCCATTCCCCCGGCAAGCGGGCGGCCGTCGGCGGGAAGCAACTCCGGCGCACCGAGCCAGACGACGCGGTACGACCCATCCACCCCCGCATCGACGAACGGCATCGCCTCCTCGAAGCCTCGGCGGGCCAGACCCCAACGACCGGTCTCGATCGAACCGACGGTGGGCAACGCGCCGATCACCGCGGCGACCAAGGCGATCGGGACGAGCGCTTGGCGCCATCCGAACCCGGCCCGGCGAAGGTCGTGCTCCGCGGCGACGACGGCCAGGCCGAGCAAGCCGGCCATCGCCGCCGCCGCCGGCGCGATCAACAGCGCGGGGTCGGCGAGACCGAAGTCGAGGAGTCCACGACTGGCGACGAGCGCCAGACCCCACGATCCGAGAGCGACGGTCCAGAGGCGGACACCGAGGTCGAACCGCCAGGAGCGTCCGAGTAGCAGCGGAACCGCCGCCGCGACACCGAGCAACCAGACGAGCGGGTCGGTGTCGACCGGCCCGACGGAGAAGCGGGTGAGATCCTCCGCCGAAACGGTGGTGGCCGAACCCGTTCGGCCACCGGCGAAGACGTCCCACGAAAAGCCGGAACCGAGCAGATCGAGGGTCTGAGGCAGGGCCACGAGCGCACCGACGATCAGCACGAGCGGCGCCGCGGCGAGAAGGCGGTGGGCGCCGACGGGTCGGATGGCGAGGAGGGAGCCGACCAGCAACCCGCCGAAGACGAGCGGGACGATCAGACCAGCGGACGGTTCGAAGATGACACTCAGGCCGACAGCCGTGCCGATGCCGAGCGATGCACGCGGCAAGCCTCTCACCGGTCCGCTCGCCACCCGGTAGGGGGCGGAGGCCTGCACCCGCAGAGCGCCTGTCAGCAACCACGGCGACACCGCGAATCCGATGAGTCCCGGCATCGACGCCGCGGCGATGCTGTTCCAGGCGAGCGGCAGTGCCGCATACCCCGCCAGGGAGGCGATCTGGGCCCGGCGAGAGCCCGTCACCCCGAGCAGGCGCCAGGCGCCGACGAGGCCCACGAAGACCGGGCCCAGAACGAGCCAGGTGCGAACCAGTCCGGGAGAGCCGCCGAGGATCCAGGCGAGCACACCGGCCAGTCCGTAGCCGGTGGGGATCGCCGCCGCCGAACCGAGATCGCGATGGACCCAACCGCTCCACCAATCGCCGACGAGTTCTCCAGCCGACGACGGGAAGGCGGCGAAGTCGCCGACGGCCGCGGGCCCGTCGTTCAACAACACACGCGACCCGAACAGAACGAACACCACCACCAGGACCCAGGCGAGAACCGCGAATCGAGTCGTGCCTGTCTGCATGGCGCTGACGAGCTCGTTGCCAAAGCGTCGCTCTCCCCGCCCGATCTGGCCTCGGACGAACGCATTGATCCGCACGCTTCCGAGTTGTTGGAGGGCTCGGACGTCTGCGTCCGCGGTCCTCGCCGACGACCTCACGAACTTCCGTCGGCGACGGGTCTCCCCGAGCCGCTTGCCGTTCCACACCCATGCGTGGATCACATCGCGCACATGCCCGAAGCGCAGGGTCACGAGAGCGACCAACAGCTCACCCACGGCGAGCCCCATCATGAGCGGCAGGGTCACGGCGAGAGCCGGCGCACTGCTGTTGACCATCACGGTGCGGAGCTGGTGGCGCGCCCGGGTGCGTCGGATGTCGTCGACCCCGGTCCGTTCGACCAGTTGCTCACGGTGGCGCACCATCGCATCGGGGGCCACGATCACCCGGGCCCCTCTGAGCTGGGCCCGCCAACAGAGGTCGACGTCCTCCCCGCGCCGGGTGATGACCGGGTCGTAGCCGCTCAGCTCCCGAAACAGCGTCGTTCGGATCAGCAGGCACGCGGTGGGAACGACGAAGACGTCGGTGACGGCGTCGTACTGCTCCTGGTCGAGTTCGGCCGGCTCGACGACCTCATCGGTGACCGCGAACCGGTCGGCGACGAGGCCGACGTGTTGCAGCTGCTCGGGAATGTCCCACGCGACGAGTTTCGGCCCGGTGATTCCTGCGTTGGACCGGAGCGACTCGGTGACGAGGGTGCGGACCGCGTCCGGGGCCAGTGCCACATCGTCGTGGCACAACAGCAGGAAGGCGGAGCCGAGGTCGGTCTCCATGACGGTGTTGGCGGCGGCCGCGAAACCGGTCGTGTCGGACGCATCGAGCAGTGTGGCAGCGGGCGCGACCTTGCGGAGCCGTTCGGGGAGATCAGGGTCGCCGGCGCTGTCGATCACCATGATGTCGAGACGCGGATAGTCCTGTGTGACCAGGCTGTCGATCGTCTCCTCGAACCAATCGCCCGGCTCGTGCGCAACGACGACGGCCGTCACCGAAGGCGTGGCCGCCCGCGTCTCGGGAGCCGACTCAGCGTCTGGGCGCGATGGTTCGTCAGTGGCGGCCACGATCGACGGAGGCTATCGCTGAAGCTCAACGATCATGGGACACCCCAGCGCTAGACTGACGCCCGATGGACCAGCCCCCGTCCCCCGCCTGAACATGCGAGCACTCGTCACCGGCGCCGACGGATTCGTCGGCCGCTACCTCGTCGATCACCTCACCGCTTCGGGGGACGAGGTCATCGCGTCGGGCACCGACATCACCGAGCGTGATCAGCTGATGGACGCGTTCGCCGAGGCGGCCCCTGACGTCGTGTACCACCTCGCCGCCCAGTCCGACGTCGGGGGTTCGTGGAACATCCCCATCGAGACCTACCGGGTCAACGTCGAAGGCACGGTCAACGTGCTCGATGCGGCCCGGCTCGGCGGTGCGAGCCGAGTCGTGGCGGTCACCAGCGCCGACATCTACGGACGAGTCACCGAGGCCGAGCTACCGCTCGACGAACAACAGCCGCTCCGCCCGGTCAGCCCCTATGCCGCCAGCAAGGCCGCCGCCGACATGGTGTGCATCCAGGCCGGGCTCGGCCACGGACTCGAGGTGGTTCGGGCCCGAGCGTTCAATCACCTCGGTCCCGGACAAAGCGACCGCTTCGTCGCGTCGGCCATCGCGAGCCGGGTGGCCCGCAACGAGGTCAGCGGTAACAGCACGGTCCGGGTCGGCAATCTCGAGGCCCGCCGGGACTTCACCGACGTGCGCGACGTGGTTCGGGCCTACCGGATGCTGATGATCGACGGGATGCCCGGGGAGGCCTACCACGTGTGCAGCGGGGTCGACCGTCCTGTCGTCTCACTCGCCGACACGCTGCTCTCACTCGCCACCACACCCATGCGTCTCGAACCCGATCCCGACCTGCTCCGTCCGGTCGACATCCCGGCGCTGCGTGGCGACAACTCCAAGCTTCGCGAGGCCACGGGATGGTCGCCGCACTTCGCGATCGAACAAACGCTGGACGATCTGCTTCAACACTGGCGGCCGGTAGCGTCAGCTACTTCACCGTCGGCCTGACTCTGACTCGACACCGGGGTCAAACCCCGTCTCAAACAAGGAACAACCGTGGCCAAGCGCGCACTCATCACCGGAATCACCGGGCAGGACGGCTCCTATCTCGCCGAGTTCCTGCTTGAGCAGGACTATGAGGTCATCGGCATGGTCCGCCGGTCCAGCACCGTGAACTTCGAACGCATCGCCCATATCCAGGACCGCGTCACCTTCGTTCCCGGCGACCTCCTCGACGAGGTCTCGATGATCGAGATCCTACGTACGTATCGCCCCGAAGAGGTCTACAACCTCGCCGCGCAGTCGTTCGTGCAGACCTCCTTCGGGCAACCGGTACTGACCGGCGAGACCACTGCGCTGGGCGTCACCCGGTTGCTCGACGCGATCCGGCTCGTCGACCCCGAGATCCGCTACTACCAGGCGAGCTCGTCGGAGATGTTCGGCAAGGTCCACGAGGTTCCCCAGACCGAGACCACACCGTTCCACCCGCGCAGCCCCTACGGCGTCGCCAAGGTCTACGGGCACTGGATCACCGTCAACTACCGCGAGTCCTACGGGCTACATGGCACATCCGGCATCCTGTTCAACCACGAGAGCCCTCGCCGAGGCCTCGAATTCGTCACCCGCAAGATCAGCCATGCCGTGGCCCAGATCCACCTCGGACGTCAGGACGAACTCCGACTCGGCAACCTCGACGCCCAGCGTGACTGGGGCTTCGCGGGTGACTATGTCGACGCCATGTGGCGGATGCTCCAGCAGGACGAGCCCGACGACTTCGTGATCTGCACGGGCGAGACCCACTCGGTCCGTGAGTTCTGCGAGGTCGCCTTCGGCCACGTCGACCTCGACTGGCAGGAGTACGTCACGGTGGACGAACGCTTCATGCGCCCCGCCGAGGTCGACCTCCTGGTCGGCGACGGCACGAAGGCGAAGGAGAAGCTCGGCTGGGAACCCACCACCAGCTTCCAGGAACTCGTCACCATGATGGTCGACGCCGACATCGATCTTCTCGAAGGTCGCCTCCGGGGCCTCGCCTGATGCACACCGTGCTGGCCGGCGGCGTCGGCGCAGCCCGGTACCTCCGTGGTGCGATCGAGGCGTTCGACCCCGCTTCCGTCACGGCGATCGTCAACGTCGGCGACGACGTGGTCCTGCACGGGCTCCACATCAGCCCCGATCTCGACACGTGCACCTACACACTTGCCGGCGCCATCGATCCCGAGCGCGGCTGGGGTCTCGTCGACGAGACATGGACGGCCATGGCCGAACTCGGCCGCTACGGCGGCGACGATTGGTTCAGTCTCGGCGATCGCGACCTCGGCACCCACCTCTTTCGCACCGCCCGGCTCCAGGGCGGGTCCGACCTCACCGCGGTCACCGCCGACATCGCAGCAGCATGGGACCTGCGCTGCCGCCTTCTCCCGGTCACCAACGATCGTGTCGAGACCCGCGTGACACTCACCGACGGGAGCGAGATCGGCTTCCAGGAGTACTTCGTGCGCCTCGCCCACGCGGTGCAGGTCACATCGGTGCGCTTCGCCGGCGCCGAACGGTCGGCCGCCAGCCCCGAGACGCTCGCCGCCATCGGTGATGCCGAGAGCCTCGTGATCGCTCCGTCCAACCCGATCGTCTCGATCGGCCCGATCCTTGCGGTTCCCGGGGTCACCGAGGCCGTCACCGCCCGCCGTAGCCGCAACGTCGCCGTGTCCCCCATCATCGGTGGTGCGGCGCTCAAGGGTCCCGCCGATCGGATGCTGCGCGAACTCGGTGAGGAGTCCTCTGTTGTCGGCGTCGCCCGGCGCTATCGCGATCTCGCCGCCGCCCTCGTCATCGACGAGATCGATGCGGATCTCGCCACCGAGGTGGAGGCCGCGGGAATGCGCCCCATCGTCATGCCCACCATCATGAGCGAACCCGGCGTCGCCACCGCCCTCGCCACGGCGTGTGCGGAGGCCTGCCGATGAGTCTCGAAGTTCACCCCGTCGCCGGGATCGGCGAGGTCCGTCCCGGCGACGATCTCGCCGAACTGATCGCGGCGTCCGACACCGTCATCCAGGATGGGGATTGCCTCGTCATCACGCAGAAGGTCGTGTCGAAGGCCGAGGGGCGACTCGTCGAAATCGACCCCAATGACCCGCTTTCGCACAAGCCACTCGTCGAACAGGAATCCGTGAGGATCGTGCGCCGCCGCGGCGAACTCATCATCAGCGAGACCGAACACGGCTTCGTGTGTGCCAACGCAGGCATCGATCTCTCGAACGTCGAACGAGGCCAGGCCGCGCTGCTGCCCATCGACAGTGACCGCTCCGCCCGCGGCATTCGCGACCGTCTCCGTGCCCGCCACGGCAAGGACGTCGCGATCGTCATCAGCGACACATTCGGTCGCCCCTGGCGCCGTGGGGTCACCGACGTCGCCATCGGCTGCGCCGGCATCCGGGCCATCGCCGACCTCCGGGGCACGACCGACGCCCTCGGACGAGAACTCATGGTCACTGAGGTGGCGATCGTCGACGAGATCGCGGCCGCCGCCGATCTCGTCATGGGCAAGGCCAAGGGTGTCGCGGTCGCCATCGTCCGCGGTCTCGATCCCGAGTGGTTCGGCCGTGGTGGCGTGGTGGACGAGATCGTCCGTGACCCGAGCGAAGACCTCTTCCGCTGACCCTCCGGCTCCCGAGACCCGCCGTGGGTCAGTGGAAACCGTTGGGGTTCTTCCGCTGCCAGTTCCAGTGGTCGCGCATCATGGCGGCAAGGTCTCGCTCTGATCGCCAGCCGAGCACTTCGGCGGCGTACTCGGTCCGGGCGTAGATCTGTTCGATATCGCCGGCGCGGCGATCGACGATCTCGTAGGGGATCGCAGCACCCACGGCATCGGCCGCGGCTCCGATCACCTCGAGCACCGAACTTCCGACCCCCGTGCCGAGGTTGATCGCGGTGCAACCGGCGAGCCCGTTCGCCAGGGCGTCCAGGGCCGCGACATGACCCTCCGCGAGATCGACGACGTGGATGTAGTCACGAATCGCGGTGCCGTCGGGCGTGTCGTAGTCGTCACCGAAGACCATCAGCTTCTCCAGACGACCGACCGCCACCTGCATCACGACGGGAACGAGGTTGTTCGGGATGCCATTGGGGTCCTCGCCCAGCGTGCCGCTCTCATGCGCACCCACCGGGTTGAAGTAGCGCAACGACACAACGTCGAGATCGAGCGCGGCGGCGGCATCCCGCAGGATCTGCTCGCTCATGTACTTCGTCCAGCCGTACGGGCTCTCGGCACCGGTCGGCGCGGTTTCGACAACTGGGATCTCATCGGGCTGGCCGTAGACGGTGCACGACGACGAGAAGACGAGTCTGGACACGCCCGCGCCGACCATGGCGTCGACGAGACCGATCGTGGATCCGAGGTTGTTGCGGTAGTAATCCAACGGCTTCTGGACCGACTCCCCGACGGCCTTGTGCGCTGCGAAGTGGATGACCTCGTCGATGTCATGATCGGCGAAGACCTCTGCGAGGGCTTCGCCGTCGAGCAGATCGGCCTCGACCACCACCACCGAGTCGGCGGTGAGTGCTCGCACCGCATCGGTTGCCTTCCGCGAGCTGTTGGCGAAGTTGTCGATCACCACGACGTCTCGACCTGCTTCGTGCAGCGCCACCGCCGTGTGGCTCCCGATGTAGCCGGCGCCACCGGTGACGAGAACAGCCATCAGTCGACCTCCGGGACCTTCGCTCCGACCAGGGAGGCGTGGTCATCGACGGACGCCCCGTCACCGAGCATCGACAGGCCGGTCAGCCTGGATCCGGTGCCGACGACTGCACCCGGCCCGACGACGGAATCCTCGATCAGCGCGCCATCCCTGACCACCGCGCCCATGGAGACGACCGAGTCCCGAACGACGGCATTGGCCCCGATCCTGGCGCCGCTCATCACCACCGAACGGTCGATCACCGCCGACGGGTCGATCGACGCATCGTCGGCGACACCGTCGACAGGGTCGCCGCGGAGACCGTCGAGCAGATCGAGCTGGATCTGCACATAGGTGGCCGGTGTGCCGGCGTCGACCCAGTACGCCTCGGACCGGACGGCCCACAGGCCGCCGTCCGCCACGATCGCCGGGAAGGTCTCGCGTTCGATGGAAACCTTGCGGCCGGTCTCGATCCGTTGCAGCACAGACGGTTCGAGCACATAGGTGCCGGCGTTGATCCAGTTCGTCGGCGCCTCCTCGCGGGGAGGCTTCTCGACGAACCCGAGGACCTTGCCCTCGGCATCGGTCGGGACGACCCCGTACCGGGAGGGGTCGTCGACGGGTGTCAACGCGATCGTGCCCTCCGCACCGACCTCATGGTGTCGTCGCCAGACCGAGCTCACGTCGAGATCGGTGAAGACGTCGCCGTTGACGACGATGAAGGTCTCATCGATACCGGCGGCTTCGGCGGCGAAACGCACGGCTCCCGCGGTATCGAGCGGCTCGGGTTCAACGGCGTACTTCAGCGCAACGCCGGCGCACTCGCCATCGGGGTATGCCTCGCGAAACACGTCTTCTCTGTAGCCGAGCGAAAGCACGACCTCATCGACACCGTGACGGGCCAACCCGGCGATCACATGCTCGAGCATGGGTCGGTCGATCACCGGCAGCATCTGTTTCGGTGTGGTGGAGGTGAGAGGGCGGAGTCGAGTTCCGAACCCGCCGACGAGTACTACCGCCTTCATCGCGCCTCCTGGGTTCCGGTACCGTCCTGGCCCGTCCGACTCACTCGCTGCCCGCTATCCGTCGGAGTCGGACTCGCTGTCCTCACCATCGGTGGTGTCGCCGTCTTCGGGGGTCTCCAACGGGACCGGAGACTGCGAGATCAGGTCGGAACCGGTGCTGGCGTCGAGTTGAGCGAGGGATTCCGCACTCGGGGCGGGCGGATCTTCACCGACCGGGACCTTGGCGATGGTGAACGCTTCGCGATCGCCGAGGAACTGGATGTCCTCGAAGTCCTTGTCGTAGACCGCCACGAGCCGGACTTCCGGGTCCACCTCGAATCGGCCGACCTTGATCACGGCGGCTTCGCCGCCACAACCCTCGTCGGCCACGATGTCGGGGAACTCTCGGCCAGTGATCTCGTCGGTGTCGACGGTGGCACCCATGGCCTCGAAGAACACCGACATCTGGGCATCATCGCCGGTGGCCGAGCTGTTGAACGGGTGGATGTGAATCAGGCCGTCCTGGTGACTGTGGATGCCGTCAGGGTCGGCGGTCGCCATGAAGTCGGCGACGACGGTGCCGCAGTCGTACACCGTGTACGCCGAGTGCCAGTGGTCGGCCGTGGTCGGCGCCACGACCTCACGGTTCTGACGGGCGATGAGCACGAGCGCGATGCCCAACACGACGACGGCTGCGACCGTGAGAGGGAACCCGAGTTCCCGCTTCTCCGAGGCGCCGCGCGAGGAGGCTGCTGCTTTGGCGGCCCGCTGGACCTTCTTGGACGAACTTGCTTTACCCACGGCGAGCAACGCTAGCGGCCCTACGGCATGCATCCGCGCGCACCCCCGTGGTTTAGCGACGGCTTCTGAGCTCGTCGAACAGGTCGATGTAGGCCCGCGCCACCCCCGCAGGCGAGATCCAGGTCTCGACGAAATGCCGGCCCCGCTCCCCCATCTCCGCCAACTCGGTTGGACGCTCGAGCAGCGCTCCCAGGGCCGCGGCGAACGCCTGACTGTCCTCCGGGGGACAGGTCACGCCACAGTCCTGCTCGAGGAGGACACGCTCGACCTCGGTCTCCGGATCGATCGAGGCGAGTACCGGGCGTCCCGCGGCGAGGATCGAGTAGAGCTTGGACGGCACCGAGGACCGCGCCAAGCCCTTCCGGAGCGCGATCACGTGGACATCGCCCGCCGCCAGCGTCTCGGCGAGCCGGTCCGGAGGCTGGAAGTCGATGAAGCGGACGTTGGCCAGATCGGCCGCGGCCGCCTCGAGCCGTGGTCGCTCCGAACCACCGCCGTTGATCACGAACACCACATCGTCTCGGTTGCGGAACCGTCGCGCCGCGTCGATCATCAGATCCAACGGTTGCGAAAAGCCCAGGTTGCCGGCGTACATGACCACGATCCGGTCACCCAGATCGAACTCGCGCCGGTACGGGTTCTGCCGTTCGGCGGGGGCGATCCGTTCGGTGTCGACGAAGTTGGGAATCACGCGAACCTCCGTCGATGACCCTGCCCCGATCTTGTCGGACACGTTGTCCGCGAGGTCAGCGGACAGCACCGTCACCGCCTCGGCCCGGCGATAGATGAACCGCTCGAGCCGACGAGCGATCGCGATCACCCGTTTGCTCTTGATCGCTCCGACCTCGACCGCGACGTCAGGGAAGATGTCCTGGACGTTGAACACGAATGGCACCCGACGCACCCGGGCTGTGACCCACGCCGGCAACCCGAGCGTGAGCGGCGGCGACATCGCGAGCACGACATCGGGCCGTCGGCGGCGAAACAGCATGAGCATCCCGGCGAGACCGGTGAAGCCGGCGAAGGCGAGGGCACGGGCGGGGATGTTGCGCTTGTCCGTGGGGAACGGATGTACGCGGGTGATACGTCCCCACGCGGTGCGCTCGGTTCGCCACGGGCGGCCCCGCCACCCCTCTTCGACGGCGTGTTGGGTGTACCACGGAAGCGAGGTGACGATCTCGACCTCATGACCGTCACCGTCACGACCCTCCTCGATGAGGCGCTTGACGATCTCCGTCATCACGACGCCCGTCGGGGCGGGGTCGGGATCGAAGTGTGGACAGATCACCAGGACCCGCATCGACAATCCTCCTCCTACCCGACGGCGTCTCGCCAGACACCCAACAGTGCGGCGGCTGACGAGGCTGGAGAATAGGCCTCGGCTCGCGCCGTGCCTGCCACAGCGAGCTCGGCACGACGGACGTCGTCGGCGAGCAGACCGCTCAGGGCCTGCGCCCAACCATCCACATCGCCCGGGTCGACGAGCACACCGGCGTCGCCGAGCACCTCGGGGATCGCCGTGGTGTTCGCGGCGACGACTGGAGTGCCACGGTGCATCGCCTCGAGTACCGGCAGACCGAACCCCTCGTACCGAGAGGGGAAGGCCATCACGTCCGCCCGGGCTGTCAGCTCGGCGAGCGTGGCGGCTTCGACACGGCCGAGGTGACGGATGTGGCGCCCGGCAGGGTCGATGGCACGCGAGGTGGCGTCGAGTGGTTCGGCACACCGTCCCCGGCCGCCTGTGAAGACGACGAGGACGTCGGGGTGCGCGTCGATGATCGCGGGTAGGGCGTCCAGTAGCACCCGGTGGTTCTTGTGCGGGTGTGACACGGCCGGATAGATGATCAGGGGCCGGTCGCCGAGCGCGGCCACCGCTGGATGAACAGCACCGTTGACCACACCAGGGTCAGAGGTCGAGGAGACGACCCGCACTCGCGCGGGATCGAGATCGAAGCGGTCGATGATTCCGCCCCGTACCCACGCCGACGGGGTCACCACGACATCGGCGCCACGGATGGCCCGCGGCAGCGCATAGGCGAGATACCGCTGCTTCAGGGTCGAGAAGTTCTCCGGCATGTCGAGGGGCTGGATGTCGTGGACGGTCAGCACCGTGGGGATGTCGGGACGGCGGGCGGGAATCCGGCCTCCGAAGTGATGGACGAGGTCGAAATCCCGCGTTGCGTGGGCGAGCCAGGTCGACTCCACCGCGATCCGGTACGGCCGGCGGTGAACGGGCCCCCGGAAGGGCAGGCATGCGTGACCGCCGAGCTTCGCGTGCTCGGCGAAGAGCTGTTGGGAGCCGATGACGGTCACGTCGACATCGTCGGACCCGAGAGCGGCGAGTGCCCGCAGCAACCGAACCGAGTACTCCTCACTGCCACCGACGCCGCCGGGAACGACGAACGCGAGGTTCGCGGCGACCTTCATGGGCGCGATTCCATCAGGACACGACCTCGCGGTAGACTTCGGCGGTCAGGTTGGCGGTGTTCTCCCAGGTCAACCCGGCGGCCCGCGAGCGGGCCCGTTCACCCAGATGGTCTCGGAGCGCCACATCGGACACGAGCTCGTCGATCGCGACCGCGATCGAACCACTGTCCGCGGGATCGATCAGGCGCGCGGCATCGCCGGCGACCTCCTCGGTTGCCGACCAACGGCTCGTGATCACGGGCGTTCCCTGGGCCATGGCCTCGAGCACGGGCATGCCGAAACCTTCCATCAGACTCGGATACACGAAGGCCGTGGCGAGTTCGTAGAGAACCGTCAATACCGACTGCGGAACGACCCCGAGGTGACGGACCCGCTCGTCGCCGCCGGGAGCGCCATACGCCGCATCTCGGCCCCACCCGGGCGGGCCGACCAGGATGAGTGGCAGATCACTCTGCGTCCTCCCATGGGCCTCCAGGAGGGCCGGGAGGTTCTTGCGCGGCTCGGCGGTGCCGACCCAGAGCAGGAACTCGTCAGAAAGCGAGTAGGCCGCTCTCACGCTCGCTCGATCCGCATCGGGGATCACGGCCGGCGTGCACCCCCACGGGATGACTCGTAGGCGTCTCCGCTCGATGCCCGCGCTCAAGCAGTCTTCGGCAGTCGCCTCGGACGGCACGATGACCATGTCCGCCTCGCGTTGCGCGAGTTCGAGGCTCCGTGTCATGAACGACACACCTCGTCTGGTGAACTGCTCGGGGCGGTGGAGGAACGTGAGATCATGGATCGTGGCCACCAGCGCGACTCCCGATCGAGGGGGAACCACGCCGCCGGTGGCGTGGACCAGATCGATGGGTCCCGTCCAACGAGTGACCGAGGGGCGGCGGAAGCGATGCCAGCTCTCGTACAGCGCGGTGCGCGAGAGGGGAAGATGCTGGACGGGGACCGTCGGTGTCAGATCCGCAGGCGCACCCTCACTGTGGCGAGCGGCGATGCCGATGACATCGACGTCGGTGAATGCGGCGAGAGCGTCGACGGTGCGAACGGTGGACGTGGCCGTGCCACCCGGAACTCGGTGCCAACTCTGCTCAACGACCGCTGCGACTCGTGGACCCACGGTCGGAGTCTGGCAGGACCAGCTACGATCTCCTCCGATGGCGACACCGTTCGAATCTCAGCGGATCTTTCTCACCGGCGGCACGGGATTCCTCGGCCGCGCGGTGCACGCCCAGCTCCGGGACCGAGGAATCACGCACATCGACGCACCGAACAGCGCCGAGGTCGACTTTCGCGACAACGTGGCCGCCAACGACGCGATTCGCGCCGCGGCCCCTGATGTCGTGATCCACCTGGCGGCTCGCGTGGGCGGCATCGGTGCCAACATGGAGGCTCCCGCCGACCTCTATCTCGAGAATCTCCTGCTCGGCACCAACGTCATCGAGGCCTGCCGCCACGCCGGGGTCGCCAAGACGGTGGTCGTCGGCACGATCTGCTCGTATCCGAAGCACACACCTGTTCCTTTCGAGGAGACCTCGCTCTGGACGGGATATCCCGAGGAAACCAACGCTCCCTACGGCATTGCCAAACTCGCCCATCTCGTGCATCTGCAGGCCAACCGGGCGCAGTACGGCCAACGCGGTGCCTACGTGATGCCGACCAACCTCTATGGCCCCGGCGACAAGTTCCACCCCGACGTGTCCCACGTCATCCCCGCACTGATCCGCAAGTGCGTCATCGCACGCGAGACCGGCGCCGACGAGATCGAGGTCTGGGGAACGGGTGGTGCCAGTCGCGAGTTTCTCTTCGTCGAGGACGCAGCTCGCGGCATCGTGGCGGCGGCCGAGCACTACGACGGCCCGGAACCGGTCAACCTCGGCAGCGATGCGGAGATCCTCATCAAGGAACTCGTGGAGATCATCGCCGAGGTCACCCGCTTCGACGGTCGGATCACCTGGGACTCGAGCCGCCCCGACGGGCAACCACGTCGTAGCGTCGACGCGAGCCGCGCCCGGGAGTACTTCGGGTTCGAGGCCACCACCGACTTTCGCGACGGTCTACGCGCCACAGTCGAGTGGTACGAGACGCACCGAACCGAAGCCGAGTCCCGTCGGAACTAGTGGTCGACGACCGTCTTGAAGTACTCGACGGTTCGTGCGACACCCTCGCGGAGTTGAACCTGAGGCTCCCAGCCGAGGATCTCACGAGCGCGGGTGATGTCGGGCTGACGTTGCGTGGGGTCGTCGGTCGGAAGCGGGTGCATCTCGATCGTCGATGAGGAACCGGTCGTCTCGACGACGATGTCGGCCAGTTCTTTCACCGTGAACTCGTTCGGGTTCCCGAGGTTGACCGGATCGATCTCGTCGGAATCCAGCAGCGCGATCAGGCCTCGCACCTCGTCGTCCACATAGCAGAAGCTTCGGGTCTGGGTGCCGTCGCCGTAGATGGTCAGTGGTTCGCCGCGCAGTGCCTGAACGATGAAGTTCGACACCACCCGGCCATCATCGGGCCGCATCCGCGGGCCATAGGTGTTGAAGATGCGAACGATGCGCGTGTCGAGGCCGTGGTAGCGGTGATACGCCATGGTGATCGCCTCGGAGAACCGTTTCGCCTCGTCGTAGACGCCCCGCGGGCCGACCGGGTTGACGTTGCCCCAATAGTCCTCCGTCTGCGGATGGACGTGCGGGTCGCCGTACACCTCCGATGTGGAGGCGATGAAGAACTTCGCCCCTTTCTCCTTCGCCAGACCGAGGCTGTTGTGCGTGCCGAGCGATCCGACCTTCAACGTCTGGATCGGCATCTCGAGATAGTCGATCGGTGACGCCGGGCTCGCGAAGTGCATGACCGCATCGACCTCATCCGGCACCCAGATGAAGTTGGAGACGTCGTGCCGGCTGAATGTGAAGCCCGGGCAGCCGAAGAGATGCTCGATGTTGGAGATGTCGCCGGTGCTCAGGTTGTCGATGGCGACGACCTCGTCGCCGCGATCCAAGAGGACGTCGCAGAGGTGAGAACCGAGGAACCCGGCACCTCCAGTGATGACGACCCTCGCCATCAGGAACGCCCGACGCCCTGATAGGTGAACCCGCGACGGCGGAGCGCTCCCCGGTCGAGCAGGTTGCGGGCGTCCACGACGTTCCGGGCGGCCATCGAATCCCCGATCTTGTCGAGATCGAGCCACTTGAAGTCGTCCCACTCCGTACCGACCACGAGCGCCACGGCGCCCTCGCACGCGGCATACGCGTCGTCGACGACCTCGAGACCCTCGATGTCGAGGCTGCTCACGGCCGGATCAAAGCCCCGCACCTTGGCGCCCTTGGCGATCAGCCGGCGGGCGACCTCGATGGACGGCGACTGGCGAACGTCGTCGGTTCCGGCCTTGAAGGCGAGTCCGAGCATCGCGACGGTGGCTCCCTCGATGTCGGCGACCGATTCCACCTTGCGCACGATGCGGTCGAATTGCTCTTCGTTGACCGCGACCACACCGCGCATCAGTGAGAAGTCGTAGCCGGCGTCCTCGGCGATGGAGATGATCGCCTTCGAGTCCTTCGGGAAGCACGAGCCACCCCATCCCGGCCCGGGCCGCAGGAACTCATGGCCGATCCGGTGGTCGTAGCCCATGCCGAGCAGGACGTCGTTGACATCGGCGCCAACGGCCTCGCACACCGCTGCGATGGCGTTGGTGAACGAGAGCTTGGTGGCGAGGAATGCGTTGGCCGCGTACTTGCAGGTCTCGGCCGAGGCAGGATCGGTGACCATGATCGGAGCGCGGACGCCGAGGTACAGCGAGGCGACCCGACCGGCGGCGGCCTGGTCATCACTGCCGATGACCACGCGGTCGGGGTTGAGGAAATCGTCGACCGCAGTGCCCTCACGGAGGAACTCGGGGTTCGACACGACCGGGATGTCGGAACGGCCGAGGGCCTGCTCGACGAGCAGCGTCGAACCCACGGGAACGGTGGACTTGTTCACCACCACCGTGCCCGGTGCCAGGTTGGCACTGATCTCACTCGCTGCCGACTGGAGGTAGCTCAGATCCGCCGAGCCGTCCGCTCCCTGCGGGGTCGGCACGCAGAGATAGACGAACTCTGCGTCGGCGACGGCGTTCTCCGCGCCGAGGACGAACGTCAACTTCCCGGCGTCGATCCCCTCGCGAACGATCTCTTCGAGGCCGGCTTCGTGGATCGGGATCTCGCCGCGCTTCAGTGACTCGACCTTCTCGGGGACGATGTCGGCACAGATCACGTCATGGCCGAGTTTCGAGAAACAGGCGCCGGTGGTGAGCCCGACGTATCCGGTGCCGATCACGGCGATTGTGCTGGTCATCTTGCTCCTGAGATGGTGCTGAGACACGCATCGGCACCCGTAGCCAACCCTGAGTCTACGGACACAAGGTGGCAGGATTGTTCATCCGCAGGATTGGCCTGCCGGCGGTCGCCCCCGGGTCGACTCACTGGTTGTCGTGGGCACGGCGGTCGTGAGCACCGCGGTCGTGGAAGGAGAGCCATCGGCGGTGGCGGGCGGCGCCGTATCCGCGATCGTGGTCGTGGTGTCGAGCGTCGTCGTGGTCGAGGAGGACGTGCTCGTCGCCGCGAGGTCGGGGGGCGTCACGTCGCCGTGAGCGTCGACCGCGGCCAGTGTTGCCTGCAGGTCGAGCGGGAACAGGTAGGCGACTTCGCGATGGTCGGCGCCGAGCACCAGCGTGATCCCGGTCGCAGTCGGCTCCTCGACGATGGCGGGCACCGGATCGAGATACTGCGCCACGAGTTGCGCCTGGCGCTTCGCGCCCGGTGGGTGGACGACGACGGTGGTCTCGACCGTGGCGAACACCTGTCGCTGGCCCATGACGTCGAACCCCGCGTCGTCCTGGAGTGTGGCGGCGGCCGACTCCAGCGCAATGAGATCGGCGCCCGCGACGACGAGCCGCACATCGCCCGGGGCGACCCCGTCCGCTCCGCCCCGGAAGATGTCGAAGATCTCTTCGTTGGCACCCTCGACATCGTCGAGGATCGCGGTCAGGTTCCCCCGATCCTCCGCTGGTGTGACGACGAGCGAGAAGCGATGGAGCGACTCGGGATCGAAGTCGGTGAACGCGGCACCGAGGTCGATCAACTCGGCAGGGGTCAGCCCCTGATCGAGCACGACACTGTCGGCGCCCGCCTCGATCAGCGCAGACATCGCAGTGATGTTGCGGGCACCGCGGGCGATGGCTCGCTCGAGCGCGAGAACGACGAAGTCCTGCTGACGTTCGATGCGGCTCAGGTCCGGCTGGTGAGGATCGAGCAGGCGCCAGGTCCCGTCGATGAACTCCTCATACGCCCGCGAACGGACGTAGTTCAGCGCCATCGTGCCGTCCATGTGAACGCAACCCCCACCCTCGGGAATGTCGAGCACCTCGAAGTGGCTGGCTTGGTCCCGGGCAGGGTTGTCGAACCACACCGAGACCCCGCCGAGCTGGTCGACCACCGCACGAAACGCGAGGAAGTCGAGCTGGACATAGTGGTTCAGCTGGATGTCGAACTCTGCGGAGATCGCCTCGGCGAGCAGCTCGGGGCCCTCGACCAGCGTCAGCATGTTGACCTTGTACTCCACGCCGGTTCTGGGATGTTCGATGGCGAGGTCACGGGGGATCGACATCACCCACGCCTGGCCGGAGGTGGGATCCACCCGAACGAGCGCAACGGTGTCGGCGTTGAAGCGATTCCGAGGATCGACCTCGCGACGAAAGGCGATCGGGTCGTCGGGGTCGATTCCCTCGGCGCTGTCCGTCCCGATGATCAAGAAGTTGACCGGCGCACCGGGAGCGGTATCGGTGGCCAGGATGTCCCCCGAGAACGGGACGCGCCCGATCTCACCGACGCCGGCGTACACGCTCTGGACGAACCATGCCGCGGCCAGCGCCGTGCCGATCACGCCGAGGCACGCCAGGATCACGAATCGCTGGGGCCACGTTCGCCGCAGAACGACCTTGCCGTCGGCTATCACGGCGCCGGATCGTAGTGCACCGCGACGAAATGCGGGCGTCGGCGCATCATGCGGGGCGAAGGTGAACCACGTCACCGACGTGGAACGACCGCCGGTTGCCGTCCGTGTCCACCACCAGTTCGCCCGACGGACCGAGATCGACCGCCCTTCCCACGACGATCGTCGCGTCGGGTAGTTCGATCCTGACATTCCGTCCGATGGTCAGAGAGTGCCGGCGAAGCTCCTCGACGGCGCGAGCGATGTCGTGTCGACGTACCGCCAGGTTGTCGACCACGGAGGCGAGGATCTCGTCGCGATCGACGCCGGCCCCGATCATCGCCAACGACGTCGCCCCATCGTGTTCGACGGCACCGACATTGAGACCGACGCCGGCGATGACCACGCCGGGGGTCCCGCTCACGAACTCCGCCAGAACTCCGGCGAGTTTCCCCGGCTGCTCGCCGTCCTCCACGAGCAGGTCGTTGGGCCACTTGAATCCGATCTGAACCGGAGCGAGCCCCGCGACGGCGGCACGAACCGCCGCAGCTACCGCCACCACCATCCCCGACGCAGCGTCGGGTTCGACCGGGAGACGAAAGCTCATCAGGAGGTGCCGGCCGGCAGCGGCGTCCCACACACGATCGAGGCGGCCCCGCCCGGCCGTCTGCAGATCCGCAACGAGCACACACGGCTCGCGATCGCCCGCTCTCGCCTCATTCGCTAGGTCGGTATTGGTCGAGCCGGTCTCGAGGACATGACGAACCGGGATGCCCGCTCGGGCACCGGCCGCGGCGGCCCTGGGGAAAACAATTCCCGGCGGTGTCGCATCTTGGGTGGTCATTCGGCTAGTCATTAGCACGTGTTTTCCAAAGTGCTCATCGCCAACCGGGGCGAAATCGCCGTACGAGTGATCCGCGCCTGTCGCGAGCTTGGTGTCGCCACCGTCGCCGTCTACAGCGAGCTCGACCGCAACGCCCTTCACGTGCGACTCGCCGATGAGGCCTACGCGCTCGGCGGGCAGACTGCTGCGGAGTCGTATCTCAACACCGACGCGATCCTCGATGCCATCGAGCGATCGGGCGCCGACGCCGTCCACCCCGGCTACGGCTTCTTCTCCGAGAATGCCGACTTCGCCCAGTCGATCACCGAGCGCGGCGTCGCGTTCATCGGTCCGCGGCCGGCCGCCATCGAGGTGATGGGCGACAAGATCTCCGCCCGCGAGGCTGCCGAGAAGGTCGGCGTGTCCGGTGTCCCGGGCTCGACCAAGATTCTCGAGAACGCCGACGAGATCGTCGCGTTCGGCAACGACCACGGCTGGCCCGTCGCGATCAAGGCGGCGTACGGCGGTGGTGGCCGCGGCATGAAGGTCGTCAACACCGCTGACGAAGCCGCCGACCAACTCGCCTCCGCCCAGCGCGAGGCCACGGCGTACTTCGGCCGCGACGAGTGCTACATGGAGCGCTACCTCACCAAGCCGCGCCATGTCGAGGTCCAGATCATGGCCGACACCCACGGCAACTGCGTGTACCTGGGCACCCGCGATTGTTCGGCCCAGCGACGTCATCAGAAACTGATCGAGGAAGCACCCGCCGCGGGGATCCCCGATGACATCGTCACGGCGATGGGCGAAGCCGCGGTCGCCGTCGCCGAAGGTTGCGACTACGTCAACGCCGGCACGGTCGAGTTCCTGTACGAGGACGGCGGCTACTACTACCTGGAGATGAACACCCGCCTCCAGGTGGAGCACCCGGCGACGGAACTGATCACCGGGGTGGACCTCGTCGAGATGCAGCTGCGTGTCGCGGCGGGTGAGGCGCTGCCGTTCACCCAGGACGAGGTGCAGGTTCGCGGTCATTCGATCGAGATCCGCATCAATGCCGAGGACCCTGCCGGCGGTGCGTTCCTGCCCTCGCCCGGCCCGATCACCTCGTTGAAGACCCCCGACGGCTTCGGCACCCGTTTCGACACCGGCTACGAGGCCGGCGACGAGATCAGCCAGTTCTACGACAATCTCGTCGGCAAGCTCATCGTCTGGGGCCACGACCGCCCGACGGCGATCGCCCGAGCGCTTCGTGCACTCGGCGAACTCGAGATCGAGGGCGTCGCCACGACGATCCCGGCCGACATCGCGATCCTCGAGCATCCCGACTTCGCGGCCCTCGAGCACTCCACCAAGTGGGTCGAGGACACCTTGGACCTGAGCGATGTGAGCTCCACGGCAGCCGCCGCACCGGCCGACGACGAACCTCGTGTCAGGCGTGATCTCGACGTGGAGGTGAACGGCAAGCGCTTCAGTGTGTCGATGTGGGTTCCCGAGTCGGCGGCTTCCGCCGCCCCGTCGCCGCAGGCCAAGACCCGCCGATCCGGTGGGGCCGCCAGCGGTGGCAGCAACAGTGGTGAAGTCACCGTCCCCATGCAGGGCACCATCGTCAAGGTCAACGTCGCTGTCGGTGATGCGGTCGAGGCCGGGGATGCGATCGTCGTTCTCGAGGCCATGAAGATGGAGAACAACGTGGCCGCCGAGAAGGCGGGCACCGTCACCGAGATCCGTGTCAGTGAAGGCGACTCCGTCGGTGGTGGCGACGTCGTCGCCGTGATCGGTTAGCCGAGCTATTCGGCGGCTTCGGCGAGGGCTTCGGCGAGGGTCGGGTGCACCAGCAGGCTCTCGTGAATGTCCGTGACGGTCAGGCCGTTGGTGACCGCGATCGCCAGGATCGAGATCAACTCGGCTGCATGGCGCCCGACGATCGATCCGCCGAGCACCACACCGGTGGCGGGATCGGACACGATCTTCACGAAGCCACGCGGATCATCATTGATCAGCGCCTTGGCGTGGGTGGAGAAGGGGACCTTGGTGACACGGACCTTGCGCCCTTCGGAGAAGGCATCCGTCTCCGCGAGCCCCACGTCGGCGATCTCCGGTTCGGTGAAGATCGCGGACGCGGCCTTGTCGTAGTCGATCCGACGTTCCTGTCGGTGTGAGTACGCACCCATCGCGTGTTCCGCGATCTTGCGACCCTGCATCGACGCCACCGACGAGAGCGGCAAGCGCCCCGACAAATCACCGGCCGCATAGATGTGGGGGACGTTGCTGCGGAGTTGGTCATCGACCGGCACGTATCCGCCGTCGGTCGTGACGCCGGCGCTCTCCAGGCCGAGCTGATCACTGTTGGGGATCGATCCGATGGCGAGAAGCGCGTGCGATCCCGTCACGACCCGCCCATCGTCGCAGGAGACGACCACATCATCACCAACTCGCTCGATGGACGTGGCGCGCGCCCCCTTGAAGAGACGAACACCGCGACGAAGGAAGTCCTCCTCCAGGGCCGCGGCGACCTCGGCGTCCTTCTGGGGAAGAACGTGCTGGCGACTCACCACCAACGTGACCTCGGCCCCCATCGACTCGAACATGTGGACGAACTCGACACCGGTCACGCCAGAGCCCACCACGACGGCATGGGTCGGCACCGACGACGGTGGGTAGGCATCTCGGGTCGAGAGGATCCGGTCGCCGTCAACGTCGACCCAGTCGGGGATCCGAGGGCGACTGCCCGTGGCGAGCACGATGACATCGGCATCGATCGTGCGGTCGCCGTCCGCTGTCTCCGCCACGACCGTGTGGGGACCGACGACGCGGCCCGTCCCGTCGATGAGCTCAACCCGCTGGCTCGCCAGGAGCGACCGTACGGATCCCTCGAGTCGAGCTTCGATGGCCGCGAGACGTTCTCGCAACTGGACGAGATCCACATCGGTGTCGACCTCGGAGAGTCCCATCCGAACGGAGCGTCGCAGGAACGAACGGGCATTGCCGGTGGCGATCATCGCCTTGGACGGGATGCAGTCCCACAGGTGGGCCGCACCGCCGATCGTGTCCCGCTCGATCAGTACGACTTCGGCACCCAGCCTGGCTGCGGTGGTGGCACAGCTGTTGCCCGCGGGTCCGCCGCCGATGATCACGATCCGTGTGCGCATGGGACGGAGGCTAGTCCCCACCGGCCATGCGCCGGGGCGATCGGGCGGCGCGGCAGTAGGTTCTGGGCCGTGAACGAAGTCGTGCGTGTCGGACTCGATGTGACCCCGCTGATCGGCGCGCCCAGCGGGATCCACCAGGTCACCCGAGGCCTCCTCGACGCGCTGATCGAGCGCGACGACGTCGACGTCTCGGGCTGGATGCTGTCGGCCCGCGGGGCTGTTCCTGATCTCGGGATCGATGTACACACCTCACGGCTTCCGGCTCGAGTCGTGCAGCGGCTGTGGCAGCACGGCTCGCGGCCCGGGGTCCGCAGCGTCGCCGGCGAGGTCGACGTGGCCCACGGGACGAACTTCCTCGCACCGCCATCCCCGCGGTCGATCATCTCGGTGCAGGACCTCACACCGATCACCCATCCAGAGTGGGTTCAGCCCGCGGTCCGGGCGAAGGCCGGAGCACTCCGGCACGCAGTCGAGCGCGGTGCGATGATCCACACCTCGTCCGAAGCCGTCGCCGACGAAGTCGTGCGAACCCTGGGCACCGACGAGGCGCAGATCGCCGTGGTGCACCATGCGGTGAACGAGGTTGCCGATGCACCGCGGGATCTCGCGGTCACCCTCGCGGGAAGCGAACGATTCGTTCTCGTCATGGGCACCGTGGAACGACGCAAGAACGTGACCGCCGCAGTCAGCGCCATCGCCGCCCTCCCGAAGGAGGTGAACCTCGTGATCGCGGGTACCGCCGGCAACGACGAGCAAGCCACCCGGCAGGCGATCGCCGAATCGAGTGCGTCGGAACGAATCCGTCGGATCGAGAACCTCTCGGGCGAACAACATGCCGCGCTCGTGCGCCACGCCAGTGTCCTGTGCTTCCCGTCGCTCTACGAAGGCTTCGGACTCCCGCCGCTCGAGGCGCTTCGGGTGGGCACCGCAGTCGTCGCCACCGCAGTCGGCGCCCTCCCGGAACTGATCTCCGATCGGGTTCCGCTGGTCCCGCCGGGCGACACCGTCGCTCTCACGGAGGCACTGGCGGCCGTCGTCGAGGATCCCTCGGTCGACCAGGTGGTCACCGACAGGATCGCCGCCATGACGTGGGCACGCGCCACCGCGGAAATGGCCTCGGTCTATCGGCGTGTGGCGACGCGAGCCGGCTGAGGTCCGACGTCCGTCGACTACGGGTTCGCCTCGCGATGAAGCATCGCGGCCGCCTGAGCCCTCGTCACCTCATCGCCCGGTGAGAAGGAGGTGGCGCTGGTGCCCTTGGTGACGCCGGTGGCCTTCGCCCACGCCACCGCAACCGAGTAGAACTTCCCGTCGGGAACATCGGAGAAGCCGTGGGGTGGCTGGCCGCCGTTCGCGCCGGCACGACGCCACAGCAACGTGGCCAGTTGGGCCCGCGTCACGCTGTCCGCCGGGGAGAACGTGGTTGTGCTCGTGCCCTTGGTGATCCCCTCGGCTTTCGCCCACGCCACCGCGTCGTCGTAGTAGGAGCCGGCGCTGATGTCGGAGAAGCGGTGATGTGGGTATCCGAGCGGCGTGCCGTCCTGGCGCCACAGGAAGGTGACCATCTCGGCCCGGGTGAGGGCCCGATTCGGCCCGAAGAGCGTGTTGGTGATGCCAGTGGTGATCTCGAGGTCGACCATCCACTCGACGGGACCGGCGTAGTACGAACTGTCCGCGACGTCACAGAACGTGCCGGTCGCACCTGTCAGGGCGCAGAGTGACGCGCTCGGTGAACTCGTCCGCGCCGGCGACCAACCGAACATCGGCCATGCGTCGGTGGAGGTCGTCGGCGGGAGGGTGAAGGCCGCAACCCTCGTCTTGACGTTCGGCGTGTCGAAGCCGGTGGTGACGATGCGCCGCTCACCGTCGAGCACGCCGACAGCCGCGGCCGCGACATGTGACCATGCCTGGCTCACCTTGTCCGTCCAGAAGACGCCTGGTTCGAGATTGGCACCGTTCTGACCGTTCATCAACGCGAGACCGAAGTCGGTGCCCACTGCGATGTCCTGGTCGCCGTCGCCGTCGAGATCGGCGACGATCGGCGAACCGGTGATGCGCGCGGTGATGTCGTCGTCCCCATGAGCGAAGACCGGGGTCTTGCTCCAATAGAGCGAACCGTCGCCGTGCCATGCGTAGACATTCTTGTCCCACGACCCGGCGATCACCTCGGGGTTCCCGTCACCGTCGAGATCGGCGAGGGCCGGACTGACCATCACCGTGTTTCCCGTGTTTCGGGGCCAACCGGGCACGGTCGACCCGTCATCGAGATGGAAGGCGAACACCTTGCTGTGATCGCTGGCGTTGCCGGTGGTGGATTGCCAGTTCTCACCGGCTCCGACCACGGCTTCGGGACGACCGTCGCCGTTGATGTCGCCGATTGCCGGCGACGAGTGGAAGACCTCGTTGGCGGTCCGGTGCCACATCTCCGTGACGGTGTCATTCTCCCAGTCGAGAGCGCGGAACACGCCGCCCTGATGGTCGAAGAGTCCGCCCAGCGTCGTGTCGCCACCGATGAAGATCTCGACGTCGTTGTCGCCGTCGAGATCGAAGAGCGCAGGCGATGACCAGATCGAGTCGTCGTTGTCGAAGGGGAACCCGGGCAGCGCGTTGCCGTGCCCATCGACGGCCCAGACGTTGAAGTCGAATCCGGCGAAGACCACATCGAGCTTGCCGTCACCGTCCACGTCACCGATCGCCGGGGTGGCATAGACACCGCCGCACCAGACGCCGTTCGATGCGTCGCGGTCGCGAGTGCGGTCGAAACCCCACTCCCTCGCGCCGGTCTTGCCGTTGAAGGCGACGACGCTCCCGTTCTGATTCGGGCTCCACGTCGAGCCGACCCCCACGACGACCTCGGGGGTTCCGTCATGGTCGATGTCCGCCACCGCAGGGCTCGAGTCGATCGCCGTCGGACCCGTCTGGGCCGGGCAGTCAGGACCCATGCCCGGCAGGGCGGGCGACGACCACTTCAGGGAACCATCTGCCTCGTAGGCGCGGAGGTAGCCGTCCTGATGACCGAAGACGATCTCGTTCTGGCCGTCCGCGTCGATGTCGGCGATGACCGGCGACGACGAGCGATTCCAGCCGGCGAGTTCGAACTCCCACGCCTGGGTGTATCCGGAAGCGGCGAGAGCTGGAGCCACAGCGAGGCCAAGGGCGGGAAGGGTGAGCGCGGCGGCCACCGCAACGAAGCGTCGAGACATGCATGATCAATCGGTCAGGACCACGCCGCGCCTGAGCAGTATACCCAGACGATCTCAACCGTGGTCGGCGCCCAGATCGATCAGCCAGTCCTCGCCGTGACGGCTGACCGTGGCGCCCTCGTTCTCGGCCTGGGTGCTGATCCTGGCTGCGTCTGCATCGGTCAGGGCCGGCACACCCTGTTCGACCCCGGTGTGCAGGATGATGTAGCGGACTCCCAGGTCGGTGATCATCGCTTGTGCATCAGGCGCCGGATACCGGTTCAGCAGTTGGGCGAGGGAGTCGAACCCGAGCGGTGCGGAACCGGAGTACCCATTGACTCTCGGGTTGAAGTCGATGGTGGCGTGGTACATCCGTGGCGCCTCGACGAATGGCCAGACGGCTCCCTCACCAGCCGAGCGGATCGGCAGTTCCAGGACCACGCCGTCATCGGACTCGCTCAGGGCTTCGTAGGCGAGGAGACGATCACCCTCAGGGACCTCGACGCGACGCATGGGTCCGCCGACCTCGATGATGACCAGCGCGACCACCAGCGGAACGAGTACCGCTCCGAGGCGGGGGTGAAGGCGGGGCTGAAGCCAGCGCACGGCGAGGGTCACGAGCACCGCGCCTGCCACAAACGTGACCACGGCGAACCGCGAGGTCACGCGGACGCCGTCGAAGCCCGGAACATAGGCATGAAACAGCCGGAACGGGCCAGGCCAACCGTTCGGCGAAGGTCCGAACGCCAGGACGACGGCGACCACGCCGGCGACCACCACTGCGATCAGTTCATCGATGCGCACCCGAACGTCATCGAGACCGGGGCCTCGGCGAACGAGGTGAGCCAGCAGCACCGCTCCGAGGGTGCCGAGGAGGAGTGCCGAGAATCCCACGAAGTAGGGATGCTCGCCAGGGCGGCCGAAGGAGTTGAACGAATCGAGCGAGTCGCCCCAACTCCAGTTGTCGCGCTGGGGGGTGATGAGGTCGCGGATGCCGAGTGAGTTGGCGGGCTCATACCCCCGCTTGACGCCGTGGGTGTCGAGTGTGCGCCGGTACAGCAACGCCACGGGGCCCATCACGGCCCCGGTGCACGCTGCCGCGACGATGCCAACCGGTAGGAGAGATCGAATCGGCGGCAACGCCCGGCGCACGGCGAGCGTCCCGACGATGACGACCGCAGCCACGATCCAGATCAGCGCGTACAGGACATTGGCCAGCGAGAGCGCAACCGTGGCCGCGGCGAGCGCGGCGCCATCGCGCTTGCGGCGACGTTCGATCGCTCGCAGCAGCACGACGATGCAGAGCGAGATCAGGCCGAAGACTTGAAGCTGCGGGTGGTTCTGTTGGCCGAAGACGTAGCTGTTGCAGCAAACCACGACGGCGAAGAGGATCGCGAAATCCTCCCGTCCGAAGAGGCGGCTCCCGAGTGCGTGACCCGCCACCAGGGCGAAGACGAACATGCCGATGACCAGCAGGTTCAGGGCCGTGATCGCGTCGCCGGTCATCCACTCGAGCACACCGAAGACCGGTGCCAGCGAGAGCATCGAGTCCGACAGGGCGAGGGTGTTCGCATGGGGATGGAAGATGTTCGCGTCGAAGACGCTCAGCGGTTGCGTCGCCAGGCCGTGAGCGCCCCAGGAGAGCGTCCACGTCAAGAACATGCTGTCGCCGAGATCCCCGGCGACGGTGGACGAGATGCGATGTGGGGTCGGCTGAAGCAGAAGCAGAGTGAGCCCGAGCCACAGGATCCATCGCTTCAGACGTAGGCTCACGCCGTGAACTCCGACGCTGAACTCGACATCTCCATCGTCTTGCCGGTCCACAACGAGGCCGGGCACCTCGATGCCGAGCTCACACGCATCCATGAGTCCATGAGCGCCTCATCGTATTCGTGGGAACTGATCATCGTGGACGACGGTTCGAGCGACGGGTCCGGCGACATCGCACTGGGCCGCCCGAACACACGCGTGATCCGGGCCGACCGCAACCGGGGCGCCGGCACCGGTCGCCGAATCGGCACGGAGGCCGCTCGAGGCCGAGTCGTGGTCTGGTCCGATGCCGACATGTCCTACCCCAACCATCGGATCCCCGAGTTGGTCGACGAGATGGGAACCGCCGATCAGATCGTTGGAGCCCGCAAGAGCGAGGAAGGCACGCTCAAGGTCTTCCGCGTACCCGCCAAATGGACGATCCGCCGGCTCGCGTCCTACCTCACCAAGACCAAGATCCCCGATCTCAACTCCGGGTTCCGGGCGATGCGTCGCGACGTGGCCCTCCAGTACACCCACCAACTCCCTGCCGGCTTCAGCTGTGTCACCACGATCACCATGGCCTTCCTGATGAACGGGTACCGCGTCATCTACACGCCGATCGACTACGAGACCCGGGCCGGCACATCGAAGTTCCATTGGCTCGCCGACACTCGGCGTTACGCGCTCCAGGTCATCAGGATGATGCTGTCCTACGACCCGCTTCGGGTGATGCTCCCGATCACGACGGTCCTCGGGTTCGTCTTCGTCGGGAAGCTCGGCTACGACTTGGTCGACAAGGACGTCCGGCCGGCGGCGAACACACTCCTGCTCGGGTTCGCCGTGCTCCAGCTGCTGGTCGTCGGGCTCCTCGCCGACCTCGTGGTGCGCGTCAACAAACCGTCACGAGCAATCCGTCCGGCCGACGTTCACGAGATCGATCAGGCCAATCCGCCGACCAGCGACTCGTAGCGGCCCTTCACCGACGCCCAGCTGAAGACCCGCGAGGCGTACTCGCGTCCGGCCGTAGCCAGCGCGGTCCGCAGCGCAGCGTCTCCCAGGAGCCGGCCCAGAGCGATCTCGAAGTCGGCATGGCCGGTGTACCAGAGTCCTCCACCGGAGTTCTCGCAGTGCTCGCGCAGTGGCAGGCACCAACCATTGACGAGAACGGGAGTGCCGACGAGGAACGCTTCGGGAACCACGATCGAGAACGACTCGTGTGGCGACGGGTTGATCAGGACGTCGGCGGCGGCGAGCAGACCGTACTTGTGTTCCTCGGGGACGGGTCCGAGCACCGTCACCCCGTCGGTGGCCGGTGGCGCCTCGACCACGGGCCCGGCCAACACCAGACGGCCGAAGCCGTTCTCAGCGCGGAAGCGACTGAAGCCCTCGATCAGGTCGAAGGTCCCCTTGCCCCGATCGACGCGCCCCAGCGTGACCACGAACGGCTCATCGCCGAGCCCGAGAGCCTCACGCGCCCCCTGGGGGTCCACCGGGGCGGTCACCTCGATGGGCAGCCCGAGGATCGTCTGCGGTGTGCGGTTGGTGACCGGAAAGCGCCGCAGGATCAGCTCCTGCTCCGCCCGGCTGTGATGCGCCAGCGCCGACGCCGCGCCGAAGACCCCATCGAAGACCGGAAGATCCAGCGGCGGTTCGGGGTGGCACGCCGCGTGGAGAACGGTGGGCACCCGGGCGAGATGAATGCCGCGGACCGTCGGCTGGTACAGGTACGGGTAGAACGCGAGGACACCCGAGTCGACCGCCCGCACGTCCTCGAGGAGTCCGGTGCTTCGCGGTCCCTGTTCGTCGATCCACGCGAGTGCCTCTGCCTCACTCGCATCGTGCGCCCTCGGCAGGATCTGATCGCTGAGCGAGTCGAAATCGGCGGGGCGCGGCGACTCGACCCGATGTCGAACGACTCGAACCCCTTCCTCGTCGGTCGTTCCCGGTTCGAAACTGTCCTCCCACGTCACGTGGGATCGCGCACACGAGGTGATCACCGAGACATCCCAGCCCTCCGCGGCGAGACGGACCGCCAACGTGCGAGCACCTTGTTCGGCGCCGCCATGGACATCAGCGCCGTAGCGGGGCACCACGAAGGTCAGGGTCGAACTCACGAGCTTCCCTCGGCACCGTGGAGGGCATGGCGCATCAGCGAGGTCGTGCGTTCGAGGTGAAAGTCCTCGGCTCGGGCACGGCCCGCGGTGCGCATCACCTCGGCCGTCCGGGGGTTGCTCATGACGGTGTCGATGGCTGCTGCGAACGTCGACGGCGACTTGTCGGCCAGCAGGACACCGGCCTCTCGAACCGTCTCGGGAACCGCCGCGGCCGCGAAGGCAACGACGGGCACCCCGTGATGCATCGCTTCCACGATCGGCACGCAGAAACCCTCGTGCTCCGACGCGCAGCAGAAGACGTCAGCGCTCGTGTAGTGCTCGATCAGGTCGCGTTCGGAGACCGGCCCGGTGAAGGTGACCCGATCGGCGACCCCGAGGCGGTCGGCGAGTGCCTGGAGGCTCCGGTGATACCGGTCCGACGCCACCGACCCGACGAGCACGAGCCGGGCCGCCGGGCGGCGTTCGACGAGCATCGCCAGCGCGGCGATCAGATCATGCGGGCACTTGTTGGGTGCGACTCGCCCGACGAACAACACCGTGCCCGCATCCCCGGCGGGAGAGGAGGTGACTGCGGCCTGTTCCGGTAGCTGCCAGAGGACGGGCACGACGGTGACGTCGCGGAAGCGGGCCTCGCGCATCTCCGCCGCGTTGTACTGCGAGTCGGCCACCCCGCGGACGGCGAGCGGGGCGAGTTGATGGAGCTGGGATCTTCCCCATCGGAGTCCGGCGATCAACTGGGGCTCCCAGGCCTCCACGAACTCGAGCGGGGTCACGTTGTGGTAGTTGACCACCACGGGAAGGCGCCGCTTCACGACCGTGTTCGCCGCCTCGCTTCCGATCGCATGCTGGAGGACAGTGACGTCGGCGTCGGCCTCCCAGTCGTCCAGGAGGACGACGGGTTCATCGCGAGGAGTGGGACGCTCGACCACGATGCGAACCCTGTCGCCGTCGGCCTCGAGGAGATCGCGCATCAACAGACTGTGGTTCGCGGTGGCGTCGTGGAGACCGAGCTCGGGCAAGACGATGTCGACAGTGCGCATCAGGAGATCCCCAGCTGAGCGGACAGCGCAGCCGCCATCGCGGCTCGCGCTCGCTCGATTGAGTAGTCGGCGGCTCGCTGCCGGCCGGCCTGGACCATCGACTCCCGCAGCGGCGCGTCACCCAACACCCGATCCAGCGCGATGGCCATCGCGAGGTGATCGGCGCCGTCCACCAGGATCCCGGCATCACCGAGCGTTTCCGGGACTGCGGCGGCCGCGCGTGCGACGATCGGCAGGCCCGCCGCCATCGCCTCGATCAACGGGACGCAGAAGCCCTCGTGGTCGGAGGCCGAGATGTACACCGTGGCCGAGGCGTAGTGCCGGTCGAGGACGTCGTCGGGGACCGAGCCATGGAAGGTCACCGCATCGCCCACACCCAACCGGGCGACGAGTCCGTTCAGTGCGTCGAGGTACCGCTGCGAGCTCGCCGCGCCGATGAGATCCAGGCGAACTCCGGGACGGATCGATCGCAGCAGTGCCACTGCCTGGATCATGTCCTCGTGACGCTTGTTCGGTGCCACCCGACCCACGAAGAGAAGCGTCTCGGGGTCACGGCCGCCGCCGCTGGTCGCCGATCGGGTCGGCGGGCGCACGATGATCGGCGCGACTGCGATGTCCTCGAGTCCGAGCGCACGGAGCTCCGAGGCGTTGTAGTGCGAATCGGCGACCGCGGCGGAAGCGCGCCGCGCCAGGCGAACGAGCTGCCGGCGGGCCATGTCGAGTTCGGCACCGATGGCGGGCTCCCACGGATCGAAGGCCGCCGCAGGTGTGATGTTGTGGTAGTTGAGAACGAGTCGGGCCGGATGATCCAACACGAAATCGCCGACGGGCGAACCGGTGGAGAGCTGATAGAGGATCAGATCCGGCACGGGGAACCGGTCGTGGTCGGTGAAGTGGTGAGCAGCCAGCGTCGCGTCGGGGTTCACGACCGCCGCGAAGTTCTCCACCTCGCAGCCGAGACCCCGGAGCACGTGATCCACACCGGCAGTGTGTTGTCCGACGGCATCGCGGCCGGCCAGCACCGCGGTGAACTGGTGAACCCTGGGCACCGGGCTCACGTCACATCGGCGATGACGAGTTCACGGATCCGATCACCGGAGACCTCGGTGACACGGGCGTCGAAACCGCGGCTCTCGAGAACACGCTGCCACCCGGCGGGTGAGAGCCCGCGGCCGATACGCAGTTCTGCCTCGACGGGTTCGCGATCCGCCGGGTCTGCGACGGCAACGACAAGTCGACCGCCCGGCGCCAGGACGCGAACGATGTCCTCTGCCATGCGCACGATGCTCGGCAGCGGGAGGGTTTCGACGATGCCGGCCAACACCACCCCGTCGAGGGAGTCGGTCTCCACCGAGCTGAGATGCGTCAGGGGGTCGGCCGCTCGGAGATCCAGGCCCTGCTCGACGCCGGGAAGGACGGTGACGGGATCGCGGTCGACCCCATGGGCGGACGCGCCACGCGCCACGCAGGCAGCGACAGCCGATCCCGCACCACAACTGAGGACCAACACATGACCCGAGTCGAATTGGTCGGCAATCCGGGACGCGGTCTCCGGTGACGGGGCCGGCACCGGGCCGGCGAGACCCGTGTCGTCCGCGGCGAGACCGACCGCGTGCTCCACCGCTTCGAGTCGCTCGTCCATTCGCCGCAACAGGCGGGTCATCACATTGCTCAGGGCGTTGATCTGGTCGGTGACGTACCGCAGATACCAGTAGATGGCCTTGCGGATTGCGCCCTTCACCTGACGTACCCCGGAGCGAGCCCCGATCGGGGCATCGACATCGATCAACGAAAGCCTGTCGGCGCGGTCCAGCAGGAGTTCGTGTTGAGCGCCGGCTGCTCCCGGCGGGGCGACGTCGACCCAGGCCCGTTCGATCTCGCGCTCGCGCCGGGCCAGCTCAGGGTCCGAACGTCGGCGAACCTCCGCCTCGGCCTCGATCTCGGCCCGCACGCGTCGAATGTCGAACGCGGGGTCGTTCGCCGTACCGGGGTCTCGCTGGTTGCCGTGATCAGCCACGAGGCGACGCTATCGGCCGACGCGAGCCACACCGGGGACTCGCGGACCGAACCAGAGCAACGTGGCGGCGAGCACGGAGATCAGCAGCAGAGCCAGGTGCAACTGGAGTCCGTCGGATCTGAAGGTCAGGTCGACCGTGTGTCGGCCCGGTCCCACGTCGACACCCATGAACGCGGTGTCGGACCGATGGATCGGCACGACTTCGCCGTCCACGGTCGCCGACCATCCGGGGTGGTGATTGACCGCGAAGGTCACGATGGAATCGGTGGTGGCCTCGACGGTTGCGGTGAGCGTGTCGGGACCGACGGCATGATCGATGACCGACGCTCCTCCGGCCGCGCGAACGAACTGGGTGTCGAGGATCTCGGTGATCAGCACATCGCCGGTGCGGACCAATCGGTAGTCATCGTCGCCGCCCACCGTGCCCATCACCGCCGCGCCGGTCTCATCGGCGGCCACGATCATTCCGCCGGCCCGTGACGACGAGATCGTGACGTCGATCGACATACCCGGCTCGTAGTGCTCCCCGACCAATGCGATCGGCACGAAGCTCCAGTCGGCCCGCTCCCGCCATCGACGGTCGACGTGGATGTCGCCGCCGACCTCGATCGTGACAGTGACGAAACTGGCCTCGGGCCGCGCCGCATCGAGCACGATGGCCCGGAGGCCTCCCGCGGGGACCACCGCGCTGCCTCGGACCTCCTCGCTCCCGGCATCTCGTTGGTCGGAACCGATGGCGGGCTTCTCCAGCGCGCCGACAGGCATCTGTGCGGGGGCCTGGGCGAGGGCGCCGACGCCCAGGGTTCGCCAGCCAGGATCGGTGGGGTCGGTGTGATCGACCTCACCGAGCAGGGCGTCGAACGCGGGAGGGTGATCGACGTTCGCGTTCGCCAGCGGGACCCCGAACTGGGTCGACGCATTCGGGAAGAAGACGTCGCCGTCGCCGGCGAGGCGCTCGCCGGGGTCGAGCACGTCGACCGCAACCCGGTGTGCCGGCGTCGCCCGCAGCCGTTCGTCTCTGCTGACGATCGTCGGCACTGGCATCGCGAACAACAGGAGTTCGAAGACAACAGCGCCGAGCACGATCCAACCAGCCGCCTCGTTGGTGACCCAACGTCTCCATCGTGCGACACCCACCGCGGCGACGACGCCGATGGCCAACATCGACGCGGTGCTCGCCGCGAGGACCTGCTTCGTCGCGCCGACGGCCTGTACCTCGTCGAACCACCGACTCATCGCCCATCCCAAAGGAACCGCGGCGACCACGGCGACACCGAGAGTGCGAGCCAGCTCGGGCCGCAGATTGGACCGTTCGCCCCCACCCCAATGCCCGACCCATCGATCCATGCCGAGCCCGGCGAGCGCGGCGACGCTCACCGCGAGCAACACCCGAGCATCGGTCATCGCTCCTTCCTCGGTGCCGACAATCGAGTCGAGCGCCGTCGCAATCGGGCCTCCCGTGTAGGCCGCGATCACGCCGATCGCCGCCACCACGACGAAGGGCAGTGCGGTGGATCGACGGCCACGGTCCGACAGCCCGACGCCGACTCCGATCAGCGTCAACAGCAACACCGACGAACCGACGTGCGAATTGAACTCGGCCCAGGTGCCCTCACCGAACCAGGCGGCGCCAGCACTGTCGCTCCCCCACCACGATGGGGTCAGTGCAGTGAGGACGTACTCGAAACCGGCCGACGTGTCGTCGACCGGAGACTCGACCGGTGCGGCGATCCAGTCCCGGTACGCCGAGTCCGCCAGCAGTTGCGGCGCGCTCAGCCCGAGAGCGAGCACCCCACCACCGCCGAGCACGACGAGGATCGACACTCCCCCGGGCCATGCCGAACCGGCGACCGGACGGACCAGGAACCGAACGATCGCGTACGCCGCGGCGCCGAGGAGCGCGTAGCCGGTGACACCAGGCACCGAGGCCCAGACCATCGCCGCGATCACGATCCCGATGGGCACCGACCGCCGGGGTCGAGGGTCGTCGATCGCGGCGTGCACGGCCCACAGCAGGCCCGGAACGAGCGCCACGACCGTCGATGTGGCCGTGCCCGTCGTGGCGACCATCAGACCGGAGAACGCGTAGGTGACCCCAGCAGTCAGCGCTGCGAGCGGTACGAGATCGAGCGAGCGAAGAAACCCGTACATCAGGGCAATGGCGACAAGGGCCTGGATCGCCGCCACCACGCCCGGGGCGAACCATGACGGAAGAGCCAGGTAGGCCAGGTTGAAGACCGGAAGCCCCTGCGACATCGTCGGCTCGCCGCCGCCGAGCCTCGGGTTCCACCACGCGAATTCACCCGAGCGCACGTCCTGGCCGAGCGCCGACCAGTGGGCGTGTTCGTCGATCCGATCGCCGGGATCACCCGGGCCGACCTCGGCGCTGAACGAGTCCGGCCGGTACGCATCGAAGGGAGCGGCGCTCGCCGCCACATCGTGGGGAACGAGCGTCCCACCGGCGAGCAGGGCCCGCCAGAACGCAAACACGACCACCGCCAGCGCAACCACCGCGGGCATTCGTCGCGATCCGAGAATCCCTCCCATCGCCACGGACGCTACCGTCGGGAGCGCGCTATGGCCGTTCATCGTTTCGTCACGACCTCGTCAACCGATGCTCTCGTGACGTGTGACGACGATGCCGTGCTCGATCGCGATGCAGCCGCGTTGATGGCCGAAACCCTGGACGACCTGCCCCATGTACAGGCCGTGATCGCCGATGCCACCGTGGCGGGAAACCGCCGCCGCCGGCCCGGGTGGTCCCCGACCGGCGTGCTGACCGATCCTGTGGAACTCACGGCGGTGGCAGTCCGGGCGAGTTTCGCGGACGACATCATCACGACGGGCGATCTCGCCGATCGGCTGCGAGTCGCCCGCCGCCTCCTCGAGAGCGGTGCGGAAGTCGCGCATCTCCCTCGGTCCGTGGTGCGGGTCGCGGCGCCCGAGGAACTCGATGCCGACCAGTGGACTGAGCTCACGACGACGATCGCCTCCCTCGCACCGGGCGTCAGCCTCCTGCCCGGGGTCCGGCCGGGATCATTCACCCTGGACCCGGGCCCGCACCGGGCGCCGATCACAGCACTCATCCCGACCGCCGGATTCGCCGGCGCCGATGGCGCGCCGGCCGTCGAGAAGGCGCTCGCTTCCGTGCTCGCCGAGATGGGGGACGACGATCGTGTGCTACTCGTCGTCGGTGCCGAGTTCCGCGGCGATCCGGTGATGCTCACACCCGACACCCGGGTTGGCATCGTGCGCCGTCGCGGGGATGTATTCAACTTCTCGGTGGCCGTCAACAGCGGGCTCCTGGCCGCCACGACCGACCTGGTCCTGTTGTTGAACGACGACACCGAGACGGACCAACCCGGATGGCTCGATCGCCTCGCCGTTCACCTGACCGATTCAACCGTGGCGGCCGCCGCACCGCTGCTCCGGTTTCCCGACGGCACCATCCAACATGTCGGGGTGATACTGGACGATGCCCGGCCGCTGCACTCGTTCGTCGGGCAGGAGCCGACCCACCTGGCCGAGCACCACTGCGATGTCGCCCGAGACGTCCTGGCGGTCACCGGCGCTTGCATGCTGGTGCGACGCGACGACGCACTCGCCGTCGGGGGCTTCAACACCGACTTCGCTCTCTCCTTCAACGACATCGACTTCTGTCTCAAGCTCCGCCGTGCCGGTCGCCGGATCGTCATCGAGCCGGGCGCCTCGCTCGTGCATCACGAGAGTCTCAGTCGCACGCCGACGATCACCGGCGCCGAGTGGGACACCTACATCCGCCGCTGGGGCCATGTCGAGGACCCGTGGTACCACCCCGACCATCACCGGCCGGACGACCCCGAGGACCTGAATCGCAACGCTGATCATCTGGCGCCGATCATCCAGCCACCGCCCGCCTCTGCGCGTGACACCCGGATCCGCTCGCGCGTTCACCACGGCCGGATCCAGGCCGCGGACTAGGGTCGCCCGGTGCCCTCCGATGCCATCGACAGCACCGATCTCGACGAGCTGCGCGCCGAGGTGCTCAAGGCGCGCGATCACGCCGCCGGCGAATCGGCGCGGGCCGAAGTTCAGGCAGACCGTGTTCGAGAACTCGAGTCCGAACTCCACGAACTCGGCTCCACTCTCGGTGCGCTGAGCGAGGAAGCCAATCGGCCACTGGTCCGTCTCGCCCGAGCCGTTCAGCGCCGGCTTCCCGGAGGTGGGACCTGATGCGTCCGATCGACGAGCTCCTCGCCCGCCTACCCGATGGGCCGGGTGCGCCACCCCCGGCCTCCCCGCGATTCAGCGTCGTGGTGCGCACGCAGGGCCGCCGCCCGAACTCCCTCGCGGAGACCATCCGATGCCTGGCCGAGCAGACCTACCACGACTTCGAGGTCCTGGTCACCGTCCACAGCCCCGACACCGGCACACTCCCCCAGGTTCGTGCTGGACTCGATGGCGCGATGCCCGCCGAGATGTCCTTCATCGCCGTGCTCGAGGGTGGGAGGTCTCGCCCGTTGAACGCCGCGCTCGAAGCCGCCACCGGCGACTACTTCTGCATCCTCGATGACGATGACCTGGCCTCACCCGACTGGTTGCAGGCGTTCGCCCGCGGCGCGGCAGCAGCGCCCGGGGCCGTCATCCGCGCCGCGTCGAAGTCTCAGCGATGGACGACCGCCGGAAGCCACGAACCGGTGCGGCCCACTGGCGAGCCGTTCCAGGAATTCGCCACGACGTTCGATCTGCTGGCCCACTTCAGCCACAACGAGACCCCGCCGTGCTCGATGGCACTGCCCGTCGCATTGATGCGGTCGGCCGGGATCATCTTCGACGAGGAGCTGGCGGTCTACGAGGACTGGGACATCCTGATGCGCACCGCCGTCCTCGCCGGCGTGGAGTCGGTCGACGCCGACACCTCCATCTACCGCCGCCTCGATTCGGGGAGCTCCTTCAGCGCCGAATCGGAGGCGATCTGGCACGAGACACATGCTCGTGTGCTCGACAAGCTGTCGTCGATGCCCGTCGTTCTCCCCGCCGGCGACGCCCGCCGCCTCGCGTCCGCCCATTTCGAACCGGGTGCCGGCAGTCGACACGATCGCGAGCTGACAGAAACCCGTCAGGAACTCGACGCGCTCACGCGGTCACCGATTCGGTGGGGATCGGCGTTCGCCAGACGGGTGCGACAAGCGCTCGCCGCGCGGGTAGGGCGGCCGCCGCAATGAGCAGCAGCCAGTTGTAGGAGAACCAGTTCACATAGCTCTCGGTCAGGTTCTCGACGAACAGGAACACCGTCAGGGCGAACCACAGCCAAGCAGGCATCGACGGTGATCTCCATGCTGAAACCGCGGTACCACCCAGCGCGAGCACCACGACCGTGGACCAGAGAGCGAGGCCGATGAGGCCGGTCTCCAACAAGACCTCGACGATGCTGTTGTGGGCGCTCCCCCGCCGGAGGAGCTCGTGCCCGCCGATCAACTCCGGCACGGTCCAGAAGCCCTGAAAGCCGTGACCATGGATGGGACGATCGGTGATGTGGTCGAAGAGGACGTCCCAGATGGTGCGTCGCTGAACGAACGTCGACTCGTTCCAGAGCACCGAGACCGCGACGATGACCGACACGACTCCCGCGGCGACGCTGCCACCGACCACGGCCGGGACGAAGGGCCCGGGTCGACGGCGGGTCCAGATGCGTCCGATGACGAGCGCCGAGGCGAGGCCTACGCTGACCAGGAACGCCAACCAGGCCGTGCGACTCCCGCTGCCGGCGAGACCAACCAGCGCGAGGACGACGACGGCTGGCCCCAGTAGGCGATGTCTCGGGGCGGCCGCCACCCCGGCCAGCGCGCCGACGCCACAAACCGGGGCCAGGCCGTTTCGGTTCGAGAACACTCCTCGCCAGTCGTCATTGTGGTCGAGGCCCACATCGGGCCACAGGAAGACCACGAGGACGCTGGCGAGCAGGAGCGCACCGAACGCTGAGGCCAGGACTCGCACGAAGCGACGGTCGCCGAGGCCGATGACCACCAGAGCCACGGGGCCGAACGTGGCATAGACGAGGCCGCGCCACAGGCTGACCTCGGGGTTCACACTCCAAGCCGTCGAGACCGCTGCCCACAGGCCGAACAGCACAGCGGCGCCCACCGCAACTCGCTGACGCCGGTCCAGCGCCCGCACGGGACGGGACGGGTCGAGGACGACGAAGAGCGTGCCGCCGATCGCCACCGCCAGCAGCAGCGGACGGATGATCGGCCCTTCCCAGACGCCTGGGAGATCGAAGACCCGGCGAGACACCAACAGCATCGGACCGTTGACCAGGACCAGCAGTGCCGCCGCGGCAAAAAGATCGCGTCCCGGACTCGGTTCCATCCGTGCATCGTAGCGACGAGCCGGATCGCTAGGATTGCACAGCGCACTGCGCGCGCTGGACCCATGCTGACGTTGTCTCCTTCGGTGCGAAAGAGCGCCTCCCTCATCTACCACTTCGCGGAACGCGAGTCGAAGGCGCGCTACAAGCGCAGCCTCCTCGGCTGGTTCTGGTCGTTCATGAACCCGCTCACGACCGTCGTCGTCTACAGCTTCGTGTTCGGTGTCGTCTACGGAGCGAAGGCTCCGGCCACCGAGAACGGCAACGCGGAGAACTTCGGGCTCTATCTCTTCACCGGCCTGATCGTCTGGAGTCTCTTCACCGGTGTGGTGAACGGATCCATGGGTTGGCTGATCAGCATCAGCGACCTTCGCAAGAAGATCTACTTCCCCACCGAAACCGCGCTGCTCGGTGGCGCCGCCGCGAATGCGGTGCAGACCGGCCTCGAGGCACTCGTACTGATCGCGATCATGGGCGTGGCTGTCAACTTGTCCTGGACCCTCGTCTTCTTACCGATCGTCATCGCGATGAGCCTGTTCTTCGCGCTCGGTCTCGGCTTCATCGCGGCGATCTTCAACGCCCGATACCGCGACATTCAGTATCTGATCAGCATCCTGTTGAACGTCTCGTTCTTCGCCGTGCCGATCGTCTACACCCCTGATCTCCTGCACCAGGAAGACGTGCCCGACCTCGTTCGCGTCCTGGTCGAGTGGAATCCGCCGGCGCTGTTCGTCGAGATCGCCCGCGATTCCATGTACTTCCTCGAGACGCCTGACTGGACCCGATTCGGCGCCGCCCTCGCCTGGACCATCGGGATGTTCTCCATCGGCTGGTGGTACTTCCGGGACCAGAGCATGGCCATCAGCGAGGAACCATGACGACCGGGCAGATCACCGTCCGAGGCGTGTCGAAACGCTTCCGGCTCGAACGCAACCGGCCGAGTTCACTGAAGGAAGCGACCCTTCGCACGGGCAAGAAGTCCGATGTCGATGATTTCTGGGTGTTGCGAGACATCGACCTCGACATCGAACCCGGCGCCTTCTTCGGTCTCATCGGCCACAACGGCAGCGGCAAGTCGACCCTGTTGCGGCTGATGGCCAACATCCATCGCCCGACCACCGGCGAGATCACCGCCACCGGCCGACTGTCGGCGCTGCTGGAGCTCGGTTCGGGGTTTCATCCCGACCTCACCGGTCGCGAGAACGTCTTTCTGAACGGCGCGATGCTCGGCCTCTCCCGCAAACAGATGGCTGCGTCGATGGACCAGATCATCGAGTTCAGCGGAATCGGCGAGTTCATCGACGAGCCGGTGAAGATCTATTCGAGCGGCATGTACGTGCGGCTCGGTTTTGCCGTGGCGGTCAACGTCGATCCGGAGATCCTCCTCGTCGACGAGGTGATCGCGGTCGGCGACGAGGAGTTCCAGCGTCGCTGCATGAACCACATGCACGAACTCCACGAGAAGGGCACCACGATCGTGCTCGTCTCCCACAACGCCGGGCTGATGCAGCAATTGTGCGACAACGTGGGTTGGCTCGACCACGGGCGGCTCCGCGCGCTCGGCGAGGCCAACGAGGTCGTCGAGCAGTACCTCGCCCACGTGAACTCCTCGGGCGACAACACCGTCACCACCCGCGACTGAGTGCCCCTGCGCTAGCCGCCGCGGCGACCGACCAGGAAGCCGCAACCCCATCCGAGATGGATCGTGGCGAAGGCGGCGAGCAGCACCGCTCGATCGTGGGCGGTGTCCATCTCGCATCGAGACGCCGCCACCGAGGCTGCCATCAGGTAGAGCACCGGCACGACGAGGCCGAGCCAACTCCCGGCGATGAGTGCACCGAGAGAGAAGGCGAGTCCGATCACCAGGGCCGGGGCGACGAGCTGTCGTAGCCGCAGCGACTTCGGGCTGCGGAACAGGCTGTAGCGCTTCCAGGCGCCGTACTGCCAATGCTGATCCCACAACCGAGTGAGCGTCGGCCGGGGGCGGTACTCCACAACGAGGTTCGAATCGAACCACACGACGTGGCCGGCGACGCGGAGGCGCCAGTTGAGGTCGTAGTCCTGGTTGCGGCGCATCCCCTCGTCGAAGCGACCCACGGCTTCCAGAGCGGCACGATCGAAGACGCCCAGGTAGACCGTGTCGACCGGGCCATCGCCGCCGTCGCGACGAAACCGTGCCGGCCCGGGTCCGAACGGCGACGCCATCGCCGCGGCGATGATCGCCTGACGACCATGCGTCCCCACCGGACGTTGGATGCCACCGACGTTGGCCGCGCCGGTGCGCTGCATGGTCTCCACCGCACGGCGGATGTAGCCGGCCGGAAGTACCGACTGCGCATCGACACGGACGATGATCGCCCCGTCGGTCGCGGCGATGGCCAGGTTCAGCGCGGATGGGGTCGTGCCGCTCGGGTTGTCCACGACCTGCACATTGGGATGAGTGGCGGCCGCCGCATCGGCGATTGCTCGTGTGTCGTCGCTGCTCGGCCCGACGGCGATCGCGACGTCGAAATCCGTGTCGACGTCCTGGGCGAGGACCGCCTGGATGCAGGATCCCAGCGTCGACGCAGCCTGGAGAGCCGGGATGACGACCGAGATCGTCGGCGACGGGTACGAACTCACCGGGCGTTGCGCCGCAGCATGATCACGACGGTCTCGGCCATGATGGTCAGGTCGAGCATCGGCGACCAGTTCACGACGTACTGCAGGTCGTGCCCGAGCTTGTAGCGGGGATCGGTCTGGTAGTGGGCCCGTGTCTGGGCCAGACCGGTGATGCCCGGCGGGATGTCGTGACGGCGGCTGTAGCCGGGCAGGAGTTCCTCGAACTGGGCAACGAACTCCGGACGTTCGGGCCGGGGTCCGACGATCGACATCTCGCCCTTCAACACATTCCAGAGTTGGGGGAGTTCGTCGAGTCGACTCTGTCGCAGGATGCCAAGCCCCCGGACCACACGAGGGTCGCCCTCTGACGCGAGCTGGGCACCGGCCTGCTCCGCGTCGTGGTGCATGCTGCGGAACTTCACCAGAGTGAAGAGCCGGCCATGGCGCCCGACCCGGACCTGGCGGTAGATCACGCCCTTGCCCGCCATGACCCGAACGTAGAGCGCGACGAATGCGAGCGTGAGGACGATGAACGGCGACAACGCCAGAAGGACGACGAGATCGAAGCTGCGCTTGAGGCGCAGTCGATGCGGCGGAACGACATGGGTGCGGAGTGCCACGAACGGCATACCCGCGATCTGGCGGCTTCGCTGCAGTCCGAGCAGCGTGTCGGAGGGCGTGATGCGTCGATAGACACCGATCTTGAGATCTTCGAACTCCTCCAGGGGGTGCGGGTAGATCGAGTCGAGCGGCGTGTCACCAAGGAGGAGGACGTCGGAGCTGTCGGTGTCGTGCACCATGGCCGCCAGGTGGTCGACATCGTCCACTCGGCCGGCGACCTCGATCCCCCGGCCGCTCTCGGCGAGATGCTCTGCAGCGAGGGAGGCGTCGTCATGATTGCCGACCAACAGAACCCGTGGGCTCCCGAAGCGCCGGTAGCGGAGCCGCCGCGAGACGAGCCGCATCGCGGTGACCGTCAGGCTGCCCAGGACGAAGAGCGCAACCAGATTGAGCCGTGGCATGAGATAGCGCCCGGTCACGAGCGCGATCGCTGCGCTGATGAGAACAGCGATCCCCGCCAGCACGGTTGCCGATGGCAGGACCGCCGGCGCGCCGAGTCGCTGTTCGTAGCGGTACAGACCACCGAAATAGAAGACGGTGAGGTGCACCGCCGTCGCGAAACTGAACCCCACGATGTAGTGCGACACCGGAAAAGTCGGCCAGTCGAACCCGAATCGCACGACGGTGATCGCGACCATCAGGGCATAGAGCGAGACGGCATCGATCACGTGGAGGAAGCGGAATCCCTTCGAGCGCATCCGCGGCATGACGCCCATCGGTGGATTGTCTTCGGTGAGCGGAGGCGGAGGCTGGGTCTGCATGGCGCTGGGGCGACAGTACCGCCGCTTGCCCCGATGCTAACGCCGGGACCTCAGACCCGGGAGGAGCACCGCCGGACGAGCTCACGCACCGCCTCGCGTGAATCCTCGAGCCCGACCGGGACGAACGGTGCACCGTGCGGGGCCGGATCGGCGGCGGCCACACCGTCCCAGTCAGCGACCAGATGGACCAGATCCGAGCCGATCTGGGTCACCAGTGAGCGCAGCTTCGCCTGATCGCTGATCACGACGACGGGAACACCGTGCTGGGCGGCCACCACCGTGGCGTGATAGCGCGAGGACACAACGAGTCCGGCCCCCGCCACGACGGCGACACTGGCCTCGACCTCGGCCGGAATGATCCGCGTCGGCGTGACCATTCGGGCGGAGACATCCTCGGCGAACCGGGTGTCGCGGTCACCGCGGTAGCTCACGAAGCTCACGGAACCACCCAGCCGGGCGGCGAGGGCATCCAGGCTGTTGGCGACCACTTCCGGGGGGTCCGACGTGAGCCGCTTCGCCGCCGGCCGAATCGAGCCGGGAACCACCTCTCCCCCGATCGAGACCACGATCTCACCGGAGTTCACGGTCGGGGCGGAGCCGGCGTGGGTGAGCCCGAACACGATGTCCGGCGCGACGACGGCTTCGATGCCGGATGCTCCCAGGGCGGCCGCCGACTCCGGGTCACGTACGACCGGGGTCGTGTCGGGAAAGGCCAGGCGCACCAACCAGCGAGAGATCCGGCGACCCAGGGGTTCGACCCCTAGACCGACTCCGATCACCGGTCGGCCGCGCAACCGAAACAGGATTGGCGCCAGGAGGTGACCCGGCAGGTTCCAAACGCTGCTGGAGTCCTGGATGATCCCACCCGGTCCCACGATCACCCCGGCGCAGTCGCGGCCCGACCAGGCCACACCCGGGCCCCATGTCACCGCCTCCACTCCCGGATGAAGTGCCTCGGTGGCTTCGGGATCACGGCTGGTCACCACCGGACAACCCCCCGCAGCGATCACCATCTGTGTGATGGATCGGGTGAGGAGTTCGTCGCCGACATTGCCCGCCCCGGCCCAGCCACAGATGAGGATTCGAGGGCGCTCGGTCACGGCGTCAACCTACCGTCCCGCCGCGATTGTCGAGATCAGGGCGTAGCTCGAAGTCACGGCTTGACTACCTTTGTGCCCGTGCAGATCCGCTCGGGCACTTCCCACAACATTGCCCGGTACCTCCCCGTAGCGGTGTTCGTGGCGGTGACCGCGATCTTCCTCGCCCGGCCGCTGTTCGGGTTGGGCACCCTCCTACCGATCGACATCGTCGATGGCGCCGCCCCTTGGAAAGCCGAGAACGCGTCGAGCGGGCCGGCCCACAACGCCTTCCTGAGCGACACCCTCGACGTACACACCCACTTCGCCAGCCTCGGGGCCGAGATCCGCAACGGCACATCGAGTTGGTGGGATCGCTCGATCGGGGGCGGGATCCCATCACTCAAGGGCGGGCTCAGCCCTTTGATGTGGCTCTACCTGCTCGTTCCCGCCTGGTACGCACCCGGTCTGGTCGCCGCCGCCCGCACCCTTCTCGCCGCCGGCCTCGCCTACGGCTTTCTGCGCGAGCTGCGAGTGAGCCGCACGGCCGCCACCGTGGGCGGGATCGCGTACTGCATCAACGGCTACATGATCGCCTGGGCGAGTTGGCCCCAGTCCAACGTCGCGGCATTCCTCCCCGGCCTCTTCTGGGTCGTCGAACGGATCGTGCGCCAACCGAGCCTTCGCCGGTCGATCCCCCTCGCGCTCGTCACCGCGGCAATGATCGTTTCGAACTTCCCAATCGTGACGGCCTACGGGATGTTCGGAGCTGCCGCCTATGGCGTCTGGAGGCTGGCCGGCCAGACCGGTGGGGCCATCGATCTCTCCACACGGCTGCGCGTCGCCGGGCGTACGGCGGTGATCTCCCTCTGGGGAATCACGGCCGGCGTGCTGCTCGCCGGCCTTCATCTCCTCACGTTCAGCGAGTACTTCGGCTGGGCCGACACGACGGCGCGCGAATCGATCCCCGCCGACAGCTCCATCGGCGGCCGGTACCTCATCACGGTCCTGTTCCCGCGTCCGTTCGGCGCCGCCCACATGGGCGAGCCGTTCTGGGGTGGCGGCACGAACTGGGTCGAGGCGACCTCGTACGCCGGGGTCGGGGTCCTCGTGCTCGCGATGGTGGCGCTCACCACCGTCACGAGGCGACGGGGCGGAACGGGAGACGGTGCCGTTCGAGCGGAAGCCGTTCGAGCACTGTGGGTCATCGCCATTCTCATCGGCTGGCTCACGTACGCGGGCGGCCCACTCACCGAACTCACCCAGTCCGTGCCGATGCTGGGGCAGAACCCGGTTGGGCGGGCTCGTGTCGTCATGAATCTGGCGTTGGCCGTGTTGGCCGGACTCGGCGTCCAGGCCTGGGCCGATGCCCGGCGCGGCAAACACGTCGTCGACCTCAGGCACGGCGTGCGCACCGCGGCGATCGGGCTCGGCGCCTTCGCCGTCCTGACGTTCGGCTTCTGGCTCGACTGGGTGCGAGAAGCGCGAGCCAAAGGGCTCCTGGTCGAGACGGCAGGCTCGCTGCTCGTCCCCCTCGTGGCCGGTGCCGCGGTGCTTGTCCTGCTGTGGTGGTCGCGGCCGAGCCGGCGGACACACACCTTGGTGAACCGATTCGGCACCGCCGCTGTGGTGGTCGTCGCGGCCGAACTCTTGATCTTCGCCATGCCCGTGGCCACCGTCGTCGACCGCGACAAGGCCGATTTCACCACTCCCGCCCACGACGTCGCGATCGACGCACTCGGGCCCGGCGAGCGTCTCGGTGGTGATGCCCGGACGTTCTTCGCCAACACCGCGCAAGTCTCGGGCTTCGACGACGTGCGTGGGCATCTGCTCCCGGCCCAGGGGTGGCTGGAGATCTACTTCGCGCTCGACACCGAACACACACGCGCGTCGCCGACCAATGCATGGTTCCAAGACGTTGACCTCGCCAACCCTGCGCTGGATCGTCTCGCCGTCGGCGTGTGGGCCGTCGACCCGTCCGTGCCGCTCTCCGGTGGCCGGGGTCCGCTGGTGTTTCCCGATCGCCTGGTCGAGGTCGGCGCGGAACTGGTGGCCGGACCCCAGATCGTGATTCCGGATGGTGGCCTGCGCGCGATCACGGTCACGACCTCTGAAGCGTCCGCCGGGGTGTTGACCGTCGAGGTGGAATCGGATGGCCGGTCGTACCAGGGCACCACCGAACCCCGTCTCACCCGCTCCGCCGCCGGCCAGATCGACATCGCCATGTTCGACATCGACGCCGTGCCAGGCACGATCGTGTCGACACGGTTCTCCTGGTCCGGCATCGACCCTCTGCCAGTGGCGGCCACGGCCGGCGGGATCGCAGCGACGACCGTCGCCGACGACGACGGCTTCGGGTTGCTCCGCAGCGGCGATGTCGTCTTGTACAGCCGGCCAACCGCGACTGCGGCCTGGCTGGCCGGTGCCGTGGTCGAGTCCGACGAGCCGATCACCAGGGGGATGCACTCGACCACCGCCAATGAGCGGGCCGTGGTCGTGCCACCGGGATCCGATCTGGAACTGCCGTCGCAACCCACCACGGTCGATGGCGACGCCGTCGTCACGCGAGCCGAGGGAGGCAGCATCGACATCGATGTCACGACTGCCGAAACCGCACTTCTCGTGGTGTCGCAGCCCGACTATCCCGGCTGGAAGGCGTTCGTCGACGGCAAGGAGACGAGAATCCACGAGGCCGATGGCGCGTTTCAGGGGGTGGTGGTCCCCGCCGGCACCCACGAGGTCACCTTGCGGTACACGCCATCGAATCTCCGGCTCGGGACGGTGGCCACCATCGCCGGTGTGGTGATGATGGGGTTGGCATGGACAACCGGCCGCCGCCGTCGCCCAGTGCCGGTCGGTGGCGCTGTTAGCATTGGCAGCTCATGATCTCCCCTCGCCTGTCCGTCGTGATGCCGTGTTACAACGAGACCGCCACGATCGAAAAGATCGTGAAGCGGGTTCTCGAGAGCCCCCACACTGCCGAGCTCGTCATTGTCGATGACGGCTCCACCGATGGCACGAGAGAGATCCTCGAAACGTTCAATGACGCCCGGGTGCGGGTCATGTTGCAGCCGGTCAACCAGGGCAAGGGAGCGGCGATCCGCCGTGGGTTCCAGGAGGCGACGGCCGACTTCGTGATCGTGCAGGATGCCGACCTCGAGTACGACCCGGTCGACTACGACCTGATGCTCGAGCCGCTGCTGTCGGGCAATGCCGACGTGGTCTTCGGTTCGCGGTTCCAGTCCGGCCGACCCCGCCGTGTCCTGTACTTCTGGCATTCGGTCGGCAACCGCCTCCTGACGCTCTTGTCCAACATGTTCACCGACCTGAACCTCACCGACATGGAGACGTGTTACAAGGCGTTTCGTCGTGAGGTCATCCAGGGCATCGAGCTGGAACAGGACCGATTCGGGATCGAGCCCGAGATGACGGCCAAGGTCGCCGCCGGTGGCTGGCGGGTGTGGGAGGTCGGAATCTCTTACTCAGGACGTACGTACGCCGAGGGCAAGAAGATCGACTGGCGCGACGGTGTCGCGGCGGTCCGCTGCATCGTGAAGTACGGCGTGGCGACCCGGGGCCAGAAGCCCGGCCACCTCCGCGGCTAGAACACCGCGCCGCGGCTAGAACACCGCGCCGTCGGGGATGTCGACGCCGTCGGCCCAGGCGTCGCCGGCGTTGACGAGTCGCCAGAGGAACGTGATCATCTGCGCTCGGGTGACGATGTCACCGGGCGAGAATTCGGTGGCTGACGTGCCGGTCGTGATGCCGAACAGTGCCATCCAGGTGACAGGCTTCGTGTAGTACAGCCCATCCGCGACATCGGTGAAGCCGCTGTCGGTGCCGTGGTCGGGTTTGCCGACGAGGCGCCAGAAGAAGGTGGCGACCTCACCGCGGCTCACATCGGCGTTCGGTTCGAACTCGGTGGCCGAGGTTCCGGTGGTGATGTCGGTCTCGAATGCCCAGGCGATGGCATCGCTGAACCATCTGCCATCTTCCACGTCGGCGAACGGGTGGGCCGTGGTGGGCTCGGGCCTCCCCATGAGCCGCCAGAGGAAGGTGACGGCCTCGGCGCGGGTGAGCGTGCGATCGGGGTCGAACAGATTGTCACCGGTGCCGGTGGAGACATCGGTGAATTTGGCCCAGTCGGCGGCATTGACCCAGAAGCCACTGCCGGCGTCGTCGAAGGGTTGGAAGCCGAGGGCGGCGTGGGCGCGCGGCTCGGGGTAGCGGGGGTCGCGGTCGGATGGGTCGGCGGTGACGTAGGTGATCATCTCGCCGGTGGTGCGCAGCAGTTCCATCGAGCGCTCGGGTGTCCACCCGGGTTGGGAGCCGTCGAGGAGGGCGAAGAGTGCGGCGACGTGTGGTGCGGCCATCGACGTGCCGTTCCAGCTGCTGATGCCGTCGGGGTCGTAGGTGGTGAGGACGGTGGAGTCGATGCACACGCCGGGTGCAACAAGGTCGAGCTCTGGACCGATCTGGGTGAAGTCGGCGACGAGCGGCGCGACGTCGCTGGCGCAGGCGTAGCC
>JAERSO010000012.1 GCA_016845585.1 Acidimicrobiaceae bacterium | reverse complement strand
CGCTAAAATCGTTCAGCGCGCGACGGATAACATCCGCGTCTATGTCCATTTCACGGGCGATCGCGATCGCCGCCAGCGTATTGCGGATGTTGTGTTCGCCGACCATCGGCATGCTGAACCGGCCGAGCTCCGTCGTGGATGCCGACGACCGGCTGGAAATCACGACCGTAAAGCTGGACCCCGCAGGATCGGCCGAGAGGTCGACCGCGCGTATATCCGCCTGCGGACTGAGCCAGTAAGTAATAATCCGGCGATCGGATACCTGCGGGATCAGGGCCTGTACCTCGGTGTCGTCGATGCACATGGTGGCAAAGCCGTAAAACGGAATATTCTGTACGAATTTGACGAATGCGGCCTTCAGCGTGTCGAAATCGCCGTAATGATCAAGGTGTTCGGGATCGATATTCGTGACCACGGCGATGGTCGCCGGCAGTTTCATGAATGTGCCGTCGGATTCGTCCGCTTCGACGACAATCCATTCGCCGCTGCCGAGACGCGCGTTCGTCCCGTATGCATTGATGATGCCGCCGTTAATAACGGTCGGGTCGTACTGCCCCGCATCCAGCACCGAGGCGACGATAGAGGTCGTTGTCGTTTTGCCGTGGGTGCCCGCAACCGCGATCCCCCATTTCAGACGCATGATCTCCGCCAGCATCTCGGCGCGTGGAACCACGGGTATCAGCCGTGACCGCGCTTCGATCACTTCCGGATTTTCGGGTTTGACGGCGGACGAGATAACGACGACCTCGGCTTCGCCCAGATTTTCGCCGCGGTGTCCGATCGAGATGTCGATCCCAAGGTCGCGCAGGCGTTTAACATTGGCGCTGTCGGCAATATCGCTGCCCTGAACGGAATAGTTCAGATTGTGCAGGATCTCGGCGATCCCGCTCATGCCGATTCCGCCGATGCCCACCAAGTGGATGGTACCGATGCTGAGGGGGAGCGCGTTCATGCCGCAATCTCCCGCACCGGGGCCGTGGCCGGGCACGCGCCCCCGTTGGGGCGGGCACCGCTGAGTTGTTCGATGCGATCCGCCACCGCATCCGCCGCATCTCGGCCGCCCAGCGCTTTTGCCGCCGTTGCGGCGTTGACCAGCGTGTTCGGCAGATTGACGAAGCCTTCCAGCCGGATGGACAGCGATTCCGGCGTAAATCCGTCCTGTGGGATCAGCCAGCTGACGTCGTAGTCATCGATAGACCTGGCATTCGCGGTCTGGTGATCGTCCAGCGCGTGCGGATACGGCACCAGGATCGCCGGGCGGCCGGCTTCTGCAAGCTCGGCAATCGTGGAGGCACCCGCACGGGTGATAACGATATGCGCGGCGGCCATACGGTCCGGTACATCGTCGAAAAAGGTTGCGAGCTCAGGCGTCATGCCGACGCCTGCATACATCTCCCGTACCCGGTCGATATCTTCGGCCCGGCACTGCTGCACGATCGCGAACCGCCGCCGTAAAGACTCCGGCATTTCGGCGATCGCGCGGGGAACGACGTCGCTGAACACGGTCGCCCCAAGGCTTCCGCCCAGGACGAGAATTTTCACCCCCTCGCCGTTGGGACCGATCGGTGGATAGGGACGATTTCGAACATCGGTAAAGGCCTGGCGAACGGGATTGCCCGTCATGTCGACCTTGTCCAGATTCTCCGGCGCGATGCCCTTTGTGTCTTCGAACGAAGTGGCAATGGCGGACACGCGCCCGGCGACCAGATGATTGGCGCGGCCAAGCACGGCATTCTGTTCATGAATGATCGTCGGAAGCCCGCGCATCGTCGCTGCGACCATGGTCGGAACCGACGGATAACCGCCAAACCCGACGATGCACCGGGGACGGAATTTCCGGAATAGACGGCGTGCCTGGATTACGCCGATACCGATGGACAACACTGCTTTAGCCTTCGCGACGACCCCGCCACCGATACCCGATGCGCTGATTCGATGCACGGTGACTTGCGGCAGCACGCTACCCATATCCATGCCGCGCGCATCCGTGATCAGGGACACCGTGTAGCCGCGCGACAAGAGCGCTTCGGCGACCGCGATCGCGGGGAATATGTGCCCGCCCGTTCCCCCGGCGGCGAGCATGATATGCGGATTCTCCGTCATCGCAGGCTCTCCGCGCCGACGCGTCTGCGCGTCAGCGCCAGAAGGAACCCGACGCAGAGTCCCATCGCGATCAGCGAAGAGCCCCCATAGGATACGAACGGCAGCGTCATGCCCTTGGTCGGCATCAGCCGCAGGGTCGATCCCATGTTGATGACCGCCTGCAATCCGAACTGAACCAGCAGACCGGACGTCGCCAGTAGGATGAACAGATCCGTCTCCTGCAGCGCCCGGGCGAACCCCCTCAGCACGATGAAGGCAAACAGCCCGACGATGATCAGGCAGACGAATAGCCCGAATTCCTCGCCGGCGACGGCGAAAACGAAGTCGGAATGGGCGTCGGGCAGGACCTCCTTGACGGTGCCTTCGCCCGGCCCGCGGCCGAACAGGCCGCCGTTCATGAACGCTTCCAGCGACCGGTCGACCTGGTAACTGTCGCCCGATGACGGGTCCAGAAACCGGTCGATCCGGCTTGCCACGTGATGTAGCGTGAAATACGCCGCGACTAAGGCACAGGCACCACCCACCACAAGGAGAGCCGCCCAGTAGAGCGGCAGCCCTGCCAGAAAGAACTGCGCCGACCATACGGCGGAAATCACGACCGCCATGCCGACATCGGGCTGAAGCAGCAACAGCCCCACCAGCGTGCCGAAGGCGGCGATGGATACCAGGTTGCCATGCGTCATGTCGCCGGTAC
>JAERSO010000011.1 GCA_016845585.1 Acidimicrobiaceae bacterium | reverse complement strand
CCGCTGAAGTGTCGGCCCCGGAGGCACCTGCGGAAGCGCCCACACCCGAGCCGGAGGCCGCCGCGCCTGCCACGGAGGCCCCCGTCATCGAGGTCGCGAGCAGCGAAGAAGAGTGATCGACTTCCAGGTCGAAGGGCGGGTTGCTGTCATTCGCCTGGATCGTGTCGAGGCGCGCAACGCGATCAATGGTGAGATGGCTCAGGCCATCGAAGCAGCGATCGACAAAGTCGAAGACGATGATGATCTCTGGGTCGCGGTTCTCGGCCATCACGGCCCGGTCTTCAGCGCGGGCGCCGATCTCAAGGAGATCGCGGCGGGCAATGCTCAAGCGCTCTGGACCGAGCGTGGCGGCTTCGGAGGCATCGTGCGTCGGGAACGAACGAAGCCACTCGTCGCCGCAGTCGACGGCCATGCGGTCGCCGGCGGCACCGAGATCGCCCTCGCGTGTGATCTACGAGTGGCGGCTCGCGGCTCGAAGTTCGGAATCCCGGAGGTGAAGCGTTCGCTGGTGGCGGCGGCGGGTGGTCTCGTACGTCTCCCCCGTGTCCTGCCGCCGGCGATTGCCATGGAACTGGCGCTGACGGGCGACACGCTCGACGCTGAGCGTGCCCACGAGTTGGGCATGATCAATGATCTCTGCGAGCCGGGTGCGGTCATGGAGTGCGCCACCGACCTCGCCGGCCGCATCATCGCCAACGCTCCCCTGGCCGTCCGGGCCAGCCGGCAGCTGATCCTCGATGCACCGACGCAGACCGACGCCGAAGGCATGGATGCCGCGATGGCGGCGTTCAACGAGATCGCCCGGACCGAGGACGCGTCCGAGGGTCCGCGAGCGTTCATCGAGAAGCGCCCTGCGGTCTGGAAAGGCCGCTAGGACCGGCGGCGTTCTCAATCGAGTGATCGGTGAACCGAGATCGCCCGGGCCACGAGCCCGAACGACTCGAAGAAGTTCTTCGTGTCGCGGTCGCCCGGAAGCGCCACCGAGTCGACACCGATGGACCCGGCGGCGCGGCTCCAATCGATCACGAAATCCATCAGACACTCCCCCACTCCCACCCCGCGAGCCCCTGGGAGGACATAGATGTCGCTCAGCTCCGTCATGGTCGAGCCGTCGTGAAGGCCGACCAGCCGACCGGCCGCGTATCCGACGACTGTGTCGTCGATGCGGCCAACGGCCACCACGGCGCCATCGTCCACCAGCTGTTGCCGAATCGTGGGTTCGACCGGCTCCGGGCGTGCTTCGTACCGTGACCAGATCGAACCGCCCCGCCGCGGGGAGAGCTCGCTGATCGCGGCCTCGGCGAGTGCCACCACGATCGGGAGTTCGGCAAGCCCCGCCGGTCCTGCACTGACATCCATGGTCAGCCGAGGAGCTGTTCGGCGCGGTTCATCACCGTGGAGCGGGCGCGGGTGGCTCGTTCATATCTCAGCACCGCCGTCAGGGCCTCAGGGGAACGCCTGGAGAGATCCGCGATGATCTCTCGGGCGGTCATGGAGTCGTACCCGCTGAACGGTGCTGTCGCGGGTGTTGCGGTGACGGGCGGTGCTGTCGTTGTTGTGGCCGCGTCGGTCGTGTCAGTCGCGTCAGCCGCCCCCAGAAGAGCCGAGAGTCCATCGAGCACCACGGTGACGCCCTGACGGACAGTCTCGCCGACGTCGCCCTCAGGCGTTTGCTGAGCTGCCATACGGCCGGCCAGCCGCATGAGCGCAACCTGTCCCCGACCGCGATCGGCGAGTTGTGGGAGGAGTCCCTTGGCCTCGAGTGCGAAGCCGATCGGCGCGTAGACGAGCAGGTCGAGGACCTGGTCCACCGGCCGCTCCTCGGTCACGACATGTCGCCCAGGGGTTCGCCGCAGTGCGGGCACTCGTTGTCGCTAACAGCGGCGCTGTTGACGAGCAGAAAGCAGGCCGGACACAGGAACTCGTGGTCCTGCTTGGCCTGGACGGGCTCAGCCTCGCCAGGAGGGGTTTCCTTCTTGGGCGGCGGCTTGTCCTCGTCCTCGTCGTCGTCGTCATCATCACCGGCGGCGATGCGGTCCTTGAGGATCGCATCGAGGTCTGCTTCGACCTCGTCGTCGTCTTCGTCGTCGTCTTCGTCAGCAGCACGAGCGGGAGTCTCGACGTCGTCGTCGTCGTCGTCGTCCTCCTCTTCGTCACCGTCGAAAACCTCGGCCGCGCTGTCGCCGTCGAGCTCGTCGTCATCGAGGTCGTCGTCGTCGTCGTCGAGTTCTTCCTCGGCGAGCTCCTCGAGTGATTCTTCTTCAGGGATGTCGTCTTCTTCGGACATGGGCTACCTGGTCGGGGGTGTGCGGCGGATCATAGACAGTGTCGGGCGCCGCGCAACGCCGAACGACAGATTTCAGTGTCGCCGTCGTCACGCGGTCAAGTCAGGATCATGCCCGAATCAACTGCGGAGGCGGCGGATTTCCAGCACTGAATCTGCGAACGCGGCCGCGCTGTCGCTCATTCCGCTGTTCTGAAGCCCCCAAAGGCCCTGGTTCCATGCCGCCAGCGCCTCGCGATCACTGTCGGTGCGGTCGAGGAGATAGCGGAGATAGCGGGCGGCGAGTTGCACGCCATCGGACATCGAGAGTGGGTCGAGGTCCAGTCCGAGTAGTCGCTCCTCGACGAAGGTGACCGTGTCAGGGCTCAATTGTCCGATCCCGAGGTGGCCGCCCGGGCCGGTGACCGCGGGCTGCCAGTTCGACTCCTTCCACGTCAGCGCTTCGAGGAGATCCTTCGGAATGCCGTAGCTCGTCGACCACCGCTCGAATGCGTTGGCGAGGGGCGTGGCGCTGGTCGAGGGCGTGTCGTCGCCGGTTTCGGCCGCCGTCGGTGCAGTGGTCGTCGTGGGTGTGGTCGTCGTGGGTGCGGTGGTCGTCGGCGCCTGAGTCGGGGCCGGGGCGTCCGGTGCCGCTGTGGTTGTCGGGGTGGTGATCATCGGTGCGGCACCCGGTATGACCAGGCGACGACCGACCGCGAGAAGGTCGGGGTTCGAGAGGTCGTTCAGGGCAGCGAGTTCGTGGACCGCGACCCCGTGAGCTCGGGCGATGGAGAAGAGCGTGTCACCGGCCACGACCGTGTGTGTGGTCGACCCGGCAGTGTCGATGGTCTCCGGTGCCGCGGTCGTGGCCGGCGCGGAGGTTGCCGGCGAGGACGGGGTCGACCCGCCGATCCGGAGCCGCTGGCCGACCGTGATTCGGTCGGGGTCCGACAATCCGTTCGCCTGGGCCAACGCGGCCACGGTCGAGCCATACCGTTTGGCGATCAGCCACAGGGTTTCGCCTGCGGTCACGGCATGGGTGTCGCCGGTGGTGCCGTCGGCGACGGTCACACCTCCTCCCCGGGCCTCGAGGAAGAGGGTCTGGCCTTCGAAGATCAGGTCCGGATCAGCGAGGTCGTTCCATGCGACGATGTCCGCGGCGCTCACCGAGTGCTCACGCGCCAGGCTGCTCAGGGTGTCGCCCTGCTCGACCATCACGCTCGTGGTGGCGAACATCATGGCCGACGTGAACGCCGCGACGAGCATGAGAGTTGCTGCGGATCGAACGGGGGTATGCACGGCGAGGGCCTCCATCGGCTCCGCCCGTGGCTGTGGAAAACCTAGTCACCCCCGCGCATCGCCACAACACCGCAACCAACACTCACGAACAGTGGGCGACATCGCCACGTGGCGCGACCTCGGGGCCGCGATCGGTGTCAGCCGCTGTTGCGACCATCACGCTTCTCCTCGGCGCGGCGCTCCGCGTCGAGACGACCGAGCGCGGGTTCGGCGTTGTGATCGACGAACTTCATCGCCTCGGCGAGCGCTTTGTGGCCCGCGACGTCGGCGATCTGGTTGTGCATCCGCTGGCAGACCCGCCGGTACGCCTCGTGGCCCTGGGGGCCGGTGCGCAGCTCCAGCATGTGCACGCCCTCGCGGGCATTGAACTGCATCGAGTAGCGCACGCGATAGGCCAGCGACACGGCATATGAGGCCTGGTCCGGGTGATCCTCGGCGAGAGCGGTGTAGAGCGACTCGCTGCGCTCCATGACGGCGTCGAACAGGTCCGCGACACCCGCGGCATCGACGGCGGCCGGGCGCACGTAGCCGTGGCGGGTCGAGAGCGGCTGCCAGTCGATGGTGAGCATGCGGTGCCGCTGGAGGTCGCGAAACGCGCCATAGTCGCTCAGGACGTCGAAGCGATAGTCGGTGCGTTCGAAGGCTCGACCGGGGCGTTGGCGTCGGTTCTCGCGGTTGCCGACGTATCCCTTCAGGATGTCGAGCCGTTCCTCCACGGTCATCTGTCTGACCCGGGCCTCGACCGTACGCTCCGAGAGCGACGTGTGGGGGTAGAGGATCGCAGTGACGACCTTGACCTCCCCATCCGGGTCGAAGTCGACGAGTTCGAGGGTGTCGTCGTCCACCGGGCCGCCCACCGTGTCGCCGAACACCGAGTCGGCCATGGCCTCCATGCTGTGGCGGACATCGGCCAGGTAGCCCGAGGTGCGCACGCCGCGGTCCGGGAGATCGACCCGTTTCAGGAACGAAGGAACGACCTTGCGGAGCTCGGCGAGCATCAGGTCGCTGTAGGCCCGAGCCTCGGGCAGCGGATGCGCGCGCATCCGCAACAGCAGCGCCTCGTAGGCCTGCCCGGTTCCGTAGATGCCCACGTTGGACAGTGAGGCCGCGGGCAGCATGCCCCGGATCGCGTCGAGGGCCCTGGCCTTGATGGCGGTGCGGTAGGCGAAGTCGCTGTCGTTGGGATCCTTCGGCTCGACCGTGCGGAAGAACTCCTGGAGTTGCGGCACGAGCCCGGAGTAGGCGTCGAACATGCGATCCATGTCGGCCACGTAGCGGGTGCCGGCCGGTGAGGTGAGGATCTCGGGATCGCGGTAGTAGCGGTAGCGGCCACCGAGGCGCTGGTCGTAGGCGATGTAGCGCGTGGATTGCTCGAGGTACGACATGAGGCGCCCCCACTCGAGAATCTTGGTGAGGACGTTCGATGCCTGTTCACAGGCCAGGTGTACGCCGCCGAGTTGGGCAACGCTGTCGTCGCCGTACTCGAAGAAGACGGTGTCGTAGAGTTCCTCGGCTCGTCGGAGCCCGACGGTGGCGTCGATCGAGCGATCGCCTTCGATGTCGAGCTCGCCCACGAACTCCTTCAGGAACAGCCGACGAAGGCTGAGGGCGGTGCGTGAGTACCGAGCGAACAGGGCGCCCTTCACGACTTCCGGCAGGTTCACCAGGGCGAAGACCGGTTGGTCCAGATTTGTGAAATAGCGACGAAGTACGTCGGCCTCATCTGCGGTGAATTCTTCGGCGGTGTAGACCGTCATGCGACGGTAATCCTATGCGGTCGGTTCGAAGTCACCGCGGATCGCGTCCATGGCCCGGGCATCGGTCCAGCAGTCGATGATCGTGTAGGCCATCGAGAGCGCACCATCGATCACGGCGCGGTCGGCTTCCTCGGTGTTCGTGTAGCGAGCGAAGTCCTCGGTGTGGATCGCCGTGCCGTGCGGCGCACACTGGATCATCGGGTGGATCGACGGGACGGCATAGCTGACGTTGCCCATATCCGTCGACCCGACGACGATCTTGCCCGGCTCCTCGGGCACCACCACACGGCCGACCTCGCTTGCGTTGCGAACGTAGGCATCGAGGAGCGGGGTGTTGTCGATCATGTCGGAGAACGCAGGGTCGTTCCACTCGACGGACATCTGACATCCCGCGGCGTGCGCTCCCCCGTTCAGACAAGCAACCACACGATCCTTGAGTGTCTCCAGCGAATCCATCTTCCCGGATCGCACGTACCACTGCATCGCGGCGTGGGACGGAACGATGTTGGGTTTCACGCCACCGTCGGTGAACACGCCGTGGACCCGTTCCTGCGGCGCGATGTGCTGTCGAAGCGCGGCCACGGCGTTGTAGCCGAGGACGGCGGCGTCGAGTGCGTTGAGCCCCTTCTCGGGAGCGGCGGCGGCATGGGCGGCACGGCCCTCGTAGTCGACTTCCATTGTGTGGATGGCGATCGTGTGCATCGTCCGGAGATCCCGGTCGGCGGGATGCACCATCATCGCGGCGTCGATGTCGTCGAACGCGCCGCGGCGGATCATGAACTCCTTGCCTCCGCCCCCTTCCTCGGCGGGGGTGCCGAGAATGGCGAGCGACCCGCCGAGAGCTTCCGCGACGGCCGCGGCGCCGAGTCCGGCTCCGAGGCCCGCGGCGGCGATGACGTTGTGGCCGCACGCGTGACCGATTTCCGGCAGGGCGTCGTATTCACAGCACACGGCGATCTGGGGGCCACCGGATCCGACGCGTGCGTCGAAGGCCGTTGACATGTCGTAGGCGCCCCGCTGCACGTCGATGCCGTTGTCCTCGAGTGTGCCGGTGAGGAGGTCGTGGGCGAAGTGCTCCTCGAAGTTCAATTCGGGCCGTTCGTGAATGGCGTGAGACACCTCGAGAAGGGTCGGCGTGAGCCGCTCGATCTCTGCTCGCACCCGTGACTTCGCTTCGACTGCATCCATGCCCGGATCGTATCCGCGCCGTCGCGCTTGTCTCAGATCCAGACCTCGACGGCATCGACTTCGAGTCGTGCGCTGACCGATCTCGCTGCGGCAATCCGAGTCCCGTCGAGAAAGATCGGCGTCGGTCGTATGAACTCCCACTGCACCGCTTTTGGTCTTCGCACGTTGATCCCGGGGTGAGGGACATGGGTGCCGAGCGAGAGTCGACGCCGTGCTTTCAGGCGGTCGCTCAGCGAGAGCTCGGCTTCGAGCGTGTCGAGTCGACCGTCCCCGGGGTGGGCCCGCGGGGCGATGTTCCACGTGCCGATGTGGGCTGCATTCGCGGCGACGGAAACCGGCCCGTGCAGCCACGAACGCCGGGCGACGAGGTGGGCGAGGAACCAATGGAGCTTCCCGTCGAGCAGCGCCGCTCCGAGGTCGACGTCGAGCCGTGTGGCCGGTGTGCCGGGTTCGGGTGCCGTGGAGCGAGCGCCGCCGAGCGTGCGATGGAGATCACCGCCGAGCAGTCCGACCGGCGGCACCGGCTTGTTGGCCCTCCGGGCGGCGGTGATGACCATGGCAGCCTCACGATCGTCGGCACACCACTCGAGTCCTGCGGGAACCGGGGCAACCTCGCCCCAGTCCTCGTTGCGCTCAACAGCCATCGCTGCACCTGAAGGTCATGGCGCGGTGACCGACCCGGAAAGCGCGACGACGCCTCGATGGATGCTGTCGGCCGCTGAGCGGGCGGCGCTCGCTGTGCTCGGGGTCGGGGCACACATGCCGATCTGCCGGAGGAGGTCGATGAGCTGTTTGACGTTGCGAACGAAGTCGCCGGCCGTCAGATCCTCGGCACCGAGAATCACGCCGAGATCCTCGCCTGCGGCCCAGCTGTGAGCGATGGCTGCGAAGCCGGGGTCGGGAAGGCGGGACTCGGGAACGCCGTGGTGGCGTTCGACCCGGGTGATGTCGTGTGCCAGACGGTTCATCTCCCTGTGGCGAGACGCCGCCGCCTTGCTCGGGAACCGTGGTTCGGGTGGCGGCCCGGCGCTTCGGTGTTCGTAGGTGAGACAACTCGCCACGGACGCCAGCTCGGAGGCGCTGAGGTCGTCGAAGATGCCGGATTGGATGCATTCGGCCACGAGCAGGTCGAGCTCGTGGTACACCTGCCGCAGCAACTGTCCCGAGTCCGTGACGTGCCAGTCGGCGAGATGCCCGCGGTCCCGAAGCACACCGCAGACCGCGTCGAAACGTCGAGCGATCGAGCCGCTGTCGCGGCGAGCGCGTCGTTCGAGGGCATCGACCTCGCGCCGGGCACGCTCGAGGTCGGAACGTGGGTCGTCGCCGCGTCGTCGACGAGCGCGTCGACTCGTCTTCACCCCGCTGCGTTTGAGTCGTGTGGCGACGTCGGCTCGGTAATCGGCGCGCTCGGGGGCCATCGGGAACGGGAGCTCGATGTTGCCGACGGTGATCGGCGCTCGTTCCAGCTCCCCGAGATCCCACCGCTGCTCGCGGGCACTCTCCCCCACGAGACGAATCCGGGCACGCCCTCCCTTGCGCCAACTGACCCCGAGCACGGCGAGACGATCGCCGTCATCGTCGAGGATGATGTCGCCCGGCCGGAGACGGCTCACCGCGTCGGCAATGGCTTCGGCATCGTCCTCGGTGATGGCGAACTCGGGCTCGGGTGGGAGCTGGGCGACGGCTTCCTCCAGCTCCGCGACACGCCGCCGTTCGCGAGCGAGACGGTTCTCGAGGCGCGAGACATTGGCATCCGCCTGGTACTGGGCGAAGGAACGGGCCAGAAGCGCTCGCGCATCCTCGGCATCGTGGCGCTCGAGGAGGTTGACCGACATGTTGTACGTCGGGCGGAACGCAGACCGAAGGCGAAAGGCGCTCGATCCCGCGAGCGAAGAGACCTGGTCGAACTGCGAGAAGGGCGACCAGGGCACGACCGCGACGCCGTGCGTGTCGATCCCTCGGCGCCCGGCCCGGCCCGTCAGCTGCGTGAACTGGGACGGGGTGAGGGCTTCGTGGCCATCTCCGGCGAACTTCGTGAGCTTGTCGATGACGACACTGCGAGCAGGGAGGTTGACGCCCAGCGCGAGGGTTTCGGTGGCGAAGACGACCCGGACGAGTCCCTCGGCGAAGCAGACCTCCACGGCCTCCTTGACGGCGGGGACGAGCCCGGCGTGGTGGCTGGCGATCCCGCGTTCGAGGCGACGCACGAACGCGGCGGTGTCGAGCACGGCGAGGTCGGCGGCGGGCAGGCCCGACAGCTTGTCCTCGGCGATCGCTCGAATGCGAGCGGCCTCCTCGCCGTCGGTGAACCGGACGCCGGCTCGCTCCAGCATGACGGCGGCTTCGTCGCAACCCTTGCGGCTGAAGACGAACCAGATCACCGGGAGCAGGTCGCGGTCTTCGAGGAGATCGATCACTTCCAGGCGGCTCGGTGTCGTCCATGGTGACTTCGGCCGATTCCGTCGATCTCCTCCCCCCCGTCGCGGATCCGGGTCGAATCTGGACCCCTCCGGATTCGGTCGGCCGTCGATCAGGGTGTCGATCGCGTGGAGGCGGTGTCCTCGCCGATCGCCGACGATGTACATGTTGCTCAGCGCCACGGGTCGGGTGGTCTCCACCACCACTGCCGTTTCGCCGCGAACCGATTCCATCCACCCACCGACCTCGTCGGTGTTCGACACGGTGGCGGACAGACAGACCAGCGCCACGTGCTCGGGAAGTTGCAGGATCACTTCCTCCCACACGGGGCCGCGGAAGGAGTCCTCGAGGTAGTGCACCTCATCGAGGACCACCACATCGAGATCGTCGAGATCGCGGCCCTCGTAGAGCATGTTGCGGAGCACCTCGGTCGTCATGACCACGATGTCGGCATCGGGGTTGATGGCGTTGTCGCCGGTGAGCAGCCCGACACGAGATGCCCCGATTCGCTCGCTCAGATCCCGGAACTTCTGGTTGCTGAGTGCCTTGATCGGCGCGGTGTAGAACGCCCGACGCCGTCGACCGAGCGCCCGGTCGATGGCGTGTTCGGCGACGGTGGTCTTGCCGCTCCCGGTGGGCGCAGCGACGATCACCGATCGGCCGGCGTCGATGTGCTCGAACGCTTCGAGCTGGAACCGGTCGTATTCGAACGATCGGCCGGCGCCGCTCACGCGTCGGCTTCGACGTTGTCGGCTTCCTCACTCGCCTTGAGGTGCCGCTTGGCGCGGATGCGGCCGAACAGGATCGAGATCTCGTAGAAGAGATACATCGGCACCGACAGCACCATCAGGGTGAAGGGATCGCCGCTCGGCGTGATCACGGCCACGAGGATCACGATTCCGACCATCGCGTACTGGCGACCACGTCGCAGTGTCTCGTTGTCGAGGATGCCCAGGATCTGCAGGAAGATGAGCACGATCGGGAACTCGAAAGCCACACCGAACGCCACGATCATCTTGATGACGAAGCCGATGTATTCGGTCGGCTTGTAGAACTCGATGAAGTTCTCGCCACCCATGCTGGCCAGGAAGTCGAGCGCTTTCGGGATGCTCCAGTAGGCCAACCCGGCGCCGAGGATGAACAGGGTGATTCCGCTGAGGACGAACGGAATAGCGTAGCGCTTCTCGTGGCGATACAGGCCCGGGGAGATGAACCGCCACAGTTGCCAGAGGACGACCGGGATCGCAACGGTGAGGCCGCCGTATCCGGCGACGGTGAGCTTGACGTTGAACGGCTCGAGCGGGCTGGTGACGATCAGGTCACAGTTCTCGCCGGGTTTCACCGTGTTGCAGTACGGCCGAAGCAGGATCTCGAGGATCTGGTCGTAGAGGATCCAACATGCGACGGCGCCGACGGCGATCGAGATGAACGCGATCATGAGTCGTTTGCGGAGCTCCGTGAGGTGCTCGATCAACGTCATCTGGGACGCGTTGGCCTCGTCGGTCATGGGTCAGGCGTCTGTCGGTTCGGGCTTGTCGTTCTCGCTGCCATCGGCGGCGGCGATCTCGGACTCTTCGCCGGAGTCGGCGTCGGCAGGGTCGGACGACGACGGCAGTGCGGGTTGTGCGACGGGCGCCGGTTTCCCGGCCAGAGGATGCGTCTTCTGGCTCTTCGCCACTTCCTGGCGACCGGCTTCGCGAGCCTTCTCCTCCGCGAACGGATCTTCCATCGCATCTCGGAGCTCGCGCTGGAAGCCACTGGACACTCGGCGGATCTCGGTGACGGCCTTGCCGACCTGGCGGGCGGCGTCGGGAAGCTTGTTCGGGCCGAGCACGATGAGCGCGACGACGAAGATCACCAAGACCTCAGCGGCTCCGATGTTTCCCATGGCGAACAATCCTACCGATCATGGCGGCGTGACCGAGTCCGCCACGGACGCACGATTCGGCGGTGGGCGTCGAGCTGCATCTCCGCTCCCCGGGCCTGCACCCGCTGTGCGCGACGTTGCAGATCGTCAGCGGCGACGGCCGTCGCCCCGGATCGTCGCAGTGAGACACGCAGCAGGACCAGTTCGCGTTCGACCTGACGCATCCCGAGGGTGAGTGCGGCGAGCGCGATGCCGATAGCGCCGGCGGGCAGGAGTAGCGTCCAGGACACGCTGCGACGCTACCGCGCGTCAGCCCTCGAGCAGGTGAGCGAGCGCCTCGTTCCACGAACTGCTGTCGTGCAACTTGTTGTGGAATTCGAGGAGATCGTCATGGCTGATGGGCCGACCGATCTTCGTTTCGTCGAGCTCGGCCGGGAGACTCCACGTGTCCATCGCGACGCCGGAGGCGACCAATAGATCGATGGTGCGTGGCTCTGCGGCCTTCACCACCGTCATCTCGCACTCCGGACAGCGGAATGAGTACTCACCCCGGTTGTCGTTGATGCAGACCCGTACTCGGACGTATGCGGTCGTGAGCTCGACATCGCCGCATGTTTCGCAACTCGCATGAATGGTAGCCATGGTGGGAAATCGACCTCGTTTGTCTCAGCCTGTGTGCTGGCCTCCATCGGCACCTTCACCCCAGCTATTGAGGGCCCCAGGCCCGGATTCCCTGGGTCTTTCGGCCCTCACGTCACCAAACACGGTCCAGGTGTGCCCAAAGCGGACAGAAGTGCCACCATGTGGCCGTGCCCACACGGATTCCCGCGCTCTGGCAACCCCCGGTTCTCTTCGCTCACCGGGGGGCGAAAGCTCACGCACCGGAGAACACGATCGAGGCCTTCTCGCTCGCCCTGCGTCTCGGCGCCACCGGACTCGAGACCGACGCCTGGCTCACCCGCGATGGTCAGGTCGTCCTGGATCATGACGGTTGGCAACGATGGTTCCCTCGGCGGTGGATCGCCGATGTCAATCGAAGTCGCCTGGCCGAGTCGATCCCGACACTCGGCGAGCTGTACGCCGCCGTCGGGACACTGCATCCGATCAGCGTTGATCTGAAGGACCCAGACACCTTCGACCCGATGGTGGCGATTGCGCGCGAGCACGACGCCGTCGACCACCTGTGGATCTGCCATCCTGACCTCGCGCTGCTCCAGGAGTGGCGCGACCGAGCGCCAGACGTTCGCCTGGTGAACTCAACTGCGCTCGATCGGCTGGAGTTCGGGCCCGAACGGCGGGCCGCAGAACTCGCCGCGGCGCGGATCGACGCCGTGAACCTCCGGCAGAACCAATGGACCGGCGGCATGACGACGCTCTTCCATCGATTCGATGTCCTGTGCTTCGGTTGGGATGCACAGCACGAACGTCAACTCGCGGGACTCATCGACATGGGCATCGACGCGGTGTACAGCGACTACAGCGACCGGATGGCCGCGGTGGCCCAGGAATACGCCGACTAGAGGAAACCGAGATCGCCCAGCGGCCAGACCTTCAGGAATGCCCGGCCGACGACCGTGTCCTCCTCGATCGGTCCGAATGAGCGGCTGTCGACACTGCTCGTGCGGTTGTCGCCCATGACGAAGTACCAGCCCTCGGCCACCGTGCAGCGGTCCGGTGCCGGAGTGTTCGTGCAGCCGCGGCTGATGATCGCCGCATTCATCGGGATGGTCTGCTTGCCATCGACGTAGGGCTCGTCGAGCAGAACTCCATCGATGAACACCTGACCGTTCATGAGTGTGACGGTCTCGCCCGGCAAGGCCACGACGCGTTTGATGAAGTCCTGGATATCGCCGCCGGCACCGGGTGGCTTGTCGAAAACGACGATGTGGCCTCGTTCGATGTCGCCGAAGCGGTAGCTCAGCTTGTTGACGAGCACACGGTCGTCGACGTGCAACGTGTCGACCATCGACTCTGACGGGATGTAGAAGGCCTGGAGCAGGAA
>JAERSO010000010.1 GCA_016845585.1 Acidimicrobiaceae bacterium | reverse complement strand
CGCCAACGCCGAGACCTTCGACGGCGACTGGCTGCGGACGGGCGACCTGTTCGTCAAGGACGAGGACGGCTACCACCGGATCGTCGGCCGGCTCAAGGAGATGATCAAGCGGGCCGGCGAGAACATCTCCGCGTCGGAGGTGGAGGCGGCCATGCGCGAGGCCCCGGCGATCGCCGAGGCCGCCGCCGTCGCCGTCCCAGACGAGATGCGTCGCGAAGAGGTGCTCGTCCTTGTGAAGCTCGCGGACGGCTTCTCGCTCGACGACATGCCCCCCGACGCGGTGCGGGACCATTCGGAGCGGCTCGCGGCCTTCAAGCGCCCCCGCTACGTGGCCTACGTCGAGGACTTCCCCCGCACCCCGACGAACAAGATCTCCAAGCCCCAGATCACGACGGACCACCTCAGCGGCCCCATCACCGACCTCGCCGAGGAAACCGACGTGTCACAGGACCGGGCCTCGCAACTGCTGCCCCGACGGTCCTGATCGCAGCCGACGACTCGGCGACGAATTCATTCGTGTCGGAGGGGGGACTTGAACGACCGCCCACCAAATGGAGCCCAACGGCAACGAGCGGCAGAACCCGCTGATCCACGGCGTTCTCGCCGGCGTCTCCCCGCGGGTTGCCGCTCGACTCCGCTGGTTGCCGGGGGCTGCCGTTAGCAATCCGTTCGCAAAGCGACACACCTCCCGCGATGGCATTCGTGGCTGTTGGGATTAGCAGAGGATGTCGCAGATCTCGGCGAGTCACTCGGGTCGGACTCGGAACCAGGCCCACCTTCCTCGCTGTTCGCGCTCGAGGACTCCGGCCCGGGTCAGCAGTCCGAGGTGGTGGCTGACGGTGGCCTGTGTCTTACCGACGACGTCAGGGAGGTCGCAGGCACAAGCTTCGCCCGAGGTGGCGATGGTGTTGACGAGTTGGAGTCGGACTGGGTCGGCGAGGTCTTTGAGGATCTTGGCCAGTTGAGCTGCGTCGTCCCCGGTCAGGGTTGCGGACAGCAGTTGGCCGCACCGGAGTGTCTCCATGGGTCGCATTGCATTCGATAGTTTGACATCTATCGATTCGATGTTTCTCGTAGCGTTTTGGCCAGAGAGGCCATCGGTCCCAAGAAGTACTGATGACGACCAATCCGACAACTGCTGAAGCCGCCGATCCCGGGTATGGATATCTGGCGGCGCGCCAGGCATCAGTGAGCACGGCGTTCGCTGATCTCGACCGGGCTCTCGACGCGGCTCGCACGATCGACGCCAAGACCGACAAGCTGATCCGTTTCGCGCTGTCGGTTCGAGCTCGCTCGGAGAACTGTGTGCGTTCGCACCGCCAAGGTGCTGTCGCAGCCGGCGCAACCGAAGCAGATGTCGCCTATGTGCTCGCGTTGACGATGCGTCAGGCCGCCGGCGCGGAGGAGTTCTGGAGTCACGACATCCTCGCCGACATGGCTCCGGCGGAGGCCGAGACCGTCGATGCCGACCTGTGTAGCTGCTGCGGCTGAGTGCTGAAATCCGGACCCAACATCGCTTTGCCGTCGACTGCGCAAGCGGTTGACGCGGCCAGCCTTGGAAGACACTTCGGCGGAGGCGACGACCTGTTGTCGCTGTGGATCGCCGAGCCCTATCTCGCCCTGGCCCCGCCCGTGGTCTCCGCACTGCAGGATCGGGCCGGGTTGGGCTGGTACGGCCACGAGACCCGACCCGAATCCCTGGCCAACGGCTTCTGGGCGTGGATGCAGGCCCGCCACGGCTGGGACCGGGGTGAGCTACACACCGTCGTCAGCCCGAGTGTGGGCACGTCGATCGGTGTTCTGATCGATCAGGTGACCGAGCCGGGCGATGGGGTGATCATCCAGCCGCCGGTGTTCACCGACTTCAAGCCGCTCGTGACCTCGAATGAGCGCCGTGTCGTCCGCAACCCGCTCGTGGTCGGCGACGACGGCTACGGCTTCGACCTCGATGGCCTCGAGGTAGCGGCTGCGGATCCGTCGGCGACAGCACTGATCCTGTGCAACCCGCACAACCCGGTGGGGCGGGTTTGGACCGCCGGGGAACTCGCGCTGGTCGCCGAGATCTGTGCTCGTCACGATGTGTTCGTCATCGCCGATGAGATCCATGCCGATCTCGTGCTCGAGCCACATTCGTTCACCCCGTTCGGCACCGTCGCGACGCCTTCAGGGGTTCGGTGGGCGGCCCTTCACGGGCCGATCAAGACCTTCGGCCTCGCCGGGGTCTGCGACACCCTCGTGATCAGCGATGGCGACGATGTGGTCGGCGGGTTCGAGTCGACGAGTTCGCGCTTCCATCTCACCCGCAACAACGTCTTCGGCCTCGCCGCCGCCGACGCCGCCTACATCCGGGGTTCGGAGTGGGTGGACGAGTTGCTCGACCTCACCGCCACGAACGCCGCCCTGCTGCGAGATCAGCTCCCCGACCCCATGCGCCTCGTCGAGCTCCAGGGGACGTACCTGGCATGGCTCGATTTCCGTGACCTGGGAATGGACGTGCCCGAGTTGGCCGCATGGCTCGCCGAGTCGGCTCGGCTGGCGTTGAGTCCGGGGCACTGGTTCGGGCGAGAAGGCGCCGGCTTCACCCGCATGACCGTCGCGGTGCCGACCCAACAGATCGAGGATGCCATAGCCCGACTGGATCAGGCGGTCGCCGGAGGTGGCTCATGAACTCCGAGCTCATCGGGCTGCTCTAGACCCTCATCCGCAACGCGTGTGTGAACACCGGGCAACCCGACAGCGGTCACGAGCACCGATCGGTCGAGACGCTCCGTGACTACTTCGGCGTCGACGGCACCGTCTTCGAACCGGTTCCCGGACGGCAATCGATCGTGTACCGAGTCGCCGGAACCGACCCCGACGCGCCGTCACTTGCCCTCGTGCCTCATCTCGACGTCGTCCCCGTCGACCCTGCGGGCTGAACCCAAGACCCCTTCGGCGGCGAGATCGTCGACGGCTTCGTCTACGGCCGCGGCGCAGTCGACATGTTGAACCTCGTCGCCGCCTCCGCCCAAGCCGTTCGCCCCTACATCCGGGGTGAGCTCCAGCCGAGGGGCGACCTCTGAGCAGCCTTCGACCGACTCCTGCGCCGGCCATGCCGACGCCGCCTCAGGAGGTTGCGGTCAGGGATTCCTGGCGACCCACATGGCCTCGTTCACCGATGCGCTCGGCGGCCTCGACCGGGCGCTCGATGCCTCCCGTGCCGTCGATGCCAAGACCGACGAGCTCATCCGATTCGCGCTCTCGATCAAGGGCCGGTCCGAACCCTGCGTGCGCAAGCACGTCGCGGGAGCTCTCGCCGCTGGAGCGTCTGAGACGGAGATCGGCTACGTGTTCGCGCTGACCATGCGAGAAGCAGCCGGCGCCGACGACTGCTGGACTCACAGCATGATCGCGTCATTGGACGCTGGGCGCGCCGCCGCAGAGGACGACGACTTGTCGGGTTGTTGCGGGTGACAGCGGGCCAGTCACATCAACAGCCCCGAAGAGATCCCCCAACCAACCAGGCCAAATCGTCTACCTGGCCCTTCCCCGCTGACGGCGGAATTCGTTGGCACGGGCTTCTTGTTGGCAGGCGTGGTTGGCTCCGGGATCATGGCCGAGAACCTCACCCGCACGACGAATGGGCTTCTCCCTATGAAGCCACGAGACACTTCGCCACAACCGCGCCCGTCGACAACGTGCTTCGGCTCCTCGGCGAGCTCGCCGCCCTCAATGCCTCGGGAGACGATCAGGCACTCGAGGCGTATCTCAGAACCTCCCACTGCTTCTACAGCCCGCCGTTCGAACCACCAGGCGTGTGGCTCGCGCACCTGGAGCGGGAGATTGGACGCGCCTTGTCGCCTCGCCTCGAGTAGCCCGACCGCTTCGATCAGCGACTCGCTACGAGGAGGCTTCGACCTCCACGTTCATCGCCGTCGCCCTGACCTTCGTGAAGCCAGCGACATCTGCGGCGACAACGATGAGGGCCGCTCCAAAGCTTGCCGCGAGCACTGCCCTGCCCTCCGGAGCGAACACCGTTGTGATCGCAGCGACGGCGGTTGGTCTACGTGCAGTTGTTGTGCTGGCGCCAGAGGTCGGCGTCGTGGCCCTCGGGTGGTGGCGCGTCGCAGGGGTCGTCGGTGGTGTAGCCCCTGAGCTCGTTGTACTGGGCTACTTGTTCGGGGTTCAGGATCTCGATGGTAGCTAGGTGGTTGCTGAGGTGGACGGTCCGGAGTTGTCCGTAAAGGTTGGCGCTTGCCTCGATGCTCTCGGCGAGGAACGCCTCGGTCATCGTCCCGTCGGAGAATGCATCATCGATGGCTTGTTCGATGTCCACGATCTGCTCCCCCAGCGGGATCGCGTCAGCCTGCATGCGCTCGAAGAGCAGTTCGATCTCCTGGAGCTGATCATCACTCAGGTCGAATTGACCGGCCTCGACCGCTTCCAGCACGTGGCGCGGTCCGGGATAACCGTTGAGCTCAGCCGGCTTCGCCATTCCCCCGAAGGGTGTTCCGGCACCGGTCAGCAGGCCCTCGACGTCGTCATGGGACAAGGCGACGATCCCGCGCGCTTCCTGCCCCACATAGGGCGAGGTGAGTGGCTCTGGCGACGCGGTGTCATCGCCGTCCCTGACGGTGAGCAGGACGATGGCTGCCACCGCGACTAGGAGCACCGCGGTGCCGGCGACCGCCAGTAGCACCTTGTTCAAGTTACTCATTCGCTTCTCCCGGGATCATCATTCAATCGCACTGCGGCTTCTCGGAGCTGTTCGAGCGAAGCGACCACCTGCTCGCGATGCTTCTCGTCGATGAGTGCCACTAGCTCAGCAAAGCGCGCTGCTCTCGCTGTCGTCACCTGGCTGGCGGCGCGCCGGCCGGCGTCGGTCAACACGATGACCTTCACCCGGCGATCATTGCCTGAGGCGTCCGCCGTTCGGTTGGCCCAGCCTCTGCGCTCGAACTGATCAACCAGCCGACTGACCGTGCTGGTCGTCAGTCCGAGGCGTTGGGCAAGGTCACGTTGATTGATGCCGCCGGCGTCCGCGAGCTCGCACAGTGCGTGGGCCGACGAGACCGACATGGGCTGGCCGCAAGGTGTGCCGTCGTCGCGCAGCACGCCGAACGCGTGCACGAGCCCGATGAAGGCGGCTTGGAGTCGGTCTTCGTTGTCTTCCACAACAGTTGTACGATACACCTTTCTGCGGCTATGACACAATCACCCACTTACACAGTGCCTGCAACAGTCCCGATCTGCGGAGTCCGTCCGTAGTCGTTAGCAAATCCGTTAGCAACCGACACACGGACTAGGAACGTGCCCCTCACCAGGGACTTCGCGGCGCCGGACCGTGGAGGTGGGGGTGCCGCATTCCACAGGTTTCACCTCCGACACACCACACTGCGCGACGGCGACCCGGCAGCCAGCGGCAACCACAGGCAAGAAGCGGAAGCGAATCCCACTCAGCGTGATGGTGTCGGAGGGGGGACTTGAACGCCCCTAGTCGACAACATCGGCGCCTAGACCTCGAATACCCACGTGTTGTCCACCTCTTGCACTACGAGTGAACCGATGGAACGCTTGACACCGCACCCTGGGCAGGTCGTGGTCGACATCTGTTCGATGTAGTCGTCGTCGAAGTCGTCTAACGCGAGGTTCATCGACCGGCGGTGGTAGTCCTCGTAACGGTGCCCACAGCCTGAGCATTCGACGGTGATCTGCTCGATCGGCGTCGTCATGGCCTCAACATTACGCGATGCCTGCGGCCGCTAGGGATTCACTGACTGTCGAGCGCCTCAGCGATAGCGGCGAACTCCCCTGCTGCAACTTCGAGTTCCCCCATGATCTCGCGGGCCAGGACCTCCGGTGCTGGAAGGTCGGCGGCGTCTTCGATCGAGTCGTCCTTTAACCACACCAAATCCAAGTTGGCCTTGTCTCGGGCCATCAACTCGCCGTAGGTGAACGCCTTGAACCGTTCCGACTCGGCTCTCTCCCCGCGAGGCCGTCCAGGCTTGTAGCACTCCACGAACTCGTCGAGATGCGAACGGCGCAGCGGGTTCTGCTTCATCGTGAAGTGCTGGTTGGTTCGGAAGTCGTACACCCACAACTTCTCCGTCCACGGCGTTTCCGTGTCCGAAGCGGGACGCTTGTCGAAGAACAGCAAGTTCGCCTTTACCCCACCGGCGTAGAAGATCCCCGTAGGAAGACGCACAAGGGTGTGCACGTCGAACTCCTTCAACAGGCGTTTGCGCAGCGTCTCACCAGCGCCGCCCTCGAAGAGCACGTTGTCCGGTAACACGACTCCGGCTCGACCGTTGATATCAAGGATGGTCTTGATGTGTTGAACGAAGTTCAACTGCTTGTTCGAAGTGGTCACCCAGAAGTCGTCCCGGACAATCTCAAGGTTGACGGTGGTCGTCTTACCGTCCTCGCCGATCATCTTCACCGCTGACTTCGTACCGAACGGAGGGTTGGCCAACACTACCGACCAGCGATCCCCCGGGTCCGCCGTCAACGCGTCCCTCACGTCGATGGGACTCGGCCCGTCAGCCCGGGACATGCCGTGGAGAAGCACGTTCATCGCCGCTAACCGGGCCGTCCCGTCAACCAACTCGACGCCGTGAACGAAACCGTCTCGTAGATGCTCCTTCTCGTCTGGCGTCAAGTCCTCGGCGTCACGCGCCGCGTACTCGTAGGCGGCCAACAAGAAGCCGCCCGTGCCGCACGCCGGATCGACCACCGTGTCGGCCACTGTTGGCTGCACACAGTCAACCATCGCTGAGATCAGCGCCCGGGGTGTGAAGTACTGGCCCGCACCGGACTTGATGTCCTCAGCACCCTTCGCCAACAACCCTTCGTAGGCGTCGCCCTTGATGTCTACACCGGTCGCTGACCAGTTCTCCTGATCGATGAAGTCGACGATGAGACGCTTCAACTTGGCTGGGTCTTGGATCTTGTTCTGCGCCTTGCGGAAGATCACACCCAACGTTCCGGGCTGTTTCGCCAACGTCTCCAAGATCGTCCGGTACGTGACTTCAAGTTCGTCACCGTCGGTGTCGAGGAGTCGCTGCCAGGAACAATCCGCCGGAACGATGGTTTCCGGGTTGAGCGGACGGGTTTCACGCTCGTGGGCCATCTTCAGGAACAGCAGATAGGTCAACTGTTCCGTGTAGTCGATCGTCGACACGCCGTCGTCGCGTAGCAGATTGCAGAAGTTCCAGAGTTTGTCGACTAGTTGCTTTGTCTCAGACATTGACGGCCTCCCTCCACTTCCTGGTCAGACGACCAGTGAACGCCGAATGCAGCAATGAGCGGCGTAGCGCTGCGGAGCGTTCCTCGACCGCATCAGCCACAGCGAGCGAAGCGTCCAATCGTGAGAGTTGGTCTTCAAGGATCTCAACGATCCGCCCCTGCTCAGGCAGAGACGGAATCAGCGTTGGCCGTTCGAGCGTGTCCTTCACCTTGACGAATGGTTGTGCTGTGCCGCTCTTGATCCACCAATCTTCACGATTCGTGAGATGCCACAGAAAGCGCACATTGATCTCGTCGTCTGGCACCAATGCGTGAGTGTTCGCAATAGCCGTCCACGGCGGCTCCGCTAAGAATGTCTTCCCGCATCGCGCACCAACGGCTGAAACGGCAACTCCTGCTTCGTCGTACCCAACTTCTTCAACCCATATGTCCGGGCCACTTGCACTAAAGCCTTGAACAAGGCCGTCACCGGGTTGCGAAGCCTGCTTCCCCTTGATGATTTTGCTACTACCAGACTTACTTCGGACGTGTTGTTTCAACGATGCCAATCTCCACCCTTCGGGGAGTTCTCCTTGTTCGACGTCGTGGCCGGTAAGAGCGCCGGTGAACGCTGCGTGGAGGAGTGAGCGGCGGAACTGTGCTGCCTTCTCCCGGACGGTGTGGACGCTTTCGAGGGCGGTGTCGAGTCGTGAGAGTTGCTCATCGAGGATCTCAACAATCCGCCCCTGCTCCGACACTGGTGGAACTGGGACTGGAAGTTCAGAGAAACGTCCGTGAGTCAGATTCAAACCGCTATCGCTCGTACCGGTTTTCATTCTCTCAATCAGTTCCTGCGCGCCAGGACTCAGCAGATAGCCCTCGAGGAACTCCGCGCTGATGAGTTCCTCATCCGGCCTGAACCGATACATCTTTCCCGAGAGCATCAACCGTGGTCGAGTCTCACGAACAAGACATGGCACTCCGCAGCGCACCCTTGGGCCAGCACAAGTCAGGAGCAGGTCGCCGCTGGCGACTTCAATTGATTCATCTGGCTCACGACTAGACGGGAGTCGCTTGTTGTGGACGGACAGGAATTCCCCCGGCTGGATGGCGGTTGTCTTCAGAACCCCCCAGACCTCATCGCTAGGAGATGGTTCCTTCTCGCATTGCGGACTCTTCCCCTGATTTAGGACCTTGCCATTTGGCAACTCCGTCAAAACGTCCGCTATCCGTTCTGTACTCCACCCATTGGGAACTCCTCCTTCTTCGACGTCGTGGCTGGTGAGTACGTCGGTCATGCGGCGAGGGTGGTGTTGAGATCGTCGATGAGGGTTTGGGCGTCGGGTCCGAGGTCGCGTCCGGCTCCGTCGACGCCGCCTCGTTCGGTGAATGGTGCGAGGTCGAGGTCTTCGATGGTGACGTGGGTTGTTTGGATGATGGTGTCTTTGATGCGGTCAAGCCACCAGCGTTGGGTTTGGGTGAAGTTGACGCCGTCTTGGTGTTGTTGTGCGAGCCAGTTGGTGTAGCGGTCTTCGACGGTGGTGGCGTAGGGGACGAGTTCGTGGTCGTGTTCGAGGGTGTAGCGGATCAGGGTGATGAGGTCGGTTGCGGTGTGGCGGTCTGCTCGTTGGACGTTGTCGGTGTCGAGTGCCTGGTAGGCGCTCCAGATGAGGTCGATGGTCCATGACCGGGGTGGGGCGGCGATCCGTTCGGACAGTTCGCGGAGTTCTTTGAAGGTGATCTGGGCGTTGTTGTCCTGGCTGTAGAGGATCTGAATGAGGGTGATCTCGTCTTTGTTGTCTTCGAGGAAGCCTTTCCATGAGGTGACGACCTCGCGGCATTTGTCGTAGTCGATGACTCCTTCGGCGATGAGGAGGATGTCGACGCTGACTTCGTCGATGACCCGGTCTTTGGAGGCGCGGATTTCGATGAGTCGGGTTCGCAAGGGCGCGTTGCCTGCGATTGGGGTGACGATGGAGTTGATGTGTTCGCGTAGTGCTTTGGCGACGTCGGGTGTGCCGTCAGCCTTTGTGGGTGCGTTCTTTTCGATGTGGGTGATGACGTCGGGGTCGGTGACGGTCATGAGGCCTTTGGTGATGGCGGTTAGCGGGGTACCTGCGAGGTCGGTGATCTCTCGGTTTTCTTCTTGGGTGAGTTCCCGTTGGAGACGTGAGAGGCGGGAAGCCAGCGTCGCTGTCTCGCCGCCCGTGATGGTGAACGTGGCGGCTCGTTCGAGGAGTTGTTTCAGGGTGAGCGACTTAGCGCGTTCAAGTGGGGCTGCGTCGACGAAGGGGTGTTCGGTGACTCCGACGGCGTCGACGATGACGAACCGTTCTTTGAACTTGGCGTCCGGGGTGATGGTTTGGAAGTCGGCGTCGTTAATGGTTCGGGCGCCGCGGCCTTTCATCTGTTCGAAGTAGGTGCGTGACTTGACGTCTCGCATGAAGAAGACGCATTCGATGGGCCGTACGTCGGTGCCGGTGGCGATCATGTCGACGGTTACCGCTATGCGCAGTGTTGGCGAGTTGCGGAACTTCTGCAGGAGGTCTTTGGGGTCTTTGGCGGTGTAGGTGATCTTGGCGGCGAAGTCGTTGCCTTTGCCGAACACCCGGCGTGCGGTGTTGACGACTTCTTCGGCGTGGTTGTCGTCTTTGGTAAAGATCAGGGTCTTGGGTACGACGGAGCGGCCGGGAAAGATGTCGGTGAAGAGCCGGTCGCGGAACGTTTCGAGGATGAGGCGGATCTGGGATTTGCTGGTGACGTCTCGGCCGAGTTGGCCTGCGGTGTATTCGAAGTCTTCGTCGAGTTCTTCGAGCCGTTGCTGTCGGGTTCGACGGTCTTGTTTCGGGACTGTCGTTCCGGCCTCGATGGTTGAGCCGTCTTCGGAGATGGCGGTCTTGATGCGGTACACCTCGAAGTCGACGTTGACTCCGTCGGCGACTGATTGCGGGTAGGTGTATTCGGAGACGAGGTTTTGTTGGAAGAACCCGTATGTCTGCTTGGTTGGTGTGGCGGTCAGTCCGAGGATGTGGGCGTCGAAGTATTCGAGGACAGAACGCCACACCCCGTAGATGGAGCGGTGGCATTCGTCGACAATCACCAGGTCGAATGATTCCGGGGGAAACGATTCCGAGTATTCGGCGGTGACGGGTTCCGGTGGCGTGTAGTCGTCGATGTCGGGGTCGTCGTCTTCGGGTGCTTCAATGCCGCGGAGGGCGGAGAACACTCGTTGGATGGTGGAGATGACGACCTTGCTGGAAGCAACCATCCCCGCCGAGGTGAGCTTGTCGACGTTGTAGAGGTCGGTGAACTTTCGTCCGTCGTCGGGGGTCGTGTAGTCCCTGAACTCTCGGAGTGTCTGGTCTCCAAGGTTGTTGCGGTCGACGAGGAACAGGACGCGGTTGAAGCCTCCGTGGTGGATGAGGCGGTAGGACTCGGTGACGGCCATGCGGGTCTTGCCCGCTCCGGTGGCCATTTGTACGAGTGACCGTGAGTGCTGCTGGGCGGCGAGCGAGTCTTCGATGGCTCCGACGGCGACCTTCGACGCGGGGCGGAGGTCGTAGTCGTCATAGGGGGGCATGTTGTGGACTCGGGCGCGCCATGTTGGTGCGTCGGGGTTGGCTTCTGCGTCGCGGGTGATTCGGGCGAGCGTTTCGGGTTGCGGGAAGTTGAAGACCTTTCGGGCGCGGGGGTTGGGGTCGAAGCCGTTCGTGTAGTGCGTTTCGGTTCCGGACGCTTCGAAGATGAACGGGAGGCGGTCGTCTTTGAGGACTGCGGTCTCCCGGTAGGCCTCTGGTAGGCCTGCGGCGTACATCGCTGACTGCCATTGAACGCCGCTGAGGGTTGTACCGCTGGGCTTGGCCTCTATGACGCCGATGACTCTCTTGTCGACGTAGAGCAGGTAGTCGGCTCGCCCGTGACCGGCGTCCATGACCACCTCGCGGACGGCGTTGCCGTACTGGTTGACGAGATCGATGTCTTGGCGGTCGCAGACGTGCCAGCCCGCCTGGCTGAGTTGTTCGTCGATGAGGACGCGTGCCTGCTCTTCAGGTTGCAGGGGTGGCGTCATCTGCTCAGTCTACGAACTGTCCAACTCCCTGTTCCTCAGCGGTCTTCCTGGAGGTCTCACGGCTGATCTGCTGGACGTGGTCAGCCCGCTGACTGGTCGGACCGCTCCTGAACGAAGCCAGCGAACTCGGAGCCGGTAAGCAACTCGACCATCACTTCCGATTCGAAACGCTGTGCCAACTCGGTCTTCACGGCTGCAGGGTCGATAGGTCCGGGCTTGACGGCGTTGAGGAGATGCCCGACCCCGACGGCCTTGACGATCGCCAGGGCAGCCCCTGTGTCGCCTTCACGAACCCGTTCGCCTAGATGCTCCAACGCGGCGCACAGCGTCTCCTGTAGGCGCTCTCCGGCCGCCTCAACACGGTCCTCGCGTCGCTGGTTGCGTTCTGCCTTGAACGCGATGTTGTGGTTGCACCATGCGGTCACGGTCGTGCGCTGCACCCCGGCCTTCTCGGCAGCCTCTCGCTGCGTGGCTCCTGAGACGAGGGCATCGATGGCGATCGACTGCTGGTCGGACACCTCGAGTGGTCGGATTCGGTCAGATTCGGTCGGCTCTGTCATGGCGACTAGGACCCCTTTGGTGTCGATGGCCTGTCAAGCATTTGTTCCGCGACGATCAGCCCTTCTCGGGCGAACTCCCTGGTGACCTGTTGGTAGACAGCAGCGGTAATCCGTTCGTCTGAGTGGCCGAGTTGTGCTGAGACGACGCTGAGTGGGACTCCTGCTTCTAGGCCGCGTGTGGCCCATGTGTGGCGAAGCCCGTGAAACTCGATGGGCCTCTGCCCGGTGGCTCGGAGGAACCTGGCGAATTCACGACTGAACCGTTCAGGGTGTGGTGAGCGCCCGTCCGGGTGTACGAAGAGGCGTTCGTGTGCGGGCCAGTGCCCCCCGGTCTCGTTTCGATACCGGGCGCGGCGACGTTGCTGGTCCCGGAACAGAGCGATGACGTGCTCGCCGATCGGTAGGTCGCGGACGGACTTCTTGCTTTTCGGGCCTGTCAAGACCGGGGTGTGACCGACGCAGGTGAGTTGTTGGCGAATATGGAGGATTCCCTCACGTTGGTTCACGTGGGTGTCAGTTAGGCCTAAGAGTTCGCCGAGCCTGATCCCTGTTGCCAGAGCGATTAGCCATGCTTCTCGCCACTGATGCCCATCCCTGTTTGCTCGCTGCCCCTTCCAAGTCCCCAAGGCGTCGATAAACGCGTACATCTCTTCGATCGTGAAGGCGTCGCTCGGATTGATGGCTTCGATGGCTATGGGGAACTGAAGGTCAAGGGCGCCTTGTTCGCGACCCACGAAGACGCGACGGTCGAGGCCAGCCACTGGAGACTCCGTGACCAGGCCCTTGATGAGCGCCCACTGGTACATCTGACGCAGCACGGTGTAGATGCCGCAGAGCGATGAGTGGGAAAGTGGTTGTTCGAGATTCCGGTTCCCGCGACCTCCATCGGTCCGTAACCTTTCAAAGAGGTCCACGATTTCCCTAGTCGTCACCTCGTCGAGCGGCCGCTCCCCCAGTGTTGGCTCAAGGTGTACGCGGACATCTCGGGCGTAGCGCTCCCGAGTGGTCTCTTTGACCTGCATCTGAGGGACCCACGCCTCGGCAACTGAGATCAGCGTGTAGGGAGCATCGACGAAGTGCTCACGTCGCCGTTGCTGGTTTCGGTGAAGCGCTAGGGCTAGTGCCGCGTCTTCTTCGGTCGCATAACCACCGCGGCGAACCTGGCCCCCTCTTCGCCCATACGACCGCTCGTCTAGATAGAACTCGTAGCCGTTTCCGCGTTGCCGGACAGACCCGGGTCCCTTACGGGCGGGCACGGCCGTCATTCCCCGTTGCCTCGACTAACTGCGGCAGTGTGGACACAAGGCATGTTGAGGTCATATATACCCTCTGACCTGCGGTTTCACGCCTAGCCCCCCTTAGGGAGGACCGTTCATTTTGGTCCCTCTCCCCACCTAGGGATGAAGGTTCGGTGGAACAGGTCGAAGGACCATTTCCTTCCAAATCCCTTCCAAACCGGCTCCAGACGCGCCAAAAACCCCTACCAAATAGGGGTTCTCGTGGTGTCGGAGGGGGGACTTGAACCCCCACGCCCTTGCGGGCACCAGCCCCTCAAGCTGGCGCGTCTGCCAATTCCGCCACTCCGACGTGGCTCCGGAGGACTCCGGATCGGCGGTCAGATTACCGCCGGGTCGACCCGCCGCCGCAGGACGGCCGGTCCGTGTTCGGCCGGCTAGAAGAGCAGGCCGAGGGCGATCGTGGTGAAGGCGAAGACGAGGGCCGTGAGCACGGTGATCCGGTCGAGGTTCTGCTCCACCACGGTAGAACCGGCGGTCTGGGCACCGATGCCGCCGCCGAACATGTCCGACAGGCCGCCGCCCTTCCCGCTGTGCAGGAGCACGAGGAAGATGAGACCGAGCCCCGAGAGGGCCTGGATGATGGCGACCAGCACGAACATGGTGGGCAGGCTACCGGCGGGCTCAGCCCACCAGTCGGTAGGCGATGATCCGGGCGAACTC
>JAERSO010000009.1 GCA_016845585.1 Acidimicrobiaceae bacterium | reverse complement strand
GGATGGGATGGTGCGGATCGAGGCGGATCTGGCGCCGGATGCGGGTGCGGTGGTGACCGGTGCGTTGCGGTCGTTGTCGGAGCATCTGTGGCGCACCGAGGACGATCGGTCGGGCGACGCGGCGGTGGATGCCGGCCTGGTGCGGTCGACGGGTCAACGCAACGCCGATGCGATGGTCGAGCTGGCCCGCCGGGCCACGTGCCGCGACGTCGCTGACGCCGGTGCCGGGCGTCCGAGCGTCGACGTCGTGGTGACCGTGGGCCTGGATCGGCTCGAGATGGTCCCGCCGACGACCCGGGCCGGCGGGGGAGCGGGCCGTTCTCAGCTCGCCGACGGATCCCCGCTCGGTGTGACGGCGGCCCGTCGCCTCGCGTGCGACGCCGGCGTGATTCCGGTGGTGCTGGGTTCCGCGGGTGACGTGCTCGACGTGGGGCGTCGGACCCGGACGGTGGGTCGTGCCCTGCGGACGGCCCTGGTGGTTCGTGACGGGGGCTGCACGTTCCCGGGCTGTGATCGGCCCGAGGCGTGGTGCGACGCGCACCATGTCCACCACTGGGCCGACGGCGGCCCGACGAGCCTGGAGAACCTGGTGCTGCTGTGCTCGGCGCACCACCACGCCGTCCACGACGGCGACTGGACCCTGGTCCGGGCACCCGACGGCGGCTGGAACTACCGGTCACCCACCGGACGCGAACACCCCGCCGGCCGGGCCCACACCCCCGGACGGGCCCGGGAACCAGCCGGCCCCTAGGGTCGGCCCGTGGCCGGGTCGACGACTGCCATTCCCTATGAGACGGGTCTCCACGAGGTGGCCGACGGCGTCTTCGCATACCTGCAGCCCGACGGGGGCTGGGGCTGGTCCAACGCTGGCCTGCTGGCCACCGATGACGGCTCGCTGCTCGTCGACACCCTCTTCGACCTGCACCTGACCCGCCGGATGCTCGACGCCATGGCGCCCGTCACCGGTACGCGCCCCATCGGCACCGTCGTCAACACGCACGCCAACGGCGACCACTGCTACGGCAACGAGCTCGTGGCCGGCGACGGCGTGGACATCGTGACCACCGAGGCCGTCGCCCGGGAGATGGGCGCCGTGCCGCCGTCTGCGCTCGTCGCCCTCATGGCCGCCGACATGGGCGAGGTCACCAACGAGTACGTCCGACGGGCCTTCGGAGCGTTCGACTTCACCGGCATCGAGGTCCCCGAGCCCACCCGGACCTTCACCGGACGGCTGGAGCTCCAGGTCGGTGGCCGCGCCGTCACCCTGGAACAGGTCGGCCCGGCCCACACCGCAGGCGACCTGCTCGTACACCTACCCAACGCCGGCATCGTGTTCGCCGGCGACATCCTCTTCATCGGCGGCACGCCCATCGTCTGGGACGGCCCCATCGCCAACTGGGTCGCCGCCTGCGACCGGATCCTGGAGCTGGCCCACGCCCCGGACGCCGGGGCTGGCGATCCGGTGATCATCCCCGGCCATGGGCCCCTCGCCGGCATCGACGACGTGCTTGCCGTCCGCGGCTACCTGGTCTGGCTCGAGGACGCCTGCCGGGCCGCCCACGCCGCCGGTCTCACCGCTGCCGACGCGGTCCGGGAACTCGCCGGCTCCGAGGGGTTCGGCCCGTACCGCCAGTGGGGCGAGTGGGAACGGCTCGCGGTCAACGTCCGTGCCGTCTACCGTGAGTTCGGCCCTGCCGACGGCACCATCCCCGACCTGTTCGGCGCCATGGGGGACCTCGCCCTGTCGCCACCGGCGGGCGCGTGACCCCAGAGTTCTTGACCCCAGAGAGAGCCCGAGAGATCCCCCTCAGGAGAGTGAGCTGCTTCCATGACCGACAAGTCCACGTGTGCGTTCATCGGCCTCGGCGTCATGGGCTATCCCATGGCCGGCCACCTCCAGGCCGCCGGGCACCCCACCACCGTCTACAACCGGACCGGCGCCAAGGCCGACGCCTGGGTCGCCCAGCACGGCGGAACGTCTGCGCCGACGCCCCGTGAGGCCGCGACGGGCAACGACGTCGTCATGGTCTGCGTCGGCAACGACGACGACCTGCGTTCCGTCGTATTCGGTGACGACGGCGCCCTGGCCGGCATGGCGCCCGGTGCCACGCTGGTCGACCACACCACCGCCTCGGCGGTCGTCGCCCGCGAGATCCGTGCCGCCGCCGACGAGATCGGTGTCGGCTTCATCGACGCTCCCGTGTCCGGCGGCCAGGCTGGTGCCGAGAACGGGATGCTGTCCATCATGTGTGGCGGCGACGAGGATGTCTTCGCCACCGTGGATCCGATGATCACCGTCTACGCCAAGGCGACCGTCCTGGTCGGCGGCACCGGTTCCGGCCAGCTCACCAAGATGGTCAACCAGGTGTGCATCGGCGGGCTCATCCAGGGGCTGTCCGAGGCACTCGACTTCGCCCGCCGAGCCGGCCTCGATCAGGAGAAGGTCCTGGCCGCCATCAGCCAGGGCGCCTCGGGCTCGTGGCAGATGGACAACCGGGCCCGCACCATGCTCGACCGGCACTTCGACCACGGCTTCGCCCTCGACTGGATGCGCAAGGACTTCGGCATCGTGTTCGACGAGGCCGAACGCATCGGCGCCACCCTGCCGGTGACCGCCATGGTCGACCAGTTCTACGCCCGCCTCCAGCGGGAGGGCCACGGCCGCTGGGACACCAGTGCCCTGATCGAACTCCTCCGCGACGACTGAGGTTCAGGCCGCGGGAGTAGGACCCGCCACCGTGGTGCGGTTGAGCTCCCGGCGCTCGCCGCCGTAGTCGTTGAGCGCCCCGTGCTGGGTGGTCCGGTTGTCCCACAGCACCACGTCGCCGTTCGACCACCGGTGCCGGAACGTGAACCGCACGTGCGTGGTGAAGTCATGGAGCCAGCGCAGCAGCTTCCGCTCCTGGGTGGCGCCGGCCTCGGTGCCGTCGCCGATGCCCGGGCCACGCAGCCCCCGGATGTAGGTGCCGTTGAAGAACAGGCTGCGCTTCCCGGTCTCTGGGTGCGTGACCAGGATCGGATGCTCCCGGGTGTCATGCGCCGCCTCCGACGTCCGGATGTCCATGCCCGACAGCCCCGAGTGCAGGCCCTGCTGGGCGGGGGAGTAGCTGGCGCTTGCCGAGTGCACGGCCGTGACCTGCTCCAGGGTCTCCCGCACGTCGTCGGGCAGCTGGTCGCAGGCTGCGGTCATCGACGCCCACACCGTGTCGCCGCCCACGGCCGGCACGTCCAGCGCGTGCAGCACCGTGAACGCCGGCGGGGCGTCCAGGAACGAGAAGTCGCTGTGCCACACCCCGCCGAAGTTGAACGCCTCGGGCTCGGAGGCCTCCTTGACGACCTTGATGACCTCGGGATGCTCCGGCACCGGCTGCACGAACGGCACCGGCGAGTAGTCGCCCAGCAGGTGGCTGAACCCCGCTTGTGCCCCGGGAGACAACGCCTGACCGGGGACCACGAGGACCTCGTGTTCGACGAGGGCGGCCCGCAGTTCGGACACCTCGGCAGGGTCGATGTCGGGGCACAGCGTCACGCCGTCGGCCCGGGCGCCCAGCACGCCCGTCAGTCGGGAGACCCGGATGCCCGTTCCCACGGGGGCGACCCTATGTCAGCGCGCCCGCGCCAGGGCCATGCCGGGGCCATGCCGGGGCGGTGCGGGGCCATGCGGGAGCGTGCCGGGGCCGTGCGGGAGCGTGCCGGGGCCGTGCGGGAGCACGAGCAGTGTGGGACCATGGATCGTCGTCTTGCAGGCATCTGGCGGGTGGTTGTCCGGGGCGTTCGATGCCCGGCCGGACCGGGCGTTCTTCCAGTGGGGGAGGACCGGCGATCAGGAAGAAGAC
>JAERSO010000008.1 GCA_016845585.1 Acidimicrobiaceae bacterium | reverse complement strand
GGACGATCCGGCGGTGGAAACGGCTGAAGACGGCTCGCCGACCACGAGCGCCGCCGAGGACACTGAAGGCCCCGTCGACGGCGATGGCGTCGCCCTGACCCAGAGTGACTTCGATGCGATCGAGTCCGAGTTGGCCGACAGCCAGGATCGGGTCACCGAACTCGAGACGGCATTGCTGGTGCAACCGATTCCGGCCCTTCCCGGCACCGCCCTTCGCCGGATCGTGGTTGCTGCCGATGCCAAGTTCGTCAGCGTCGGCTCCGACTCCGTCGCAGTCGTCGGCCCCTTCGGCGCGTACGCCGCCATCGACCCCGCCACGAATGCCGTCACCGCCACCGGCCAGGTGGCATCGGGCGCCACCCGGGTCCTCCGCACCTCCTCCGCGGTCTGGACGACGAACTACGCGGGCAGCGAGATCGTTCGCGTCGACCCCATCGCCAACGAGGTCCTCTCGACGTTCGCGTTCCCCGGGCCCGACGGCATCGCGAAAGACGGCTCGAACCTCATCGTTGCTTCGCACGACGACGGGTTCGTCGCCCGCGTTGATCCTGCAAACGGCGACATCACACAGCAAGTCGACGTCGCCGGGAAGCCGACCGCTGTCGTCGTCACGGCGAACTTCGGGATTTGGGCCGCCATCTTCGACACGGGTGAGCTGGTGCGAATCGATCCGGACACGTTCGAGGTCACGGAACGAGTGATCGTCGGTGCCGGCCCGGTCGGCTTCACGGTCGCCGACGGGATCGCATGGGTCGCCAACCACGAGGAAGACACCGTCGCGGTGGTCGACCTCGAGGACGCTGAGGTCGTGGATACGGTCGCCGCGGGCGCCGGGCCCACCGAGGTCGCTGTTCACGGCGGCTATGTGTGGGTCACCGTCACCGATGCCGGCAACCTGATCCAACTGGATCGCGACACCTTCGAGATCGTCACGCAGACCCCGCTCGGCGCAAGCAGCCGGGGTGGTCCGACGGGCATCGCGGTGGGCAACGGCTCCGTCTGGGTCGCAGTCCAGGGCGAGCGTTCGGTGGTCCGCGTCACCCTCCCGGAGGGGTGACAAGCTCACCCTGATGACTGAACCCCAGTGGGACGAACACGCCGACTGGTGGCAACGGGAGTTCACCGACGGCGTTGACCCCGAGTACGTCGAGCAGATCATTCCGCTCGCGCTCGAACATCTGCCTCCGACGGGCCGGATCCTGGATCTCGGCACCGGCGAGGGGCAGATCGCCCGCGCCGCCACGGCAGTGCTCGGCCTCGACGTCGTCGGTCTCGATCCGACCCAGTCACAGATCGAGGTCGCAATCGAGCGCGGCGGCGGTCCGGTCTACGCCATGGCCGGGAGTGATGGGCTGCCCTTGCCCGACCAGTCGGTCGATGCGGTGGTGGTGTGCCTCGTTTTCGAGCACGTCGACGCGATCGATGAATCGATGGCCGAGGTCGCTCGCGTCCTGCGCCCTGGGGGGAAGTTCCTGTTCTTCCTCAATCATCCGCTGCTGCAGACGCCGGACAGCGGGATGATCATCGATCACATGATCGAGCCGCCCGAGACCTACTGGCGGATCGGGCCCTACCTTCCCGAAGCGGTGACGATCGAGGAGGTGCAGAAGGGTGTATACGTTCGGTTCGTGCACCGGCCCCTCAGCCGCTACGTCAACGCCATGATCGAGGCCGGAATGCCTCTGTCGTCAATGCACGAGCCGGCCCCGCCGCCGGGTTTCGTCGCGAAGGCGGGAGAATACGAACATGAGGTCGTTGCAGCCACGCCCCGGCTCCTCTTGCTCGTCGGTGAACGTCGCGGAGATGCGCCATGAGTGAGCTCGTCGTCGTGGCAGGAATGTCAGGAGCAGGCCGAAGCGTGGCGGCCAACAATCTCGAGGATCTCGGCTGGTTCGTCATGGACAACCTGCCACCGTCGCTGATCCCGAAGGTCGCCGAGCTGGCGGACGGTTCGGGTCCGGCCGGCGACCGCCTCGCGCTCGTCGTCGGGTCCGGGCGCTATCACGAGGAGATCGTGCCCCTGATCGGGGGTCTGCGCAGCCAGGTCGATCGGCTGCAGCTGGTCTTTCTCGACGCCTCGACCGAGGTGCTCGTTCGGCGCTATGAGTCGACCCGACGCCGCCATCCGTTCGCCGAGGTCTCAGCAGGCGGCACGTTGGGTGATGCGATCGAGGCGGAACGCGTGGCGCTCGAGGCTCTGCGAGCCGAAGCCGACATCATGATCGACACCTCGGACTTCAATGTCCACCAACTTCGCGAGCGGATGCTCGAAGTGTTCGCCGGCGGGGGAGCGGAGCCGACGATGCGGACCACGGTCCTCTCGTTCGGCTACAAGCACGGCATGCCGCTCGATGTCGATCTCGTGCTCGACTGCCGGTTTCTGCCGAACCCGCACTGGGTCGAGGAGCTTCGTTCCCAGACCGGCCTCGACGCACCGGTTGCCGACTATGTGCTCGAGCAACCTGTGACCGGCGCCTTCCTGTCGCGCCTCGAGCGGTTGTTGGCGTTGATCATGCCGTTCTACGTCCAGGAGGGGAAGTCCTACCTCACGATCGCCTTCGGCTGCACCGGCGGGCGGCATCGCTCGGTCGTGATAGCGGAGAAGATGGCCGAGACGTTGGATCGTCTCGGCCACGCGCCGGCAATCGTGCATCGAGACATCGACAAGTGACGGTGCAGAGGATCGGCCGCGTCGTCGCCATTGGTGGCGGCCATGGCCTGTCGATGGTGCTCGGCGCCCTGGTCGATCGATGTGAGCAGCTGACGGCGGTGGTGTCCGTCGCCGACGATGGCGGTTCGAGCGGCCGGTTGCGTCGCGATCTCGGAATCGTGGCGCCGGGGGACATGCGGCGCTGTCTCGTCGCCCTCGCGCCTCCGGGGATCGTGCGCGATGCGCTCGAGTACCGGTTCGACACCGGCGTACTCGACGGCCACCCGGCCGGCAATGTGATCCTTGCGTCCCTGCTCCAGGTCGAAGACGACCTGGTGGCGGTGATGGATGCAATGGGCGACATGGTCGGCGCCAAGGGCCGGGTACTTCCCGCGACGAGCGGAAGGATCGACCTCATCGCCACCGCCGCCCGGGGCACGGTCAAGGGCCAGGTGGCGGTGAGCGAGAGTGCGGAGATCGAGGCGTTGCGTTTCTCGCCTGACGATCCAGAGGTGCCTGCTGAGGTGCTGTCCGCGATCGCCGAGGCCGACGTGGTCGTCGTCGGGCCCGGTTCGCTCTACACGAGTGTGCTGGCGGCGCTGGTGCCCGGGGTGATCGGTGCCCTCGAGAAGACCGATGCCCTCGTGGTGTACGTCGCCAATCTGGCCGCGGAGCCCAGCGAGACCACCGGCTACGACTTGGCCGATCACATCGACGCCGTGCGCAATCACGGCCTCGTCGCAGATCTGGTGCTCGCGGGCGACGATGCCGTGGTGCCGTCCACCGAGGTGGAACGTGTGGTTCTGGCCGATCTGGCGGCGACGGGAACCGACACCCATGACCCCGCGAAGTTGGCCGCCGCGCTCGACGGTCTGGCCGCTCGAATTCGCGCTTGAGCGTTCCGACGAATCGGTCGGCCGATGGCATCAGTGGCGAGGCTGCGAGGGTTAGGATCGCTGACGCGTTGACCAACCAATGCATCCTGCTATCAGGGAGACCCCTTTCATGACCGTACGCGTCGGCATCAATGGCTTCGGCCGCATCGGCCGCAACTTCTTCCGGGCCGCCAAGGCCCAAGGCGCCGACATCGACTTCGTCGCCGTCAACGATCTCGGCTCCATCGAGACGATGGCACACCTGCTGAAGAACGACTCCGTTCACGGTCGTCTCGACGGCAAGATCAAGGCTGTCCGCGGTGGCATCAACGTCGATGGCGATGTGCTGCAGGTCCTCTCCGTGCGCAACCCCGAAGAGCTCCCGTGGGGCGAGCTCGGTGTCGATGTCGTGATCGAATCCACCGGCATCTTCACCAGCAAGGAAGCCGCGGGCAAGCATCGCAAGGCCGGCGCCCCAAAGGTCATTATCTCGGCCCCGTCAGGCGACGCCGACGCCACCTTCGTGGTGGGCGTGAACGACGACACCTACAACCCGGATCGTCACCACATCATCTCCAACGCGTCCTGCACCACCAACTGTTTCGTGCCCATGATCAAGGTCCTCGATGATACCTTCGGCGTCGAGCAAGGGCTCATGACCACCGTCCACGCCTACACCGGCGATCAGGCCCTCGTCGACGGCCCGCACAGCGATCTCCGGCGTGCGCGCGCCGCGGCCGTCAACATCGTGCCCACGTCCACCGGCGCCGCGCGTGCCACCGGCCTCGTCATGAAGAAGATGCAGGGCAAGCTCGACGGCACGTCGATGCGCGTGCCGATCCCCGACGGTTCGATCACCGACTTCACCGGCATCCTCAAGAAGGAGGCCTCGGTCGAGCAGATCAACGCCGCGTTCAAGAAGGCGGCGTCGAGCGGCCCGCTGCGCAAGGTCCTCGAGTACTCCGAGGAGCCGCTCGTTTCCGCCGACATCGTCGGCTCACCCGCGTCATGCACCTTCGACTCCGGCCTCACCATGTCGCAGGGCAAGCTCGTCAAGATCTTCGGTTGGTACGACAACGAGATGGGCTACTCCAACCGCCTCGTCGACATGACGATGATCGTCGGTAAGAAGAAGCCGAAGCGCAAGCCGGCCAAGAAGGCCGCCCGCAAGCGCCCCACGGCCGCCAAGAAGAAGTAGCTCGAGTGAGCCAGGTACCTGCCCTGGAGGACCTGGGCGACCTCAACGGAAAGTCGGTCCTCCTGCGGGCCGACTTCAACGTCCCCATTTCCGACGGGGAGATCACCGACGACCTGCGCATCCGTGCCGCACTGCCCACGATCAAGTGGCTGCTCGGTGCGGGTGCGAGCGTCACCGCGTGCACACACCTCGGACGTCCGAAGGGCGCACCGGACCCGGCCTATTCAGTGGAGCCCGTGCGGGCGAAGCTCGCCGAGCTCGTCCCCGAGGTCACGCTGCTCGACAACCTGCGTTTCGATCCGGGCGAGACCGCCAATGATCCCGCCTTCGTCGCGAAGCTGATCGACGGCCATGACGCGTACGTGAACGACGCCTTCGGCGCGTCGCATCGCGCGCATGCGTCGATCGTGGGCCCGCCACAGCACCTGCCGTCGGCAGCGGGACGGTTGCTGCACCGCGAGGTCGAGGTGATCAACGCGATGCGCGAGCGCCCTCGGCGGCCGTTCGTGGCCGTCATGGGCGGGTCGAAGGTGAGCGACAAGCTGGCCGTCATCGAGTCGTTGCTCGACTCGGTCGACTCCTTGATCGTGGGTGGGGGCATGTGCTTCACCTTCCTGAAGGCAAAGGGTCACTCCGTGGGCGCGTCGCTGTGCGAGGACGACATGGTCGACACGTGCAAGCGGCTGCTCGACGGCCCGAAGACTATCCATCTGCCCTACGACATCACCGCGCTCGGTCCGGGCGGCAAGCTGTTCGAGCCCGAAGCCGGCGGAGACGTGCGCCAGATCGGCGCCAACGTTCCCGACGGATGGATGGGTGTCGACATCGGTCCCGGGTCGGCTGCTGCATTCGGTGATGTGATCATGGAGGCCGGCACGGTGCTCTGGAACGGCCCGATGGGCGTGTTCGAAGATCCCCGCTTCGGTGGGGGCACGGGGGCGGTTGCCGCGGCCATGGCCGAGACCCGCGCCTTCACCATCGTCGGCGGTGGCGACAGCGCCGCGGCGGCGAAACAATTCAACGTCGACAAAGACATGGACCACGTCTCCACCGGTGGCGGCGCCTCCCTCGAACTGATCGAGAAGGGCGACCTGCCGGGTCTGGAGGCACTGCGAGGAGCCCCCAATGGCCAGTAACGACCGCAAGCCCCTCATCTCCGGCAACTGGAAGATGAACCACAACCACTTCGAGGCGATCCAGACGATCCAGAAGCTGGCCTACGCCCTGGAGAAGGACGACTACGAAGCCGTCGACGTGTCGGTGCACCCACCCTTCACTGACCTGCGCTCCGTGCAGACCGTCATCCAGGCCGACGACATTCCGATCGCCCTGGGCGCGCAGAACGTGCACCAGGAGACCAGCGGGGCCTTCACCGGTGAAGTGTCACCCACGATGCTGGCCAAGCTCGACGTGTCGTACGTGATCGTCGGGCATTCGGAGCGCCGTGAACTCTTCGGCGAGACCGATGAGATCGTCAACGCGAAGGCCAAGGCCGTGCTCGCGGCGGGGATGACCCCGATCGTGTGCTGCGGCGAGACGCTCGAGGAGCGCACAGCCGGCCAGGCCGAGTCCAAGGTCGCCGGGCAGATCAGCGGCAGCCTCGCCGGGCTCGACGCTGCCACCGTGGGCGACCTGGTGGTCGCCTACGAGCCCATCTGGGCAATTGGCACCGGTGAGACCGCCACCCCGGAGGACGCCCAGCAGATGTGCGGCCACATTCGCTCGCTCATCGAGAGCGAGTGGGGCGCCGCGGCCGCGGCCGGCGTGCGGATCCAGTACGGCGGCTCGGTGAAGCCCGGCAACGCTCCGGAACTGATGGCTCAGCCCGACATCGACGGGGCCCTCGTCGGCGGCGCCTCGCTCGACGCCGACGACTTCTCCCGCATCGTCAAGTACCCCCTGTACCAGGCGTAAACGTCGCAACTCTGGGTACCCTCTACCTCGTGATTTGGTTCGTAGCTCCGCTCCATGTGATCTCGGCTCTGACGCTGGTGTTTCTCGTGCTGCTCCACAGCGGCAAGGGCGGCGGCCTGTCCGACATGTTCGGCGGCGGAGCCGGCGCGGCGGCGGCAGGCTCCACGGTCGTCGAGCGCAATCTGGATCGCATCACGGTGATCGCGGCGCTCGTGTTCGGCTTCACCTCCGTTTCGTACGGTCTGATCTTCTGAGCTGAAGCACTCCAGAGTCGACCCCCACGGGCCGATGGAGGCAGGTGCGTCGCCTGCGTTCCACGTCAGGGCTGCTGGCCCTGCTGACCCTCACTGCTGTCGTGGCCGCGGCGTGTGCCGGTGAGCGTGCCACGCTGCAGGGCGAGAGCGCCGCTCGTGAGGTCGACCCGACCCCGGTCGAGGTAGGACCAGACGACTCCGACGAGGGTGACGATGCGGCCGCGGATGCCGACGAACGCGAGGACATCACGTTGCGCCTCGGGCTCGGCGCCGACTGGACCGGTGATCCCGCCGACGCCGGACCTGCCTCGCTCTCGCGCCGGGTCGTGGCCGATCTCCTGCACCAGGGCCTGACCAGTCTCGAAGCCGACGGTTCCATCGGGCCCGGCCTTGCCGATCGCTGGTTCGTCACCGAGGACCGCCTCACCTGGACATTCGTGCTTGCCGACGGCCTCACCGACGGACTCGGCCTGCCGCTGACGGCGAGAGACGTGAAGATGTCGCTCGAGTCCGTCGCCGCTCGCGGTCACGCAGACCAGGCCGCCACCAGCCTCGCCGCGGTGATCGGTTGGAACGACTACGTCGCAGGTGACTCCGGCGGCGTGGCGGGAATCTCCGCTCCCGACATTTCGACCCTCGTGGTCAGACTCGAGCAGCCGTTCGAGGCTCTGCCCGACGTCCTGGCGTCGCCTTCCTTCGGAATCACCGGCCTAACCGAAGACGGTGAGATCCGAACGACCGGTGACTATCGCTATGACGGCGATGACACGCTTGTCGCGGTCGACGACGATGCGATCGTGTCCGAGATCCAGCTCGTTCGCTCCGACTCTCCTGCCGCCGACCTGCTCGCCAATGGCCTGGCTGACTGGGTCGTGCTCGAATCGGGCGAAGGTGCCGACAATCTCCCTGGCGACATCATCCGTCAGCCGCTCGATCTCCGAGTGGCGATCGTGGTGCGCCTTGGTGACGCCGAGGCCCGTCGAGCCATTCTCGGCTCGCTGGTTACCTCGGAGCTCACCGCCGGAATCCCGTCGCTCAACCCACTGCCGAATCCGCTGACCAACGAGGACGACGGCGCCCTGCCCGAGTCGATCGTGGTCGATGTCCCCGCGGGGACGCTCGCCCCACTCGGCTCAGCACTCGAACAGCGGCTGACGGACGCCGGCGTCGAGGTTGACGTCAACGAATCCCCGGCCGATGAGTTCGCCTCCCGGGTCACCTCTGGTGATGCGGTCGTGTTCCCGCTCGTGGTGGCCGGTGGTGCCGGCGCCGACGACGCATTGCTCCGAGTGGCTGGTGGTGTCGACGACGTGACGGGCACCGAGTTCGCGGTCCTTTCCGACTTGATCGATGGCGTCTCCGCCGAGCAGGAGGCTGCTCGTCGCCGACTGCTCATCGACGGGCTCGAGGCCGAACTCCAGGGCCTCGGGTTGATGCTCCTGGTCGGACAGTTCGAGGTTCGCGTGGGGGTCGGCCCCGACTTCGACGGGCTCCGTCACGGCGTCGACGGCATGCTCGATCTGTCGCATCTTTCCGGCTGATCGAACGACCTCTCAGCGCCGATCACCCCCGATCGACGATCTCCACAGGGATGGCGACGCCCGGCACTTCCAACCGAGCTTCCACGACCAGCCAGCAACTGTCGAGACAGAAGCTGACCGGGACGACCGCACCGGTTCGGATGGTCTGGCGGCGGTCGAAGTCGGGTATCTGCAGAAGCGCGTCGACAGTGCCGTCAGGTTGGATTCCGCTGCTGAACCCGGCGGTCGAGATGCAGTCGGCGGGCGTTGCGTCCACCGATTCGCAGAACCGCACACGGGTGGATACGAACGGATCGTTCGGGAGGACGTTGACGTAGAGGCCACGGCCGACGATGCGAATCTCGTCCCCCGACGCGAATGGCCCGTCGGTGGCCACGACCACCTGGGCTTCAGGCAGGGTGGCGGTGCTGGCGGCGAACGTGATGGGAACGACGACGAACTCGCCGGCGATGGCGGCGCGGATCTCGCACGTGGTCGACGCGCAGTCGATGACCTGCGCCTCAGGGTCCCGGTTGTGGCGATCCTCGATGAACCGGGGGACAGAGATGACCGTGGCTTCGGTTGCCGAGGCGGTCGTGAGCGAGATGCATGTCGGCACCTGGCTGGCGCAAAGCCAGAGCGACGCGACGGCTGACGGCGAGTTGGCGATCCGAACCTCGACGAGGTCGCGCTCCCCGAGATCCGACGACGGACGGACCATCACGGTCGGCGGATCGACGGCCCCGACGTCGTCGGGTTCGAACGCCAGCGGCAGGGGAGCGATGCGGTGGCTGTCGTCGGTCTCGAAACGAAGTTCACACGGCCCGTCCGTCACACAGTCGTGCGGCCCACGTGTTGTGACCATTCGACGGCGAGGGAAGAGTCGGTAGTCGCCCTGCTCGTCAGCGGCCGTGAGGCGCACCGGTGCGACCGTGGCGCCGGCAGCACAGCCGTCTATCGCGCCGGCGATGCACTGCCGTACCACCAGAGCGCCGCTCGTCGGGAGTGTGAGATCGAGGTCGTCGACGGCAGACAGCAGTCCCTCGGCTCCGATTGCCTGGTTCGATTCCCGCAGGGGAGCCGCTGGATCGAAGTCGATCTCGAGGTTCAGCTCATCGATGCGTGTGTTGAACGACCACATCCGGAGCTCGCACGGCGCGATCGTCACACAATCCTGCTCGTTGCCCTGCCAGTCCACGAACCGCCGCATCAGCGTCATGGTCACCGAACTGGTCTCACCGTCGGACGTGACCGGCCCTGTTGCCAGGTTGGTGCAGGCAACCGTGCGGCCACGGCGGCACAACGCCATCCCAGGATCGCCCTGGGTGAGGAACGGGCCCGCGGCCGTGAGAGTCACTTCGACGCCGTCGCTGAGTGAGCTCGACGGCTCGATCCACGCCACGTCGGACTGACGACTCAGCGTCACCGGCGCGGCCTCGTCGTCGATCGGAGTCTCATCGGCGACGTCCTCGGTGGCCGATGTCGGCACCGTCGTCGTCGGAGAGTCACCGAGCGGATCGCCCGCCGGGTCGGAACGGGCGAACTGCCAGACGAGAAGCACCCCGAACAACCCGACCCCGATCAGGATCGAGGTCGTCTGCCAGGTCGGCGTGGTGCCGGACTTCCGGAGGCGCCGCCGAGCTCCGTCCTCGATCGGCAACTCCGACAGCGGGTCCATCCGCAGAGTCTGCCACGGGGCACGACCCTATGATTTCTGGGTGGCGCACTGGTCGGAAGCCGCTACGATTGCGCACCGAATCCAGCTCGCTGGATGGCCACGTCGGAGTGGTGGAATTGGCAGACACGCAGGCTTAAGGTGCCTGTGCCCGTTAGGGCGTGGGGGTTCAAGTCCCCCCTCCGACACAATCGCTAACCCCCGCTGCGACTGGGAATGGTCTGTTGCCGGGGTGGCTCGCTGACCAGGCACTTCGCGTCACGCTGCCACCAGCTCGACACTCCAGGGGGCGCGTGTACTTTGGGTTAAAGTCGCCCCTCCGACACAGTCACGCAGAGTGAGATTCGCTTCCGCTCCCTGCCGGTTGGTGCTGGGGATCGCGACGAAGAGCGCGATCAGGGTCGTTGCCAGTGACGGAAAGCCGTAAAGGCCGCCAGCGCCTTCGCCGAGTCTGGTGAGTGAGCCGCCGGCGAGGGCTGCCGTGATGCCGCCGAGCAGGCTGATCACGATCACGACGGTGAACGATCTGATCGTCCAGCGCAGGCTCCGTTGCCCGAGCCTGGAGGCCGTCGCGGTCGTGTGATCGGTGGTTGTCATGAGTCAGGTTGCGTGAGGTCGCGGTCGAACTGATCCTGGGTGTGTCGCATCTGTTGTTCCAGTCGCTTCCCCACTCCTCCCATCACCAAGACAGACGAACGGCTTCGACACCGCGGGTGACAGTGGGAAGGGAAAGAGAGCCACGGAACCACCGTGACCCGGCGCACTCGACCTCGCAGCCACTCCAAGTCGGCCCCCGACGCGACGGCCGCGCGGGTGGGATGCCGAGGCCGTCGGCGGCTGTCAACAGCCCGTGCCCGGCTGGAAGTCTCCAACCTGGACCGACGCCGCGACGGGGTGGGCACCGATACCGCTTTCAGGTGGTCAGCACCCACGCGCCAGTTTCCTAGCCGCATACGCCAGGGCACACTAGTGGGTTGCTCCGGGGGTAATACGTACGTATCATACGTACATGCCCAACAAAACGATCAGTGTGCCGGATGATGTCATTCCGGTCATCGAAAGCTTGGATGTGCCGTTCTCGCGGTGGGTCACTGATCAACTCCGCCGCTACGCGGCGAAGTCAACATTGTCGTTCGCCGACCAGCTCCTCGCAGATGCAGCACTGGCCGCCGGTGAGCGCGTGCCCGATCGCGCCGCGGTCGGTCAGCGTATGGAGCGATCCGCGCCATGGTGACGCGTGGGTCGGTCTACTGGGTCGATCTCGACAAGCTCCGTCCTTGCGTGTTGGTGTCATCTCAGGAGGTGCTTGGCGTTGACGTCTGGCAGACCCACGTCGTCCCGCTCACCTCGAACCTCGATCGAGCCGGTCTCGCCGGCAATGTTTTGCTGGAGTCGACCGTCACCGGGTTGTCAAAGGACTCCGTAGCGGTCCCGCTCGGGCTCGAGCTGGTCGACCGAAAGTGGCTCGTCGACAGAACAGGCCAGCTGCCCCAAGCCCTCGTCGATGCGGTCGACGACGGACTCCGTGCGGTGCTCGGCTTGTGACGGGCGGTGCCGAGTCTTCATCGAGCCCGGCCTGGGGTGTGCGGCGGACGTGGGGAGTCCGGTTCAGCGCCCAGACCATGAGTCGGGCTGTTCACGATGGCCACGGTCCGGCGTCTGTCCTAACCTCTCGGGTGGCGTGCCGGCCGGCTCGAGGGGGTGGGCGTGCACAAGATCCTGGTGAGCGGGTGTCTCAACGGCCGCCCGATCCGGTTCAACAGTACGAAGGTGTCGGTGGAGTCCGACATCTGGGACCGGTGGGAGTCAGAGGGTCGGTTGGTGGCGTTCTGCCCGGAGCTGGCTGCGGGGTTCCCGGTGCCGCGGCCGCCTGCGGAGATCGTCGACTCGACTGCGTCGCTGGTGTTGGGGGGCCGGGGCCGGGTCGAGGAGGACAACGGCACCGACGTGACCGACCTGTTCGTCGCGGGCGCCCGGCTGGCTGCGGACAGGGCTGCAGCCGAGGGTTGTGTGATCGCGGTGTTGACCGATGGGAGCCCGTCGTGTGGGACGACCTACACCTATGACGGGACCTTCAGTGGTGGCACCGTGGAGGGCATGGGGGTCACGGCTCAGCTTCTCGCCGACCAGGGACTGCGGGTCTTTCCCGAGGACCGCCTGGAGGAGGCCGATCGCTATCTCCGCTCGCTGGGGGAGTAGGCGGTCAGGGGCTGGCGAGGGCGATGAAGGGGAGGTCTCGGTAGCGTTCGTCCCAGTCGAGGCCGTAGCCGTAGATGAACTCGTCGCCGATCTCGAGGCCGTGATAGTTCGGCTCGGCGTCGGGTGCTCGCCGGCTGGTCTTGCTGACCAGCGCCGCCGTAGCGACACGGCGCGGTCGCCGATCGGCTACCAGGGTGGACAGTTCGCTGAGGGTGCGGCCGGTGTCGATGATGTCGTCGACGATCAACACATCGCGGCCGGCGACGTCGAGGTCGAGGTCCCCGCGAAGGCTCATGGACTCGCCTGGAGTGAAGCCATCGAGATATGAGGACGCGGTGAGATAGGCGAGCTCGGTCTCGGTTCGCATCGCCCGGACCAGATCCGCGGCGAAGATGGCCGCGCCCTTCAAGACCACCACCACAACCACGACGCCGTCATCGCTGTGGTCGCGATCGATGCGCACCGCCAGCTCAGACACCGTCTCGGCGATCTTGTCGGCGCTGAACAACACCGTGTGGTCGCGTGCCATCGACAACCGGTCTATCGCACCATCGCTCCCGCCGTCACCGGATTCTGAGACCCCCGGCCAGGCGTGGGAGGCGAGCGAACATGTTGTGCCCGATGAGCTGAAGGTCCAAGTCGACCGGCCGTATCGGCGCCGTCACCCGCGTTTCTGGAGGGGTGTCGCTCTGCAAATGGTTTGCTAATGGCAGCCAGCGGCAAGGAGCGGCAGCGAGCGGCAAGTAGCGCCCGAGGCGGTCGCAAGTTGCCGGTGGTTGCCGCTCCCTGCCACCCATTGCCGCCAGATGCCGGATCGTGGAGGTGAGTTCAAGTCCCCCTCCGACACAGCAAGCAGAGTCGGATCATTCGCTGGTGGGTGACGTTCTGCGCTGGCGCACGACTCCTGGGAAGCGGCGAGGCTCGGGGTAGGTTCGGCTTGCATTCCGTGTCTCGATGGCGTCATATCGGAGGGTGAACGCATTGTCTGCTTGTCCGCGAGTCGACTACAGCCCCGGCCTGGGGACCGAGTTGCGGGACGTGCAGCTCCTGGAACTCGGGGACGAGGAGGTAGATGAGCTTGCGGAGCTCGTGAGCGAGCGAGGCGTGGTCTTTCTCCGGGACCAGTCGATGACTCTCGACCAGCAGGTGCGGGTTGGTCGGATGTTGGGGGAGCTCCACACTCACCCTGCGGCACAGGCGCCGGAGGGGTTCCCGGAGGTCTTGGTGCTCGAGGCCGACCCGGGCAGTACCCGGGCCGCCGGTGCGTGGTGGCATACCGATGTGTCGTGTGATCAGCGGCCGCCGGCGCTGTCGATGTTGCGTCTGTGCGATGTGCCCTCATCGGGCGGCGACACGGTGTGGTCGTCGATGTATGCGGCGCTTGACAGTCTGTCATCGACGATGCAGGGCATCCTCGTGGGACTGACTGCCCGTCACACAGGCGCGGTCTACCAGTCCACCTACGGGATGGACGCTTCCGAGTGGCCGGTTGCGGAGCATCCGGTCGTACGCACGCACCCGGTGACGGGCCGGCGCGCGCTCTATGTGAACCAGGTGTTCACATCGGAGATCGTCGGAATGCGGCCACGGGAGAGTGAGGCCCTGCTCGGCTTCCTGTTCGATCACATTGCTTACGGTGTCGAGTTCCAGACGCGGTTTCGATGGGAGCCCGACTCGGTTGCGATTTGGGACAACAGGTGCGTGCAACATCACGCCGTGTGGGACTACCACCCAGAGTCGCGCCTGGGGTATCGGGTCACGACAGTGGGCGAGCGCCCGGTGCTCTGACGTCGTCCGGGTGCGCTCTGCAAGACGCTCGGTCTTGAGCGGCGGCCGGGCGGTCGCCGCGCGCCCCGCAGGACAGGAAACGCACCAGCCCGCTGGGCCACGGAGCTCGATTGCGCCAGTATTTGATCGAATATAGTATCTCGAAAATCGGGCCCCGTTCGTTGTGGGCCCATCGAGATGCAGCACGGAGGCGCAATGGCAGCTGAAGAGGAACCCACGATCGGCCGGTGCGCGATCGCGCAGATGCTGGCCGAGTCGGGCATCGACACGATCTTCACGATGGCAGGTGGACACTTCCTGCCGACGTACCACGAGATGGGCCAGTTGGGTGCGCCGACGGTGATCGCGGCGCGCCACGAACAGGGAGCCGGCTACATGGCGTCGGGCTATGCGCTCGTGACGGGGCGGCCCGGGGTGGTCTTCACCGGCGCCCCCGGGCCAGGGGTCACGAACGTGGTGACGGCGGTGGCGAACGCGTTTGCCGACTCGATCCCGTTGCTGGTCCTGACCGCACAGGTGGACCGCCGCTACGTCCATCGCAACATCCTCCAGTACTGCGACAACGTGGGGCTGCTCGCGCCCTTCTGCAAGTCGTCGGTTCAGGCGGTCTCCCTCGAGGAGATCCCGAACCTGGTGGCCACCGGCCTTCAGCTCGCTTCGAGCGGACGCCCTGGACCTGTCCACATCGCTCTCCCGCAAAACCTGCAAGCCGACACGACCATGGGTTGGCAGACCCTGGCGGCTACCTCGTCCGAGGCAGCCGAACCCGCGCGTCGCGACGTCGACGCGGTCCTTGACATCCTCTCTCGAGCCGAGCGTCCCGCTGTGCTTGCTGGCCATGGGGTGATCCGGGCGGGCGGTACCGACGTGTTGACTCAACTGGCAGCTCGTCTCGGCACTCCCGTTGCCACGAGTCGGTCGGGTATCGGCAGCATCGCGACCACGCACCCCAACAGCGTCGGCATGCTCGGCTTCTACGGCACCGATGCCGCTCGAGAGGCCATGGCCCAGGCTGACACGGTGCTCATCGTCGGCTGCGCCATGGGCGAGCAGACGACATTCGGATGGCGGCCGCATCTCTTCGCCGAGAACGCCACGATCGTGCAGGTCGACGCGGACCCATCACAGATCAACCGCATCTACGCGGTGGATCATGGCGTGGCCGCGGACGCAGCTACCACACTTGCCGTGGTCGCCGCCAAGGTGGATGAACGAGAGCCGTGGTTCACCGAGAAGCCCGCGCGGACCAGTCCGCAGAACGACCCGGCCAAGGGCCTCAGCGCAGCCAGCCTTCTCCAAGCGCTGAACAGGCATGCACCCGCCGATGCTGTTTTCTCCGCCGACATCGGCAACCACCGGCTGTGGGTGTGCGAGCAACTCGACGTCACCCGGCCAGACGGGCTGCTGCAGTCTTGCGAGTTCGACGCGATGGGATTCAGCCTTCCCGCGGCCATCGGGGCCGCGTCGGCGTTGCCGAGCACCAAGGTCGTGGCCATCGCCGGCGACGGTGGTTTCGTACACACGATGGGCGAGCTGCGAGTCGCTCAGGATCTCGGCATCCCGCTCGCTGCCGTCGTGTTCGTGGATGGGGCCCTGGGCATCCTGAAGCACCAAGCAGAAGAGATGTACGGCGACGACTACTTCGTCGACCTCGGACCGATGGACTTCGCTGCGCTCGCGGCTGCCATGGGTGTCGAATCGCGCACGGTCGGCGAGGAATCGCAGCTCGACGACGCGGTCAAGTGGGCGATGGACGCAGCAGAACCGACCTTGTTGGCGGTGACCATCGACCCCGATGAGGTCTTCCCCCCGCTGCGCACGAAGATCGAGCAGCGCAAGATCGACCTGCTCGGCACGAAGTAATCACAAGGGCTGCCCGTTCGAAGCGGGGGCCCTCGGCAATCGGAGGAACTGTGGAGATCCGCAAACTACACGTCACGGTCGACGAGACCCATCAGGAGATGGGCCGGACCGTCGAGCCCCCACTCAAGATGGCCGTCGTCGCCGCGGTATTGGCGAACCCGTGGGCAGGGCGTGGCTACGTCGAGGACCTTCGCCCGGAGATCCTCGGATTCGCGAGCGAACTCGGCGCCCTTCTCGTCGAACGACTCGTCGCCGTGTTCGGGTCACCCGGCGCGATCGAGGCCTACGGCAAGTCATCGGTGGTCGGCGTGGACGGCGAGATCGAACACGCCAACGCCATGGTGCACACGCTGATGTTCGGTAACCCGATTCGAGATGCCGTCGACGGAGCCAGCACCCTCGTCTTCGCCAACACCCGCGGCGGGCCTGGCTCACCGATCATGGTCCCGATGGTGCACAAGGGAGAAATGCTCGTCCGGAGTCACTACCACACGGCGGCCGCATCTATCCCGGACGCGCCCCGAGCCGACGAGGTCGTCGTCGCGATCGCAGGGGCGAGCCGGTCTCGTCCATTCCCGAGAATCGGCAACCGCGACCAGGACAACGCAGACATCGCCGCTGCGCAATAGCCGTCGCTGGTCTCGGCACCTCCTGCCGCACCAGGATCAGGCCGTCGACTGTGCGTCCCCGAGGACTGCTGCGGAAGCTTCAGCGAGTGCGTTGATTGCGTGGGCCCGGTGGAGCGTCTTCTCTTCGATGACTCGGTCCACGTCGCCGTCGGCGATGGCCTGCATGATGCGATGGTGTTGATCGTGGGCCTGTTGTCGGTTCTCCGGCACCCTGAGATATCGCGCCCGATATCGGTCCGAAGAGTCCCAGAGCATCCGCAGCAGCCTCACCAGGTGGGGCATCTGGGCGGCTTCGAAGAGGGTGAAATGGAAGCGGCGGTTGACCGCTGTGAGCTCGACCATGTCGTCGCCGACTTCGTCCATCTCGGCCACGATCTTCCGTAGCTCGGTGATGTCGTCGGCTTGCAGCTTCGGGATGGCCTGACGGACTGCCTCGGTCTCCAGGAGATCCCGGATTCGGTAGATCTCGGTGAGGTCGGCGATATCGAGCTCGGCCACGACATATCCGCGGTGTGGCCGGTTGGTGACGTGGCCCTCGCCCTCGAGGATGCGGAGGGCCTCGCGCACGGGCACAGCCGAGACACCGAGTTCTGCCCCGATGGCGTCGGGGCGGATCGCCTCGCCTGGCCGGATTCGGCCGTCGAGCATGCGCTGACGGATCTCCTGGAGCACGGCCTCGTGGGCCGTCTTGGGACGTTCGAAAGAAGTCACGGCCTCAATGATGCCAGACAACGGCGCTGTTGACATCTGATTGTTGATTTCATATAGGATGTGGAATCTCACAGGAGGGTTGAGACATGAACGAGAACCGAGCACGACACGCATGGCTGCGCTGGATCGCAGTCCTGGCGGTCGCCGCGCTGGTCTTTGCCGCGTGCGGAGATGACGACGACGCACCCGAGGCGTCCGACGACACCGCCCAGGCCGCCGATGATGCGACGTCCGACGACGGCGGCGAAGAACCGGCCGCCGATGACAGCGCCGACGCACCACCAGAGCCCGAGACCATACGACTCGTGACGTGGGGCGCGAAGTTCATCGACTTCATCGACCTGTACGTGGCCGAAGAAAACGGCTACTTCGCCGAGGCCGGTGTCCAACTCGAACAGCTCGCCGGAGCCGGAGCCGGCGACGCCGTGTTCCAGCTCGTGGGCGGCAACGCAGACATTGCGATGGCCGACCCCTTCTCGGGCTTCTTCGCCGTGATCCAGGGTGAAGACCTGGAGGGCTTCTATTGTCCCTACACCCAGAACTGGCTGACGATGCTGGTCAACACCGCCAGCGGCGTCGAGTCGCCTGAGGACCTGCGAGGCAAGACCATCGCCGTGACCTCGCAGGCGTCGACAAGCAAGTGGTACGCCTCGCTACTGCTGGCAGCGAACGGTATCTCCGAAGACGACGTCACCTTCGCGGCGACTGGTATCGACTTCGGCACTGCGCTGCTCAGCGGCGAGGCGCAGGCTGCGTCCACGTGGGGCAGCATCAACTGGGCGCTCCTCGACAACGGCGGCATCCCAGAAGACCAGGTCGGTGACTACCAGATCTGGCAGTACGACCAGGTGCCCGGGCCGAACGACGTGTACTTCTCCAAGCGCGGATGGCTCGACGACAACGCCGATCTCGTCGGCCGGTTCATCGATGCCCTCGAGAAGGCCAAGCTCTGGATCGAGGACAACCCCGACGCTGCCGCCGAGATCGGTTCACGACACGCCGACGGTGCCGAGAACCTCGAGCGAAATCGGGCCGTGATCGACTTCCGCATCGAGATGCAGAACAATGGACCTGGCGTCGCCGAGAACGGCATGGGCTGGTGCGACCCCGACACCATCGCCGATGTCGCTCAGCAGGGGGTTGACCTCGGCATCCTCGAAGAGGCTGTAGACGTGCCATGGATCATCTCGAACCGCTACGCCGGGGAGTAGAGAAACCATCGTCCGCCGAGCAACGGATCGTCGACCACCCATCGACAGGCGGCGGCGATGAGCAGTGAGTCCCTCCCGGGACAGCTCTCGGGGCGCGGGCACATCGAAATCGAAGGTGTGAGCAAGGTCTTTGCATCCATGGCCGGCGACATCACCGCCCTGGAGCGCATCGATTTCGACATCGCGTCCCGAGAGTTCGTCTCGATCGTCGGCCCCAGCGGTTGCGGGAAGAGCACCCTGCTTCGCTGTATCGGCGGGCTCATTCCTGTCTCCGATGGGGCGATCCGCATCGGCGGCGATGTCGTCACGGAGCCCGATCCGCGGATCGGCTACGTGTTCCAGAAAGCCGTCCTGTTGCCGTGGCGCACGGTCGAGAACAATGTGTTGCTCCCCTTTGAGATCAAGGGCAAGCCGAGCTCCGCCGACCGTGCGAAGGCCCAGGAGGTCCTCGAGATGGTGGGCCTGTGGGAGTACCACAAGCACAGGCCAGGCGAGCTGTCCGGCGGCATGCAGCAGCGAGTCTCGGTCGCTCGAGCCCTGGTCACCCAGCCGTCCATCTTGTTGATGGACGAACCGTTCGGGGCGCTCGACGCGCAGACCCGAGATTCGATGAACGTCGAGCTGCTCCGGATCTGGCAAGAGGCTCAGACCACGGTGGTGTTTGTCACCCACGACATTGGTGAGGCGGTCTTCTTGTCGGATCGGATCATGGTCATGGCCGCCAGACCCGGTCGTGTTCACGACGTCATCGACGTCGACATCGAGCGGCCCCGTAGCTTCGAGAAGGTTGAGGCTGACGAACGATTCTGGGCCCTACGTCAACGCATCCGAGAGGAGCTGCATTAGCCATGAATCCGACACGCCGTGCGGTGCAGAAAGAGGTGTGGATAGGACGCATCCTCGTGGTCGGCAGCGCCGCGATCCTGATCTTGATTTGGCACCTCTGGGCCTCCAACAATTCCCCGCTGATCTCGCCCACACCCGGAGCAGTCCTGGACCGCCTCATCGAATACGTCGGCGAGGGTCGCGCCAACCAACACATCCGGATCACCCTCCAGGAGATCGCGCTCGGATTCCTCGTGGGCGGGGTGATCGGCATCGGGTTCGGGACGCTGGCGGCCGAATTCGGCATCGCCCGACGCGTGATCATGCCCTACGTCATCATCACTCAGGCTCTGCCCAAGTTCGCGTTGGCGCCCATCCTGGTGATCTGGTTCGGATTCGGGCAGGAACCCAAGATCATCATCGCGGCACTCATCGCGTTCTTCCCTCTCTTGGAGAACACGTACCTAGGGCTGACCTCGACCCCCGCCGAGATGCTCGAGCTCTTCCGCGCCATGCGAGCTTCGAGATGGACAACGCTCGTCAAGGGACGAGTCCCGCATGCCGTCCCTGCAATCTTCAGCGGGCTACGGGTCGCGCTGATGCTGGCGCTCGTGGGGGCTGTCGTGGCCGAGTACGTCGGCGCGAACAAGGGCCTCGGTGCACAGATCATCGTGGCTCAAGGGACGCTCGACACCGAACTCATGTATGTCGCGTTTGTGCTCTTGACCATCCTCGGGTTGGCGCTCGACAAGCTGCACGGTCTCGTCTACCGCCTCGTGATGCGGCGGCTGTATGGCAGTGGCGCGGCGGCAGCGACAAGCGACCAACCGCGGGTGTCGGTGTGAACACCGTGCGCGCCTGCCTCGGACATCACCAGTGGAGGACATCATGAACTTCGGATGGCGGGTGCCGTCGTATGCACGGCCCACGACAACCTCGGAGACGTCTCGAGAGCTCGTGCCCTACTTCGCACGAGTGGAGGCGGCCGGCATCTCTGCCATCTGGGTGATCGACCACCTCCTCGTGGCGCCGAACGTCTACTCGACGGCGTGGCAGGACCCGATGATCACCCTCGGTGTCGCCGCCGGCGTCACCGAGGAGATCAAGCTCGGCACAGCGATCTTGTGCGCGCCGTTCCGGCACCCCACCATCACGGCCAAGGAAACGGCCACCCTCGACCATCTCTCCGGTGGGGGTCGCGTCATCCTCGGTGTGGGAACCGGACACGACGACCTGGAGTTCGCTGCAGTCGGGATCCCCAGGCGCGAACGCGGCAAGCGAACCGACGAGGCCCTCGAGCTCATCCAGCGCCTGCTCAGCGAGGATGACGTCCAATATGAAGGTCAGTTCTACAGCGTGGACGCAGGCACGAGTCTCTATCCTCGGCCAGACCAGCCGATTCCGATCTGGATCGGCGGCGGCTCACAGGTCCACATCGTCGACAACGTCGACACCCCCAACATGGCGCCCGCAGTCCTCGCCCGCATCGGCCGCCACGACGGTTGGATCTGTCGCTCGAGTGGAACGAGCCCCGAGATCATCGCTGAGGACATCGCGTCGGTGAGCGGCTACCTCAGCGATCGTCGGGACATGGACACCTTCACGATGTCGCATGCGCAGTGGCTCCACATCGTGGACTCCACCGATCGCGATGCCGTGATCGCTGAACAGTTGCATGCCTATCGGACGGTGATGGATGTCAAGCGGTCCGACGAGGACCTCCAGAACGCGTACCTGTTCGGGACGATCGACGAGATGACCGCTCGCATCGCCGAGCTCAAGGGTGCCGGCATCGACCACCTGATCCTCAACCCGCTCACCGACGATCCGACGCAGATCGACCTGTTCGCCCAGCAGATCATGCCCAACGTCTGAAACGCCCACTCGAACCAAACGGAGGTCCTCCATGCAGCTCGTGTTGCACAACATCGACAAGGTGCTCTCGGGCAGCCTCGCCGAACCCGTCCTCGACGTCGACACCATCGTGGTCGATGACGGCCAGATCACCTCGTTCGATGCGGGGTCTGGGTCGGGTTCGGCGACCGTCATCGACTGCAAGGGCATGACGGTCGCGGCCGGGTTGGTGGACACCCACGTCCATCCCACCCTCGGCGACTACGCGCACAAACAGCAGTCTGTTGGCTATCTCGAGCGCATGATGCACGGCGGGGTCACGCGGGTCATGTCTGCGGGTGAGGTGCACGCCCCGGGGCGGTTCGACGCGGACTCGGCCCTCGCGATCGCGGCGGGCGCGTTCTACTCGTTCAACGTCTTTCAACCGGCGGGCATGAAGGTCCACGGCGGGGCGATGCTGTTCGAGACCGACACCGAGTTCGCCCACATCGACCGGGCCTATGAAATTGGCATGCGCATCATCGGCGAGGTCGGTATCGGGTCACTGAAGGATCCGGTGCGGTCCGGCGAGTTGGCCCGCCACGCACGAGACCTCGGGATGACCGTGCACATGCATTGCGGATGCACCTCCGATCGCGGTCCGGGCGGCGACGCCCATCCGCATTTCTCTGCCGATGACGTGTTCGTCGTCCAACCGACCATTGCCTCGCATGCGAACACGTTCGCGTCGCTGTCCGACGACGACATCGATCGCCTCTGCGGGCCCGAAGGCCCGCCGTTCGTGGAGATCGTGCAGGCCGGCGGAACCAGGTCCATGCTGCGTGTCGTCGAGCGCCTCAAGGAGACGGACTCGCTTCACCGGCTCCTGATCGGGACCGATACGCCTACGGGCTACGGCGTCACTTCGTTGGGCATTCTGAAGACCATTGGCGACATCTGCTCACTCGCGGGCGTCGAGCCCGAAATCGGATGGGCGATCGCGTCGGGGCAGGGAGCGGCCGCCTTCGGCTGCGATGGCAACGTGATCAAGGTCGGCGCCGCCGCGGACCTCGTCGTGTTAGATGCGTCCCTCGGGTCGGTCGAGGACACTGCCACCGACGCCATCGCTGCTGGTGAGTTCCCGGGAGTCGCCGTCGTCATCACCGACGGGGCCGTCCGCGTGACCGGCTCTCTGTGCACCCTCCGCGCCAGGCGGGTGGCAGATATCGACGTCGCAGCATAGGCACCCAGCAGGAGTGCTCGTGCCCAATTCCGGCCCGAAGGGCCCCCTGGACGGCCTCACCGTCGCGGATTTCTCCCGAGTTCTGGCTGGGCCTCTGGCCACAATGATGCTCGGCGATCTCGGCGCCGATGTCATCAAGATCGAACGCCCCGGCACCGGCGACGACACCCGCGCCTGGGGCCCGCCGTTCACTGCCGAGGGCACGAGCGCCTACTACCTGTCGGTCAACCGCAACAAGCGCAGCGTGACGCTCGACCTGCGCGAGTCTGGTGAGCTGGCCCACGCGCGGGAGATCGCCATCGGTGCCGACGTCATCATCGAGAACTTCCGGGCCGAGACCATGGAAGGGTTCGGCCTCGGCTTCGACGAGCTCTCCGAGGAGAACCCCGGGCTGATCTACTGCCGCATCAGCGGCTTCGGCAGTGGCGAGGGACGAGATCTCCCCGGCTACGACTTCATTGCCCAGGCACTCAGTGGCCTCATGAGCATCACCGGCAACAGCGGCGGTGCGCCCATGAAGACCGGTGTCGCCATCGTCGATGTCCTAACCGGACTCAACGCAACGATTGGGATCCTGGCAGCTCTGCACGAGCGCGACGCCAGTGGCGTGGGCCAGCGAGTCGAAGTGAATCTGTTCTCCTCGGCACTCGCCGGGCTCGTCAACCAGGCATCGAGCTACCTCACCACCGGCATCGTTCCCCACCGCCTCGGCAACCTGCATCCGAGCATCGCGCCCTACGAGACACTCGCCACGGCCACAATGCCCATCGCAGTGGCCGTGGGCAACGATCGACAGTTCGAGGCCCTCTGCGAAGCACTAGAAGCGCCCAAGCTCGCCCTGGACGAACGGTGGGTCTCGAACGCCGACCGCGTCCAGAACCGAGCCGAGCTTGCCGAGAAGCTCGAGGCGTTGCTCCGGGCTCGCGACTGCGCCACATGGATCGAGCGACTCCAGGACCGCGGCGTCCCCTGCGGCGCCGTGAACGGCATCGATGACGCCTTCAGCCTCGCTGAGCAACTCGGCATCGAGGCCACGTGCACGATCCCAACCAAAGATGGAGAGCCCGCACGGTCGGTCGCGAACCCCATCGTGTTCTCGCGGACGCCGGCGACCTATCGACATCCGCCTCCGGAGCTCGGAGCGGACACTCAATCGTTTCTCGACGAGTCGTTTGGGCGTTGAGACTGGAGTTGGTCACGCGGGCGCTGAGAGATCGACCCATTCACTGTGATGGCGTGGGTTAAGGGCTGCAATCCCCCTCCGACACCATCCGTAACCCTCGCGATGATCGAGGGTCGCGCTTGGCGGTTCCCAGGAACGCCGCCGCTGTCAGAGGCGGCGAGTATCCTGGCGTCATGACGCGGAAGGTGTGGTCCGCAGCCGAGCTCGAGGCGATGGACCCTGCTGAGGTCGATGCCATCTTCGAGGAAGGCATCATCTGGGACCCCGCCGACGCGCCTCCGGAGCTGTTGGCGCGTACCCGGGAGCGGATCCTGCGTCGGATCGAGGAGACCGAACCGACCCAGCCGTCTTGACCGATCGGCGTCCGGTCCGGGCGACATACGAGTTCTTTGAGGATCTCGATCGCCAGCTGGGTCCTGAGCGCGGTCCCAACGGCGAACCGTCGGTGGCTGACTTCCAGACCATCGAGCTGTTGCGCATCGTCTACCGGTTCGCTGAGCAGTTCGACGATCTCCCTGACTTGATCCGAGGTCGCAGCGACTATCGCGTGCTGCTGACGAGCGGCGTGTTGGTCCGGGCACTCAACGTCGTCGGCCAGCTCGCTTCCGATGGCGGTGTCGAACTCGTCTCGATCGAGATCGATCTCACCTGGGAGTGACCCGCCCCTCAGCCCCCTCGCCAGGGGTGTCGCTCTGCAAATGGTTTGCCAATGGCAGCCAGCGGCAAGGAGCGGCAGCGAGGGGTCTGTCAGGAATTCTGTGTATCGGGCGTGATCTGAGCGTCCGCAGCTGAGAGCTGTGGGCGAGGAAGGATCATGTCGATGACTGATCAGAATCTGCCGGCTGTGCCGGCGAACGCGTTGCCCGATGAGGCAGCGATGA
>JAERSO010000007.1 GCA_016845585.1 Acidimicrobiaceae bacterium | reverse complement strand
CTTCATCGCCTCACGGATCGAGAGGTTCGAGAGCGTGTCGCGACGAGAGTCCACATAGGCCCGGACCGCCTCCGGGTCGGTCCTGGCGTACTGCCGCAACGCCCATCCGATCGCCTTGCGGTAGAAGAAGTCTGACTCGTCGGCGCGAAGGTCGCAGTAGGCGAAGAGCCGCTCGACGTGGGTGCGATCCTTGTAGCCGAGCTGATGCAGGATCGCCGTTCGAGCCACCCACATCTCCGGTGACCGCACCCATTCGTCCATGACCGCGACGGCCTCGGGATGATCGATCACGATCCGCCCCACGACATGGCTGGCCAGCTCGTCGACCGTGTCCCACCAGGCGTTTCTGGTCACGAGCTCGCGGACGAGGTCGAGGTCCGCGGGGCCGAGATGCTTGGCCTGGCGCCGCAGTACGGCGACAGCCGTGTTGTGCCACTCCCGCTGAGGTCGCGCGTAGCAGCCGCGGGCGAACGCGGCCAACGGCTGCGATTCGGTGGGTGGTGGGAGCGCCGCCCAGACCTCACGGTGGATGACCTTCCGATCTCCGGCCCCGATTCCGTAGAACGGGAACCAATTCCGCATGTACGCCGCCATCTGCTCGGCGCGCTCCGGGTCCGCCATCGCCTCGAAGTGTCGCCGGAGTGCCTCGATCGAGTCGGTCTCCCACGTCGACATGTCGGTCAGCGGACGACGAAGACCACGATGTTGGTCATGTCGTCGGGGTTCGACGGGTCGGAGCGTTCGTACACCTTCTTGCGGTGGATCTCGAACGGACGGATGACACCGTCGACCACCGCCGCGTCGAACCATCGCTCGAAGCCGTGATCGGTCCAGTGAGCGGCGTTTATCCCGACCGCGCATCGGCCCCCGGACTTCACCGTCTGCACGAGCTCGTTCAACGGTGCGGCCAGAAGGTGACCGTGGGTGAAGGTGCCGGAGCTGGTCAGACCCGCGTAGGTGTCGCTCTCCAACTGGAGCGGCTGCGTGAGGTCGGCCTCGAGGAGGTTTCGGTAGACCGGGCCGTCGAGCTCCTTCTTCCCCGCCTGTTGGAGCATCTCGCGGGAGATGTCGACGCCGTCGATCTCCGCCACGCCGCGGGCACGCAGGGCCTCGCCCACGGCACCCGTGCCGCAGCCGACGTCGAGCACGGGCCCGTCCGGACGATCACCGGCGACGAGCAGGTCGGCGACGTGCTCGTGGTACTGGTAGCCCTTGGCCTCGATGAATGTCCGGTCGTAGCTGTCAGCCCAACGGGCGTAGAGCGCCCGACTGTCGTCCGGCGTTTCGAGCGAATAGGCGTCCTCGAGGCCAGGGGGCTCATCAGGATCCGTTGGCATTGGCCGGACGGTAGCTCAGTCTGAACCGGCGCGCCGACCGACCCGTCCGGTCGTCCCGTCGACCACCAACCACTCTCCGACCTCGACCCGCTCTCCTGCGAGCACCACGTGGTCGTCGGCGATCTCCAACCCCTGCACGGAGAGCACCGCGGGGACACGAGCGCTGCGAGCGACCACGGCGGCGTGGCTCTGTCGACCGCCCACCCGAGTCAGAAGCGCGGCCGATCGCACCATCGCGCTCGCGTCGCTCGGCGACGTCCAACCGAGAGCGAGCACAACGGGTTCACCTCGGTCGGCCGCATCGAGCGCATCGTCGACATCGGTGAGCAGGCGGCCCTCTCCGACGCCGGCCGAACCGGGCTGACCCATTGCCAGCACATCCACGTCGTCGAAGTCGCTGACACCGGTGTCGGCCACCTCGAACAGGCGGAGCTGGAGGTACCACAGCGACCCACGCTCGACCGCGAACTCCAGTTCCACCGGTTTGCCGAACTCCGCTTCGAGTTCGAGCAGGTCGCGGCCCAGCTGGCGGGCGACCGCCGGACAGCGGCGCTCGAGGGCGTCCAGTTTGAGGACGGGGACGGTGCCGGCCATGACTGCATCGCCGCGGATGCCCCAGACAAAGGAGCCGACGGCGCCCGCCTCGCCGGTGACGGGATCGCAGGATGTCGCCGCACCCGCTCCCGACAGCTCGTCGGCGGTGGCGTCCACCTGCCGCTGCACCACCACCGCGGTGGGAGGAACTCGGTCGTGTCCGAGCGTCCTGGCGATCGTCATCACCCGCAGACCCCTCGTGGACTCGACGACGGCCGCCACCGCCTCCGCCGGGGCCACATCGAGCCGGGATTCGAACGCCCCGGGGAGCGACACCTCGGCACCGGCCCGAACCGCGAGCGGCCCGCTCGTCGCGTCACCGACAAGACGGTTCACGGCAGCCCCGAGGGCGTCGAGGTGTTCCCCGCCGGCGACAGCGGCCGCCGTGGTCACTGGTATGACAAACGCGGCAGGGACCGGTAGGCCGCGGCGCATCAGCTCTTGCAGGCCACAAGCCTTCGCTCCATGGCGAGACGGTTCGAGGTCAGGAGCGTCGGGCTGGATCGAGACGATTGGATCAGCAGCCTCCACCCCTCGAGTTTGCCCTACGGCGAGAGCTCGGCGAGTTGATAGTCCGCCACCGTGCACCCCACGGCGAATATCGGCACCGGCTCGAAGAAGCGCACCGTGCCGCGTGCCCCCTTGGCCGCCGCGCTCACCGCGAGGTACGTGCGGATCTCGAACCCGCCCTGCCCGGCATCGGCGTAGACGCTGAGATCGTCGTAGTCGAGCAATGCGTCCTTGTCGTTGCGACACCAGCGGTCGAGGAAGTCGCGATCCCACTCCTCGTTGATCTTCCCCGAGTCGGGGGTGGCCGGCCAGTGTGAGATGCCGCCGGTGCCGACGAGCGCGATGCGCTCGGGAACCGCGTCGGCGGCGCGTCGGATCGCCTCGCCGAATGCCCACGCGCGGTGGAGCGGCGTGAGCGGCGGGCCCTGACAGTTGATGTTCACCGGGATCACGGGGAGATCCCAGTTCGGTGTGAGAAAGCTGAGCGGGACCGCGATCCCGTGGTCGAACAGCCACTCCTCGGCATAGGCGACGTCGACCGTGTTCATCATCTCGGTGATCATGCGGTGCGACAGATCCCGGTTGCCCGGCGCCCGGAACTCGGGGATGTTCAACCACTCCGGGTCCTCGATGGGCCCGTTGTAGAAGTCGGCCATGCCGATCGCGAACGATGGCATGTTGTTCATGAAGAAGTTGGCGAAGTGCTCCGCCGCCATCACCATGATCGCGTCGGGCTTCACTGCCTCGATGTCGACACGCATCTGCTCGAACGCCGCGTGTACGGCATCGCGCTGGGTCGGCTCGGCCAGGTGGGCTCGACCCGTGATCCCCGGGGCGTGGCTGCACACGCCGGCGTAGACGAGCGGCATCAGTCCGTTCCCTTCATGATTCGTTCGGTGTGGGCATCGGTGCCCTCGTAGCCGGTGATGGCATAGACACCTTCACGCACCGGCCCGTATGCATCGACTCCGTCACGCATCTGCTGCAGGTAGTCCGCCCACTCGATCTGGTGGAACGCGGCGAAGTGCATGAGGATCTGACCGTTCACACCCAGCACGAAGAGCTTGCCGATGTCGGGCTCTGTGAGCGCGGTCACTTCCTCGTCCGTCAACTCGTAGGGGGCAATCGAGCCATGGCGGTCGGCGCGGTAGCGATCCTGGAGCTCCGGACTCCGGTTGATCTCGAAGAGGAACTTCTGCACGTAGTAGAGGCTCATTTCGCACCCTCGACGCATCCGGTCAGGATCCGCCGACGATTCTGGCTCGGCGTCATCGTCACCCTCCCAGTTTCGGGATGCTGTGCGTGTCGAGCGCGATGGCGATGTTCTTGGTCTCCATGTAGAAGTCGAAACTCCAGTCTCCGCCGTCTCGGCCGATTCCACTGGCTTTGGTGCCACCGAATGGCGTGGGCAGGTGGCGGACGTTCTGGCTGTTGACCCAGATCATCCCGGCCTCCAGCGCGTGCGCCACCCGATGGGCACGGCCCACCTCGCCGGTCCAGAGGTAGCCGGCGAGGCCGTACTCGACGTCATTGGCGATCCTGATGGCGTCGGCCTCGTCGGAGAACGGGATAGCGGTGAGCACCGGACCGAAAATCTCCTCCTGAGCAACGCGCATCTCGGTGTGGGCACCAGTGAACAGGGCCGGAGCGACCCAGCAACCGCCCGCCGGCGCATCGCTCCAGGGCGTGCCGCGCACCACGGTGGCGCCATCGGCCTCCGCGATGTCGAGATAGCTCAGGACCTTCCCATGGTGGCGTGGGTGGATCAGGGGCCCGACCACCGAACCGGGGTCGAGGGGATGCCCGACCGGGATGTTCTTCATCTTCTCCGCGAGGCGACCGGTGAACTCGTCGTAGATCGAGTCCTGCACGAGGAGGCGGCTGGAGCTGGTGCATCGCTCCCCGTTGAGGCTGTAGATCATGAAGACCGCGGCATCGACCGCTCGTTCCAGATCAGCATCGTCGAACACGATCACCGGGTTCTTCCCGCCGAGTTCGAAGTGCACACGCTTGAGTGTCGGCGCACCCTGGGCCTGGATCATCGAGCCCGTCGACGACTCGCCGACGAACGCGATGGCCTTGATCTTCGGATTCTCTGTCAGGGACTTGCCTGCCGACTCCCCCACGCCGTGAACGGTGTTGAGTACGCCGGCGGGAAGTCCGGCCTCGAGCGCGATCTCCGCCAGGAGGTGGGCCGTGTACGGACTCCATTCGGCCGGCTTGTGCACGACCGCGCAGCCCGCCGCGAGTGCTGGGGCGATCTTCCAGGTGCTGAGCATGAACGGCGTGTTCCACGGCGTGATCACACCCACAGGGCCGAGCGGATGGCGGGTTGTGTAGTTCACGTGATCGGCCGACGGCAGCGACAAACCATCGTTGGCCTGGGGAGCCCGGTCGGCGAAGAAGCGGAAGTTGTCGGCGCCACGCAGCGCCGCCGCGCTCATGAAGCGCATGGTCTGGCCCGTGTCCATGCACTCGGTCACGGCGATCTCGTGCCGGCGGTCGACGATCAGGTCGGCGACATTGTGGAGGATTCGCTTGCGTTCCGTTCCCGCCATGTTCGACCAGACACGGAATGCCTCCGCAGCGGCGTCCGCGGCTCGTGCGATGTCGTCGGCGTCGCCCGCTGCGACCTCGCCCATCACGCTGCCGTCGATCGGCGATCGATTCTCGAAGGTGGACCCCGATCGGCTCGGCACCATCTCCCCGTTGATGAAGTGGCCCAGCGGGGCATCCGCGAATCGGGCGAGGTGGTGCGTCGCGGCGACGAGGTTCTCGTCGAAGGTGTGAGCGGTTGCCATCAGTGGTTCTCTCCTGCCACCAACCGGGCAGCAACATGGTTCCGGTTCACGCGGAACTCGGCATCGATCTCCTGGACCTCCATCGACCAGGCGATCACCAGCGGACTCGGCTCTGTCGCCACCTGCGCCTCGGCGGCATCGAGAACCGCCTCGATGAACGCCGTCTTCTCTGCCGGCTCACGACCCGGGCCGAGCCTGGCGACGATGGCGATCATGGCGTTGTCCGCGACGCCGTCGGCGATGCGGTAGTGCTCCCGAGCGACGGCTCGAGTGCGCAACCCCCCGAGCGGGCCGATACGCGTGGCCTTGGCACACTCATGGATCGCGGTCACCAGGCCACCGACATCATGGTGATCAGCGACGTTCGATGAGTACTCGATGATGATGTGCGGCACACGCATTGTTTAACATGTGTACCATTTCGACGGAAGTCCTTTCGACCGAAAGATCCTGATGCGACTGCTCTCCTACTCCCTGCCATCCGAACCGGACGCTGACTCCAGCTTCGGGCTGGTGTCAGAGGACGGCGACGGCGTCGTCGATCTCCGAGTCCGCCTCGACGTCCCGGACCTCGGGGCGCTCATTGCGGCTGGTCGGATCGACGAGGCCGCCGCTCACGTCGGCGCTCCCGCCGACCACACACTGTCCGACGTCACCATCGAACGACTGCTCCCGAACCCCGCGAAGATCTTCTGCATCGGCGTGAACTACGGCGGCCGTGCGGCCGAGTACGTCGACACGTCCGACGCCGCATATCCGTCCGTCTTCCTCCGTTTCCCGGAGTCGTTCACCGGTCACGACCAACCATTGACCCGGCCCCCGGAGAGCGACGAGCTCGACTACGAGGGCGAAATCGTCGTCGTGATCGGCAAGTCGGGACGGCGGATCCCAATGGAGAGCGCCCGCGATCACATCGCGGGCCTCACCCTCGGCAACGAGGGAACCATCCGAGACTGGGTTCGCCACGCCAAGTTCAACGTCACCCAGGGCAAGAACTGGGAATCCAGCGGGTCGATCGGCCCGTGGCTCGTGCCGATCGACGAGATCGGCGATCTCGAAGGACTACACCTCCGCACCCACGTCAACGGCGAGCTTCGCCAGGACGACACGGCCGCCACGATGAAGTACCCGATCGAGTACCAGATCCACTATCTCTCGACCTTCGTGACACTCCAGCCCGGCGACGTCATCTTCTCGGGCACACCGACCGGTGCCGGTGCCCGATTCGACCCGCCGATCTGGCTGCGCCCCGGCGACGTCGTCGAAGTCTCGGTCCCGGAGATCGGTGTGCTGCGAAACACTGTCGTCGATGAGTTTCCCGACGGTTCGCTCCACCAGGCCCCGGAGCCCCGCTGATGGCAGCGTCAGTCCCGATGCGCCCGTTCACCCAGTCACTGCCCATGGCACTGCTCCTGGCCCGAGAGGCGTCGATGCAGCAGTTTCGGCCGCTGCTCGCAGCCCACGACGTGACCGAGCAACAGTGGCGGGTACTTCGAGTGCTCGCATCTCGTGAGGATGCGTTCGAGGTCACCGAGCTGGCAGATCGAGCGGCCCTGCTCCCGCCGAGCGTGTCGCGCATCATCGCCAACCTCCAGGACCGGGGACTGATCGAGCGAACCACGGTGGCCCATGACCAACGCCGCGCCCGCATTCGTCTCACCCCTTCCGGGGGGTCTCTGGTGGAGCGAGTCGCACCCGAATCCGAAGCGATCTACAACGACATCGAGGAACAATTCGGCGCCAGACGGCTTTCGGACCTGTTGGCTGAACTCCACGACCTCACCGAGATCCTCGACGATCGGGGCTGATCCCAGATGCCACTCACCGAAGCGCAGGTCGCCGCAGAAGCCGAGATCCTCGACCAGGCCGAGCGAACACGCACCCAGGCTCGACAGAGCACCACCGTCCACCCCGACATGACGATGGATGACGCGTATCGCGTGCAGGCCGCGTGGCTTTCCCTGAAACTCGCTCGGGGCGAGCAGCTCATCGGCCACAAGATCGGGTTGACCTCGCGCGCCATGCAGGCCGCGATGAAGATCTCGACCCCCGACTCCGGCTTCCTCACCGCCGACATGGTCTTCGCATCGGACTCCACCCTCAACGCTGCCGACTTCACCGACCCGAAGCTCGAGATCGAACTGGCCTTCGTCCTGGCCACCGATCTCGCGGGCGCGGATCTCACCGTCGATGACGTCCTCGATGCCACCGACCATGTGTCCCCGGCCGTCGAGCTGATCGCGGCACGAACCCATCGCACGAACAGCGATGGCCGCACACGCACGGTCATCGACACGATCGCCGACAACGCGGCCGATGCCGGCATCGTCTGCGGCGGACGTCAGATCGGACCCCGCGAGGTGGACCTTCGCTGGATCAGCGCTCTCGGCTACCGCAACGGCACGATCGAGGAGACCGGCGTGGCCGCAGGAGTGCTCGACCATCCGGCCAAGGGCATCGTGTGGCTGGCTCGCCGCTACGCCGAGCAGGGCCTGACCCTCGAGGCGGGCCAGACGATCCTCGCCGGTTCGTTCACCCGGCCGATCGACATCCGTGCCGGCGACGAGTTCCGGTTCGACTTCGGCCCGCTCGACTCGTTCACCCTCGCCTTCAGCTAGACAATCCCCATGCCTGCTCCTGACCACGCGTTCGTCGATTCACTGAGAGGACTACTCGACGACCGGGCGATCCTCACCGGCGCCGATGCGATCGGCCACACCACCGATCCCCGGGGGGTCTCGGCCACCGACGATGTCGTCCTGGTGCGTCCCCGCGACGTCGACGGTGTCTCCGCCGTGGTCAAGGCCTGTGCCCTGGCCGGCGTCGCCATCGTGGCCCAGGGTGGCAACACCGGACTGTCGTACGGCACCCATCTCCCGGCGGATCGCCCGTCAATCCTCCTGTCGGTCTCTCGCCTGAACCAGATCGAATCGGTCGACCCGGATCGGTGGACGCTGACGGCCCAGGCCGGCGTCACGATCCAGGCAGTCCAGGAGGCCGCGGCGGCAGTCGGGCGGAAGTTCGCGCCGGACTGGGGCGCTCGCGGCACCGCAACCGTCGGGGGCGGTATCTCGACCGACGCCGGCGGCACGAACGTCGTGCGCTACGGCAACATGCGCGACAACGTCATGGGCCTGGAGGCCGTCGTCGCCGATGGGTCCGTGTGGGACGGCCGTCGGTCACTGCGCAAGGACTCCTCGGGCTATGACCTCAAGCACCTGTTCATCGGAGCGGAAGGCACCCTCGGCATCGTGACATCGGCCGTGCTGAAGCTCGTCCCGGCGACGCCATACGAGACGTCGACGCTCGCCGCCATCACCGATCTCGACGATCTCATGCCGCTGCTCTCGCTGGCGCAGGAACACGCTCCGGGTGCACTGAGCGGCTTCGAACTGATCCCGACGTTCGCGATGCACCGCCTGGCCGAAGTCACCGGGGCCTCGGTGCACCTCGATGCCGGCACTGAATTCTGCGTCCTGATTCGACTCGCCTCCTCCGAACCCGTCGACGACATGATCGCCGCGTTCCTTTCCGCCGGGGCCGGGGCTGGCCACATCGTCGACGCGATCGTGGCCGGCACACCGGACCAGGAGACGTCGCTGTGGCACATGCGCGACGAGATCACGCCGATGACGACCTATGTCGAGTACCAGGGGCTGGGCCTGAAGCTCGACACGGCCGTCCCGATCGATCAGATCGCCGAATTCGTGCGTCGGATCTCACAGCGAGCGGCGGAGATCGCACCCGACTCGCTCTGTTACGGATTCGGGCACGTCGGCGATGGCAACATCCACATGATGATCCTGCCGATCAGCCCTGAGGCCGTCGAGCCGTGGCTGGCCGCGAAACCGGCGATGGAAGCGGCGGTGGATCAGACGGTCTTCGAACTCGACGGCACCCTGTCGGCCGAGCACGGTGTCGGCCTGCTGCTCAAGGACCGTGTCGGACCTCAGAAGCAGGAATTGGAATGGGACCTGATGCGTTCCATCAAGCGTGCACTTGATCCCGACGACATTTTCAACCCGGGCAAGCTGATTCCCGACCCGGAGGTCTAGCCATGTCCACCCTCGGTTTGCGCCACGCCGTGCTGTGGGTCACCGACCCCGATGCCTCGGCCGAGTTCTACTCGAGGGCCCTGGGTCTCGAGGTGAAGACCACCATGCCCGGCGGCGTGTTCATGACCGCCCCGAAGTCGTCCACGGATCACGACCTCGCCCTGTTTCGAGCTCCTGTGCAGGAGCGTCCGGATCCACGCCAGATCGGGCTCTACCATGTGGCGTGGGAGGTCGCGACGCTCGCCGAACTCCAGGCCGCCAGGACTCGGCTGGCGGAGATGGGGGCGTTGTCCGGCGAGAACAATCACGGCATGAGCCGCAGCTTGTACTGCCAGGATCCCGACGGCATCGAGTTCGAGATCATGTGGGAGGTCCCCGAAGAGCTCATCGCCGACGACGAACCCTCGGACGTCCCCCTCGATTTCGACGCCGACTTCGCCCGCTTCGGCGCCACCACCCCCGGCCGCGGCGCCTGCCGCACACTGGGGACAGACCCCAGCGTGCGGTAGCGGTGAGCTAGTTCTTGGGGAGGTCCTTGAACGGCGTGTCCTTGCCGGGGCCCGGCTCACGGGGGAGGCCGAGGATGCGTTCGCCGATGATGTTCTTCTGGATCTGGTCGGTGCCGCCGTAGATCGACGGCCCCGGCGAGAACATGGTCGTCTCGCCGATCAGCCCGCCGGTGTTGGGTTCATCCGCCCCGGTGAGCATGCCGTCAGCCTGGATCACCTTGTTGCCGAGCTCACGGAACCCACGGAACAAGTCGCTCATCACGAGCTTGCCGATGTTCGGCTCTGCACCCGTGCGCTGGCCGGGATCCTTCGCACGGACCTGTGACATGCGGTTGACCTCGAGCAGGCTCCAGATCTCAACGAGTTCCTGACGCAGGACCGGGTCGGACTCCATGCCACGCTTGCGGGCGACGTCGACGAGCTTGTCCCACATCTTCATGCCGATCGGGGGCAGGCCCGCCTCGCCGCCGGAGCGCTGGGTGAAGTCGGTGACGAGCTTGCCGCGCACGCTGCGCTTGCCCGATCCAGAGGCCGTCGCCGGGCTCTTGCCGGCCGAGCCGAGCGACGCACGCTCGAACATGAGGGTCGTGTTGGCCGCGGCCCAGCCCTGGCCTTCCTCCCCGATGATGTTCGCGTGGGGGACGCGGGCCTCGTCGATGAAGACTTCGTTGAACATGGAGTGGCCGGTCATCTCGACGAGCGGACGGACCTCGACACCGGGCTGATCCATGTCGAAGGCGAACCACGTGATGCCACGGTGCTTCGGAGCATCGGGGTTGGTACGGGCGATGAGCATGCCCATGTCGGCGATCTGGCCGCCGGACGTCCAGACCTTCTGACCGGTGATGACCCACTCGTCACCGTCACGCTCGGCCTTGGTGGTGAGGCCGGCGAGGTCGGATCCGGCCCCGGGCTCAGAGAACAGCTGGCACCAGCCGACGGTGCCGTCGAGGATCGGGGGCAGGAACTCGTCGATCTGCGCCTGAGTGCCGTGCGTCGCGATCGTTGGGGCGGCGAGCATGCGACCGAGGCCGGCGGCCGGGCCCATCACGCGACGGTCGGCCATGGTGGCCATCACGGCACCCGCCTGAGCGCGTCCCCAGCCCTTGCCGTAGGCGTTCTCGGGGAGGATCGGATGGGCATACCCACTCGGCCCGAGGATGTCCCACCATTCGCCGACGGCGAGATCCTCACTCCAGTTCGCGTCGAGCCAGGCCTCGACCTCGGCGCGGACCTCTTCAACAGTCAGTTCAGCCATGCCGTCATGTTAGCGACCGTTCACTTCTTTCGGAAGCCAGTCAGCAGTCGTCGTCGTCGCAGGGATGGCATTCGGCCTGGAGGGTGACGTGGGCGACGCCGCGTTCAGCGAGCATCGTCGTCAACCGGCCGATCACCACCTGCGCCTCGTGCAACTCCTCGGTGTCGACCTGAACATGAGCGGTGAGGCTCACCGTTGCGCCGTCGAGGGTGCGGACGTGGAGGTGGTGCGCGTCGACGACCATTGGATCGGTCAGCATCGAGTCCCGGATGTCAGCTGGGTCGAACCCCTCCGGCACACCGTCCATCAGGACGTGGAGCGACGCCCGAGCGAGACGAACCGCTGACCAGATGATGAGGGCGACGACCACGAAGGACGCAACGGCGTCGACGCGTGGCTCGTCGGTGATCAGCACCACCACTCCGCCGGCCAGCACCGCGAACGACCCGAGCGCGTCCGCCACCAGGTGCAGTACGGCGCCCTCGACGTTCAGCGAGTGTCCGTGAGCGCCGTGCAGCCACCTGGCGCTCAGGCCGTTCACGAGGAGGCCGGCGATGGCGATGGCGACCACGCCGACACCGTCGATCTCGTGATCGCCACTCCACCGCTCGGCTGCCTCGACGACGACGAGAACCGCTCCACTCAGCAGGAGCAGGGCATGCAGCACGCCGCCAAGCGCATCGGCGCGGCGATAACCGAACGTGTACCGGTTGCTCGAGGGCCGGGCGACGAGCACTGCGATTCCCACGGCGAGGATCAAGGAGACGACATCCGACGCCTGGTGGACGGAATCCGCCAGCAGGGCGACCGACCCGAACGCAACGGCGCCGGCGAACTGGACGACCAACAGGACGGTATTGGCCCCTGCCGCGACCGCGAGCGCTCCTCGACTGTCGCCGTGACTGTGGTCGTGGCCGTCGTGGGTCATGGTCTCACCAGTGTGACAGACCGCCCAGGGTCGTCGGCGTTCACCGCCGGGCGTCGATGGCGTCGCGCGTCCGGTACCAGATGCCGGCAAGGGGGACACCGGCGGACGTCCAACGGCCCAGCGGCTGTCGAGGGAACGGGATGTCCTCGAGAGACGAGCGGCCGTCACCGTCGCCCACCACCTGCTGGCCGATCTTGCGACCGAGCCAGCTCAACAGGACCACACCGGACCCGCCGTTGCAGCCGAGCGCGTAGTGGAGTCCGTTGTGACGGCCGATCTTCGGCAGCCAGTCCTTGGTGAATGCCATGTAGCCGGACCACGCGTTCGTCACCTGCACTCCGGCCAACGACGGGAACACCTGCAACATCTGGTCGTGGAGGATCTTGGCGCTCGTGTCGGGACTGACGGGATGAAACTTGGCTCGACCTCCGAACAAGATGCTCTCGCCACCCGGAGCCGGCCGTGCGTAGACGATGACCCGGTTGGTGTCGATCACCGTCGTCATGGCCGGCAGCAGCGCCTCGACACGGTCTCGGCCGAGGTCCTCCGTGGCGATGATCGACGACGACATCGGCACGATCCGCGATCGATGCCACGGGGCCGACGTGTCGGTGTAGCCGTTGGTGGCGAGCACGATCTCCGCGGCATGAACCGTACGGAACCCATCCGAGGTGGCGACGTCCAACGAGCGTTCGGGTCCGGCGGCGTCGACGGCCCTCACCCGGACGCCTGTGCACACCGTCACGCCAAGCGCTTCGGCCCTGGCCAGCAGCCCGTGGACATAGCGAGCGGGATGGACGAGCCCGGCATCCTCGACGGACATCCCGCCATGGAAGACATCCGTCGTGATGAAGCGACCGACCCCGGCGGCCTCGACCAGTTCGAACCCAGCCGCGGGAACACCACCGGTGCTGACCCCTTCGTACTCGCGGTACTTCTTGGCCAGCTTCGAGTAGGCAAGTGCCGTACGGGCAGCGACGAAACGGCCGGTGTGTTCATACGCGCCCGGGGACACGTCGTCGCAGGTGGAGCGGAAGAACGCGAAGGCATCGTCGGCCTCGTCGAGGATCGCGGCGGCACGGTCTCGGCCGACATGGGCCTCCAGATCGATCATCTTGGAGATCCCGGCCCGCCCCGAGCACAGCCCCGCATTGCGGCCCGATGCCCCCTCCCCGACACGCATGGCGTCGAGCACAAGCGCAGAGCGGCCTGCCTGGGCGACGGCAATGGCGCACGACAACCCGGCGTAGCCCGCGCCGATCACCACGACATCGGCGTCCGATGGCGGCGGATCCGTCCGGCTCGCGGGTGGCGCGGCCCGCCACCACCACGGCTCTCCGGTGAAATCGTCTGCGAACACGACGCGACCGTAGCCGTTGACCCGTCCCGGCGGTGTCGTCGCCTGGCGCCGCGAGGCGCTAGATTCCTGCCCGTGATCACCACCGCTGAACTCCAGGCCAACACCTTCACGCGCGGGACCAAGATCCGTCTCGTCGACGATGTGGGCGGCTACTCGGCCGGCGATGCCGGCAAGATCGCGCTGGCCAACGGTGTCACCTGGAAGCGGTACTGGCTCCGCATGAACGACGGCTCGGCAGTGAGCCATGTCAGCCACGACTCGGTGGTGAAGGCCAAGGACTACGACTCGTTCCTCATCGCCCGTGAGCGCGAGGCGATCGCCGCGGCCAAGGCCGCCGAAGAGGCGGCCAACGCACCCGCCGCGACCGACAGCGGTGGCGGCGACGCCGGTGCCGGCGGTGGCGGTGGCGTGGAGATCAACGGCGTGTTCATCGCACAGAGCTGGCTCGACAAGTCTGCTGCCGCTCGGGCCCGCCTCGGGGGCTGAGCGCTAGCTCACCCATCCCTCGAGGCGACGCATCGCCTCTCGGCAATCCTCCGCAGATCCCGCGAACGAGAATCGCATGAAGCGGTGACCATTGTCGCGATCGAAGTCGATGCCGGGCGTGGCCGCGATGCCGAGCTCATCGAGCCACTGCGCACCGAGTTCCTGGGAGTCATCGGTGAGATGGCTCACATCGGCCCAGATGTAGAACGCACCGTCCGCCGGAGCGACCTTCTCGATCCCAGCGGCACGCAGACCGTCGAGCAGTATCTCGCGGTTGGTCGCGTAGTCGGCAACGCGCCTCCCGGCGACATCGTGGGTGTCGAAGGCGGCCACCGCCGCCAGTTGGGACAGCGTCGGCGCGGAGATCGTTGCGTTCTGGTTGATGCGAGTCAGCGCTGTCCGCAACACCTTCGGAGCGACGACCCACCCGAGCCGCCAGCCCGTCATCGAGAAGTACTTGGAGAACGAGTTGATGACGATCGCATCCGTATCGAACTGGAGCGCCGTCGGCGCCGACTGCCCGTAGGTGATCCCGTGGTAGATCTCATCGGAGATGAACCACACGTCGTTCGCACGGCACCAGTCGGTGATCGCCTTCATCGAGTCGGCATCGAGCATCGTGCCGGTGGGATTCGACGGTGAACTGAGAATCAGGCCATCGACGGGGCCGAGGGATTCGAGTTGGTCGACGGTCGGCTGGAAACGAGTGTCGATCGTGGTCGGCAGGTCGACGACCTCCACCCCCAGGATCTGCAGCGCGTTGGAGTAGCAGGGATAGCCGGGAGACGGGACGACGACTCGGTCGCCCGGATCGAACGCGGCCATGAACACCGCGACGAACGCACCGGTGGCTCCGACGGTCACCAGTACCGAATCGGCATCGATCTCGACGTCGTACCAATCCTCGTAGTGCTCGGCGATCCGCCGACGAAGTGGCTCGATCCCGGCGGCCGTCGTGTAGCCGAGCACCTCTTCGTCCAATGCCCGGTGCGCCGCGGCGATCACCGCCGGCGCGGCGGGAGTCGACGGCTGGCCGACCTCGAGATGAAGGACGTCCTTGCCTTCGGCGAGACGCAGCTCGGCGGCCCGCATCACCTCCATCACGTAGAACGGACTGATCCCGGCCCGGTCGGCCGCTGTGCGTGTCATGGCCGGATTCTAGAGACGACCGCCACCAACGCAGTACCCTGTCCTCCCGTGACGATGACGTGCGGCATCAGCGGAGGCTCCGGGGCCGGGAAGACCACGCTCACCCGCCATCTCCTCGAACGGCTCGGCGACTCTGATGTTTCCGTCCTCGCGTTCGATGCCTACTACCACGACCAGGGCCACCTCTCCCCCGCGGACCGATCGCTGGTCAACTACGACCATCCGGACTCGCTCGATCACGATCTGTTCGCCGAGCACGTCGAGGCACTGCGCAGCGGCTCCGATGTCGAATCTCCGGTGTACGACTTCGCCACGCACACCCGCACGAACGAGATTCAGCGGATCGAGGCCCGCAATGTGGTGATCGTGGAAGGGATCCTGCTGCTGAGCTTCCCGGCAATCGCCGACGGGCTCGATCTCGCCGTCTTCATCGATGTCCCTGAGGACGTTCGATTGGAGCGGCGAATCACTCGCGATGTCCGCGAACGGGGCCGTGTGCCAGCCGATGTGCGGCGGCAATTCGCCGACACGGTGGCACCGATGCACGACACGTTCGTGGAGCCGTTCCGCCACCTGGCGCACCGCACCGTCGCGATGCACGAGGACTACAACGACGTCGCCGACGAACTCGTGTTCACGCTACGGCCGGCGCGCGACCTGGCCGGTTGACCGCCGACCCCACTCCCCCGGAACAAGATCGAGCCACCGGCTAGGGTATCGCCCCATGCACGGGTTGGGGGCTCGAGGCGCAGCGATGCTGGTCACCTGCTGTCTCGTCGCGCTCGGATGCGGTTCCGATGGCGCCGGGAGCCATAGCGGCGGGCTCCTGCCCGTCAGCTATGCGGAGATGGATCTCTCGACGCCGGAACTGACCGTTGCTGTCTTCGTCGACGCCTTCGCGGACGGCGACTTCCTCACGGCCGCTCTGCTCTTCCACCCCACCACCCAAACCGCCATGCACGCGGCCTTGGAGGACGAGAGCTTCTATGAGTGGGTCGACGGCGCCGGTCAGAGTGCACTCGTCGCACGACTCACCGCCGAGCTCAGTGGCGATCACTACACCGAGACGCTACGGATGTTCGATCTGGCGATGCAATCGGCCGCCACCGGCGGGGGTCTCCGTTTCGACTTCACTCAGGGTGCGACAGAGATCAACACCACGACGCAGGACACTCGAGCGGCACTCGTCGACGTCACCATGCGGGCCACTGGGGTGATCGCGATCTTCGAACTCAGCAAATCTGTCGGCGGCGACTGGCGGATCCGTCAGATTCGCTATGCCAACGGTGGTCTCCACGAGTTCCCGTTCTCGGGGGATCCACCGTTGGCGAGCGGACCGACGGAGCTGACGGAGTTCGATGCCTGGTCGGATCTCCTCCCCGCTGACTCGCCGATGGCGACCGTGGAGACCATCAGCCGACTCGTGGCCAAGGGCGATCACTTCTCGGTCTATCTGCTTCTCTCCGCCGCGTCGCAGCGCCAAGCGCTGCTTCCACTCGCCGCGCTCGACCAGTTCGGCGGCGTCGAGCACGCACTCGGCCCCGCCGCGCTCGACGAGCGACTCGATGCCACGGGGTTCCCGTTCGACATCGACAGGATCACGGAGCTCCAGGGCGGCGAGCCGATCACCGCGGCCGGCGCCACGACCGCCACCGTCGTGATCACAACCGAGACCATGGAGCTCGAAGCTCGCCTCGTTCTCGACACGACCGGCCGATGGCGCCTCAAGCAGATCTTCCCGATCGGCGGCAGCGAGGTCGTGGTGCCGTTCCCGATCTCCTGAGCAGGAATCTCCTGCCGATAGGAGATCCATGTCAGAGATCGGTGTGTCTCACGCGTCTGACAGGGTGGTGACCATCAACGCGACCCTCTCTCCCCCCGGCGGCCGGCCCGGACGCGGCCCGACCTCGGTCGCGTCGCGAACGCCGAGTCGCAGCCAAGGACGATGTCCTCGCGATCTACCGAACTGATCACCACGATCTCGTGCGGTTCGCCGCCTTCGTCTCACCTGAGGACGAGATGGCCGAGGACCTCGCCCACGAGGCGTTCCTGAAGCTCTACGGCGCATGGAAGCGGATCGACGACCCGGCGAAGGTCGGGGCGTACCTGCGCACCACGGTGCTCAATCTCGCCCGCGGACGAGCCCGTCATCTCGGTGTCGTCCGCCGCAACCGCCCCGAACCCCAACCTGAACAGGCATCGGCCGAATGGGGGGCGATGCAAAACGACTCCCGGGAACAGGTGGTCGTCGCGCTCCGCCGGCTGAGCGACCGCCAGCGCTCGTGTCTGGTTCTGCGCCACTACGAAGATCGAACCGAGACCGAGATCGCGGACATCCTCGGCATCTCGGTCGGTTCCGTCTGCACCCACGTCCACCGTGGCATGCAAGCCCTCGAAGCGCTCCTCCACGAGGAGGGAGAACGATGAACGAGAACGAACTCCGCCAGGCCCTGGCCGGCCATGCCGCAGCGGTCACGCCCGCCATCGACACCGATCGACTCGCCGCGGGCATGGTGCGCGTCGATCGCATCCGGTCGATCAAGATGACCGGTCTCGCCTGCGTGGCAACGGCGATCGTCACCTTCGGCGCGGTCTCCATGACGCAGGGCGAGGACGCCGGTCCCGTGGACGTCGTCGATCAGCCCGACCCGACCCTGCCGACTGATCCGGAGGTCGCCCTGCCCATCGTCGACGACGCTGACAGCGAGGCCATTGTCACCGCCCCGACGAGCGTTCCGGCCACCGCGACGGGTACTCCCGACCACCTGGCCGATGCTGAAGAGACGATCACGACCACTGTCGCCGTCGTCACCACCACGGCAGCGCCGACCACCACCCGGCCCCCGACGACGACCACCACAGCCACACCCCCGGCATCGCTCGACTTCACGGCGATCGCTCGCTACGAGAGCTACTCGGAGGATCCTTCCTACGACGAGTACTCAGGCACCGCTGCCGCCGGCGCAACCATCACCGTCACCTCGCCCCACAATCCACCGGCCACCGTGGTCGTACCCCCCGACGGCCACTGGTTCCTCCGCGTCGAATTCCCGACCGCACCCCTCGATGCCGCGTTCACCGTGACCGTGAGTGATGGCTCGTCGTCAGCCGACTTCGGGATGATTCACACCAGCTAGGCCGGGGTGAAGGCCGCCACCGTCTCCACGTGGGAGGTGCCGGGGAACATGTCGATCACCGTGTAGCGCTGGAGCGTGTATCCGGCGTTCTCGAGGAGCTTGGCATCGCGGCCGAACGATCCGGGATCACAGCTCGCCAGGACGAGAAGGTTCGGTTCGGCCCGCACAAGCGCCTTCACCGCACCCTTTCCGAGCCCCTCACGGGCCGGGTCGGCGATGACGATGTGCGCCGGCGACGGTCGCCAGCGCGCCACATCGGCCTTCACGATCTTGGCGTCGGCACCGGCGAGGTTGACGCGAGCGTCGGCGATCGAGTCGCGCCCTCGTTCGATGGCGTGCACCGTGCGACCGGCGCCGATGGTGCCGCCGAAAATACCGATCCCAGCGTACGCGTCGACGAGCGGCCCCTCGGTGCCGTACTCGTCGACCATTTCCTGGACCTCGGCCACGAGCGCATCCACGCCGGCGGGCCGATTCTGGAAGAACGAGCGAGCCGAGAGGCGCCACCTACGTCCAGCGGCCTCCTCATGGATCCACGAGCGTTTGCCGGCTGCCAGTTGGGTATCGGTCACGATCGCGACGTCGTCGGGAAGCTCGACCTCGAAATCGGACCCGGTGATCACGACGAGCCGTTCGCCCGTGCGGTTGCCCACTCGGATCTGGACCTCTTCCGCGTCACCGAATCGACCGTCGACGAGCAACTCCTCCGCGAGTGGGTCGACGGCGCCACACTCGTCCGGAACGACGATGTCGTTCGATGCTCGAATGCGATAGCCGGCCCGGCCATCGACCACCGCGGCGCGCACCGTCGTGCGGCCCTGATCGTCGTCGAGATCACGAAGCCCGGGGGCGGGAGCGTCGACCTCGGCTCGCACGAGCTGATCGACGACCATCGCCTGCTTCATCCGAATGGCGGCGCCGGACTCGACATGCAACAGATCGCAACCGCCACACCCTTCGAGTTGGTGCGAGCATCCGACCGCGATGCGGTCCGGCGATGGCTCCGACACGACAACGACTCGGCCCCGCGACCAACGCTTGTCGACGCGCGTGATCTCGGCCGTGACCGTCTCGCCAGGTAGCGCGCCCTCGACGAACACCACACGTCCGTCGTCTGCTCGGGCGACCCCTGCCCCGTCCCGCGCGGTGGCGGTTACACGAAGCTCCACGAGGCAGAACGGTATCGGCGTCTGCCGCGATTAGGGTCGGCCGGGTGAGCCGCATCGAGATCGCCCCGTCCGTCTTGCCCGCCGACTTCGCCCGACTCGGCGAGGAGGTCGTCGACCTCGAGAAGGCCGGCGTCGATCGCATCCACTGGGATGTCATGGACGGTGTCTTCGTGCCAAACATCTCGATCGGTCCCGACATCATCAAGAGCTGCCGACCTCACTCCACCATCCACTACGAGGCCCACCTGATGGTGGCCCGGCCGGACGAGATGGCACCGCTCTACATCGACGTCGGTTGCGAGACCGTCATGATCCATGCCGAGGTGTCGGTCCATCTGCACCGCTCCCTCGACAACATTCAGAAGCTCGGCGCCCGCTCGGGTGTCGTGCTGAACCCCCACACACCGGCCAACGTCGTGGCCCATGTGCTCGATGTCACCGACCACATCCTCGTGATGACGGTCAACCCGGGCTTCGGCGGCCAGGCCTACATCCCGCTGACGGAGAAGATCTCCGAACTGAAGGCCATGGTCGTGGCGAGCGGCAACGACATCGACATCGAGGTCGACGGCGGCATCAGCGCCGCCACCATCGCCGAGTGCGCCGCGGCCGGCGCCAACGTCTTCGTGAGCGGCTCAGCCCTGTTCAAGTACGACGATCGAGCGGCGGGCGTCACCGAGCTCAGGTCCCTCGCCGAAGCCGCCCGCTAGTTGGGACACCTGGGGTCAGACCCCTGTCCCGTTGGGGACAGGTCAGCGGTTGGTCCTGAGGCGTGTCCGCTGGGTGCCGGCATCATCGAAGTTCGACGGGTCGAGCCACCGCGTGAACTCGGCGTCGAGGCGCGCCCACTCCGAATCGAGGATCGAGAACCACGCAGTGTCGCGGTTGCGGCCCTTGTAGTGCGTGGCTTGGCGGAACGTGCCCTCGAAGCGGAAGCCGAGCCGGGTGGCAGCGGCCCGTGACGGCGCGTTGAGGTTGTCGCACTTCCACTCGTAGCGCCGGTAGCCGCCGTCGAACGCCCGTCTCATCATGAGGTACATCACTTCGGGGGCGGCCGGCGTGCGTTCCAGATGCGGACCGAAGTGGATGTGTCCGACCTCGATCGTGGCGAGTGCGGGCTCCATTTGCAGATAGCTCGCCACGCCCAACGCCCGGTCATCTTCGGGATCGAGGACGGCGAAGAACATCGTGGCGTCGAGCGCGTTCGCCATGTGCATCCAGTCGGTGAACGACTCGAGGTCGCGGAACGGCCCATAGGACAGGTACGTCCACGCACTGTCGTGGGCGGCCGAGAACTCCTCGAAGAGGTCGACAGCATGGGCATCGGCATCGAGTGCCACCAGTCAGCAGTATCGACCGCTCATGGGTGCCGCGGACGAGAGGTCGGTACCGGGCTTCGGTTCCAGCGGCGGACCGATCGGCTGGCCGAACTCATTCGTGCCGACGGGGCCGGTGTCCCGGCCGATGTGGGCCAGCGCATCCATGCGCTGGAATGTCGAATCGGTCAGCTCCGAGCGCGACAGCCCGATGTCGTCATGGATCTCAGCCGACCCCGTGATCCGCACCGCGCCACGGCTAAGGACATCGGTGAAGACCACCTCAACCGCGGGGTTGGCCTGGAGATTCGCCCGGGTACCCGGCGACCGGATGTCGCCGTACGCGATGTGCTGGTCGTCCTCGACGACGAACGTTCCCTTGACCGACGCCGCCGGCAGCCCAGCCGGCGTCACCGTCGCCACCACCGCGGCGGAGTACCCGTCGATGATCTCGACCATCTCCGATGTCAACACCGGGGTCGCCACCCGACTCGTCTCGAGCTGGAACCCGGACTGGGTCAGATCATCTCGCCGCGGCGGACAATGACGTGGTCGATGATGCCGTAGTCCTTCGCCTCTTCGGCGGTGAACCAGCGGTCACGATCCGAGTCGGCCTCGACCTGCTCATAGGTCTGGCCGGTGTGCTCGGCGATGCGCTCCTGGAGCAGGCGCTTCGTGTACGCCATCTGCTCGGCCTGAATCGCGATGTCGGTGGCCTGACCCTGCACGCCACCGAGGGGCTGATGCATCATGATGCGAGCGTGGGGTAGCGCGTAGCGCTTGCCCGGGGCGCCGGCACAGAGCAGGAACTGCCCCATGGAGGCACCGAGGCCCATGCAGATGGTGCCGACGTCGGGCGCCACGAACTGCATGGTGTCGTAGATGGCCATGCCGGCGCTGACCGAGCCGCCAGGCGAGTTGATGTAGAGCCAGATCGGCTTCTCGTTGTCCTGGCCCTCGAGGTACAGGAGCTGAGCCGTGATGTAGTTGGCGATGTCGTCGTTGACGTCCGTGCCGAGAACCACGATGCGGTCCTGGAGGAGTCGGTGGTAGACGTCGGCCTGCGGGCTGGCGAGCATGGCGGACGAGTTGAGCTGGGGGGCGTTGAGCTGCGGAGAGACGTTCTGCGAGGTCATATGTTGGAAGGGTACCGCCCACGAATGCCGCACTGGCGACGCGTGTCCGCTTTAGCGCCCGAGACGCCACTCACCGTCACGCCACGTGACCGCCTGACCGGAAAGGCAATCAACGGCTGCGTGGCTCAACGCGGTGGCGCACAGCGTCTCCCCGGTCGGCACGAAGCACGGCATCGCCGTCGGCCACCCGCCGGCACCCTCGACGTTGTAGGTCGCCAACACGATCTGAGCGTTGGCGAACGGCACGCCACACGCGTCGGCCGCGAGGGCGTCAAGGCGGGCGAGGTCCTGCCAGAGGCGACCGGCGGTCGAGGCGCCGGTGCTGACTGCATCCAGCAGGGCCGCCGCTTCCGCGCTGATCGGTTCGAGCGCCGGCCGATAGGCCGCGTTGGCCGCTTCGTCAGAGCCGAACGTGTCCGGGCTCGTCAACATCACGGCGAGGAAGACGGCGCAGATCCCGTCGTTCGACTGAACCAGCGCACCCTCGACGGAGAGGTCCGCAGCGATCGACGTGGCCGGGGCGGACGCGGTGGTGACCGGCGCGACCGGCTCGCCGCCGTCGACGGCCGCCAGCGGCGGGGTCGTGGTCGCCCACGCTGATTTGGGTTCAGGGATTTCTCGGTTCACCCCGGTGAACTCTTCGATCGCATCCGCGCCGCAACCAGCCCGAGCGCGAGCAACAACACGATCCTTCGCCACATACCAGTTGCTTCGGCCTCTCAGCATGGATCTTGAGACGGATACCCTGGCGAGCGCATCATGCGGACGTGGTGGAATTGGCAGACACGCCAGGTTTAGGTCCTGGTGCCCGGAAGGGTGTGGGGGTTCAAGTCCCCCCGTCCGTACTCACACTCAGATGACCCTGATGGCTCCGACCAACACGATCAGAATGCCCACGATCCCCACCGGGCCACTGATGCTGTTGAACTTGTAGCCGAGGCTCTTCTCCGCGAACTGGTCCCCCGTGCCCTGCAACCAATTCGTGGCCCCGCCGAGCGCCTCGAAGGCCGAGCTGATGACGAGGAGCCAAGCCGCCGTCGTGGCCCAACCGTCGCTGAGGTCGAGGTACACGAACCCGGCCACCAAACCAAGGTGCATGGCACCTTGCATCAGGGCGGCGATATGCGCCGTCACCAATGATCGGGGAGCGACCGCGGCGGCCATTCGTTCCTTCGCCAGCGCCAGTCCGAGGAGAAATCCCCAGGTCAGGATGATTGCGGCGTAGACCAGCTCGATCTTCTACGCTGTCGACATGTGAGCCCCCAAGCTCACGCGGGGTCTGTCCCCAGCGTGACCTACGCAGTCTCGCGCGCCGGTGCGCCAGTCGCCCGGCCGAGCGTTCCGACGACCATGCCGGCGATCACGATGGCGCCACCGATGAAGGTGGCGGTGACGGGCTGCTCATCGAATGCGATCCAGGCCCACGTCGTGGCGGCCAGGGTTTCGACCGGGATGAACAACGCCACCTCAGCCGCGGGAACAAACCGCGGCGCGTTGGTGTGCGAGATCCGGCCGAGCGGATTGAACAGGAGGCCCATACACGTCACCGAGAAGTAGGCCCGGAGGTCGTGGCTGAACGGATTGTCGATGAACCACACCGCGATACCGCCGGTCACGAAGGCTGAGAGTGCGAGACCGACAAACCGGCTCATGTCGCTATAGAGCCGCCACACGTTCATGTTGATCGCGAACGCAACGATGGCCAGGACCGCGAGGAAGTCACCGGTGAGGTTCGGCTCGCCGATCGAGCCGGAGACGACGATGACCACCCCGGCGATGGTGATGAGAATCGCCGTCCACACCTGCCGTGAGGTCCGCTCCCCCAGCATCACCCGACCGACGACCGCGGCGATGACCGGTGCGGCGGCGACGATCACCACGACGTTCGACACGTCGGTTCTCGTCACGGCCCCGATGAACGAAATCTGGCTGATCCCCGAGAGCGTGCCGACGATCAGAAGTCCACGGCGATACCTCCGGAATGCCGCGATCGGCCTCCCGCCTTCCACCACTCGCTGAAAGAGCAGCTGGACGGGCAGGGAGAAGCATGAAACGAGGAAGGCGACATTCCACGCGTTCAGCTCCGAGAGCCGGATGAAGTACGAGTCGGTCGACACCAACAGCATGCCGAGGGCGGCGAGCCCCCATCCCTTGCGCCGGTCGTCGAGCATCTCGGGACGCTAGTCGGTGGCGCGCTCCCGCAGTGCGGCCGCGAGGGCACGGAACGCACGGCCGCGATGGCTGATTTCGTGCTTCTCGTCAGCCATCTGGGCGAACGTGCGCCCGTCTCGCTCGACCGGGATGAACACCGGGTCGTAGCCGAAACCACCCTCCCCGGTTGGCTCGGCGGCAATGATGCCTTCGACGACACCCTCGACGCAGAGTTCATCGCCATCGGGCCACACGACCATCACAGCGGTGCGGAAACGGGCGCCGCGCTGCTCCGGGGTCGACGCGCCGACCCGATCCAGCTCAGCGAGGAGCTTGTCGACATTGTCCTGATAGCTCGCATCCTCGCCGGCATAGCGCGCCGAGTAGACGCCAGGAGCGCCGCCCAGAGCATCGACCTCGAGTCCGGTGTCATCGCTCACCGCGGCAGCCCCGGCCGCCGTACACACGGCGACCGCCTTCAGGCGAGCATTGCCCTCCAGGTCAGGCGCATCCTCGACGACATCCGCGAGACCTTCGGGTCGGGGCAGAAGATCCACCAACCCGTCGAGAACGAGTGCGATCTCGGCGACCTTGTCGGGATTGGCGCTCGCGCAGACGAGCTGCGGGAGCTCGCTCATCAGCGACCGGGGGTGCGCGGCGATGGTGGTTCGGCCAACACGGCTCGCTGTGCGGCAGCGATCGTCTCCACGCCGCCAGCCGCGAGATCGAGCAGCGCCCCCAGCTCGTCACGGCTGAACGTGGCGCCCTCAGCGGTGCCCTGCACTTCGATGAGCTGACCGCTGCCGGTCATGACGACATTGAAGTCGACGTCGGCGGTGGAGTCCTCCGGGTACGGGAGGTCGAGGACCGGCTGGCCGTCGACGATCCCGACCGAGATGGCCACACACTCGGTGGTGAGCGGATTGGCTTTGATCATGCCGGATTGCACCATGCGGGTGCAGGCGTCGTGCAGGGCCACATAGGCACCACAGATCGATGCAGTGCGCGTGCCACCGTCGGCCTGCAGGACGTCGCAATCGATGTCGATCGACACCTCGCCGAGCGCCTTCATGTCGGTGACCGCGCGCAGCGAGCGACCGATCAGGCGCTGGATCTCCTGGGAACGGCCATTGGGTCCGTTCTTTGGGCGACGGACACGCTCGGGTGAGGAGCCGGGCAGCATCGAATACTCCGCGGTGACCCAACCCTCGCCCTTGCCACGCATCCAGCGGGGAACGTCCTCATCGACCGATGCCGTGCAGAGCACGCGGGTCTCGCCGAACGTGACCAGCGTGGAGCCCATCGACATGTTGGTGAAGTCTCGGATGAACGAGAGGGGACGCAGTTCGTCGGGCTGACGGCCGTCGTAGCGAGTGGACACAGGGATCTCCGGATCGAGTTCGAGAAGGATGGTGGCGTTAGACCGTGTATCGATCGCCAGGGCTGGCGACATCGACCGGGCCACCGTAGGCCGCGGAGGCCTCGGCGCGGTGCGCTTCGGCGTCGGATCCCGGCACGAGATGGGTGGCGACCATTCGGCCGACGCCGGCGGCGCGACATCGCTCCCCTGCCTCACGCGCACTCGTGTGCGGGATGCCCATGCCCTCGAAGGCGCTCAGATGGCTTGCGTCATACATGGCGAGATCGATGCCGGGTCCGAACTCGCCGACAGTCCAGGCGGGCCCGGTGTCGGAGGTGAAGACAAACGACCGTCCGGCGCAATCGACTCGCACGGCGAGTGTCTCGACGGGATGATCGGTGCGGCTGAACGACCACGCCTGATCGGCAACCGCCATCCTCGAGTCGGCGTTGATCACGGTCCAGTCGAACGGCTCATTCCGATTGCCGCCATCGCGCACCGTGAGGGCGTCGTCCATGCGTTTCGTGGCCGCGGTTCCGTACAGCGGGATTCCCGAGCGCTGATGAAAGTACCTGAAGACATTGCGGAGTACCGGCAACTCCAGCCAATGGTCGGGATGATTGTGGGTGACCACGACCGCCGTCAGGTCGTTCAGGTCGATGGCCCGCTGCAGCGGACCAAGCGTGCCGGGGCCGCAATCGAGCAGGACCAGGGCCTCCGGGGTCGACACGAGATAGCCGGTGCAGGGATTGTCGGCGCTGGCGAAGGATCCCGAGGATCCGAGGACCGTGACCTCCATCGTCATGCGTCGTGTCCCCATTGGTGGCCGACGACGGTGTCGAGTTCGGGTCCGAGCAGCCGGCGACCGAGCTCGGCGAACACCGATGTGTCCCCGCTCGAGATCCAGGTGGTGGTGCCCTGCCCGCTCGACTCAGGGCGACGGAGCCCAGCCGCGGCGAGATCACGCTGCACCGCAAAGGCCGTCTCATCCGCTGACGACACGAGCACCACATCACGTCCCATCACGTCGCCGATGGTACGCGCCAGAAATGGGTAGTGGGTGCAGCCGAGCAGGAGGGCGTCGACCTTGGCCTCGACCAGCGGGGCCAGCAGCCGCTCGGCGAGGACGTGGACCTGATCGCTCGCGGTCTCGCCCCGCTCGACGAACTCAACGAAACCAGGACACGCAGCGACCGTGAGATCCATCGTCGGCGCCAGTGCGCGGGCGAGCGTCTGGTACGCCCCCGATGCGACGGTGCCGACGGTGCCGATGACCCCGACCCGGTCCGAGGTGGAGACGCTCAGTAGGGCGCGCAGCCCCGGCTCGAGCACGCCGACCACCGGGATCGAAACCATCTCGCGCAACCGGTCGAGGGCGACCGCGGTGGCCGTGTTGCACGCCACGACGATCATCTTCGGGTCATGCCCGTCGACCATCCAGCGCGTGATCTGCTCCGCGTACTCGACGACGTCCGCGTGCGGGCGCGGTCCGTAGGGGTAGCGCGCCGTGTCACCGAAGTAGACGACGTCTTCCTCGGGCATGAGATCGATGACCGCTCGCGCCACCGTGAGTCCACCAAAGCCCGAATCGAACATCGCGATCGGGCGCTGCATCAGAGCAGGTGCGCTCAGCGCTCCTCTTTGAAGATCACGTGCTTGCGCAGGACGGGATCGTACTTCTTGATCTCGATGCGCTCACGGGTGTTGGCCTTGTTCTTGGTGGTGACGTAGGTGTAGCCGGTGCCACCGGTGGAACGAAGCTTGATGATGGGACGCTTGTCGCTGGCCATTCTCAGGTCCTCAGATCTTCTGGCCGGCGCGACGCATGTCGGCGACGACGGTCTCGATGCCACGCTTGTCGATGGTCTTGATGCCCTTGGCGCTCACGTTCAACGTGATCCAGCGACGCTCAGACTCGAGGTAGTAACGCTTCTTCTGGACGTTGGGGTCCCAACGACGGCTCGAACGGCGGTGCGAATGCGACAGCTGCTTGCCGAAGTGGGGCTTCTTCCCCGTGACCTGGCAGTGTTTCGACATCGGGGAATACTCCTCGGGGGCCCGCCACTCGGCGGGTTAACAGAACGACCAGAAATGGTACCAAGCGGGCAGGGACACTCCACCCACTGGCTAGCCTTCCGACGTGACCGATTCCGGGTTTTGTGCCGACGCCGACACGATCGGTGTCGATCATGTCCTTCTCGCCGCGCCCCGAGGGTTTTGCGCCGGTGTGGAGATGGCGATCAAGGCGTTGGCGTGGATGGTCAGAGCCTTCGAACCACCCGTTTACTGCTACCACGAGATCGTCCACAACCAGCTGGTCGTGAAGCGATTCGAGGACAGCGGGGTGGTGTTCATCGACGACATCGCGGAAGTCCCCGAGGGCCGTCCGATCATGCTGTCCGCCCATGGTTCCGCACCCGAGGTCGTCGCCGCCGCCCGCGAACGTGGCGGCTATGTGGTCGACGCCGTCTGCCCGCTGGTCACCAAGGTCCACCACGAAGTGAAGACCCGGGCCGGCAAGGGATACCAGATCGTCTATGTCGGGCACGAGGGCCATGAGGAGGCCGTCGGCACCATGGCCGTCGCCCCCGAAGCCATCCATCGCGTCGAGACTCCCGAGGAGGTCGCCGAACTCCCCGACTTCGAGAGCCCCGTGGCGGTACTCGCCCAGACCACCCTGTCGCATCGCGAGTGGACCGGTGTGCTCGATGCGACGAAGGCGCGGTTCCCGGCACTCTGGCAACCCGGCCGCTCGGACCTCTGCTTCGCCACGACGAACCGCCAGTCCGCGCTGATGGAGATCGCCACCCGCTGCGACGCAATGGTCGTGATCGGGTCGGCCAACTCGTCGAACACGAACGCGCTGGCGAGTCTCGCCACCGAAGCGGGTTGTTCCCGCGTCTATCGGGTCAACAGCGCCGACGAGCTCCCGTCCGACCTCACCGGCACCGTCGGGGTCACCGCCGGCGCCTCGGCACCCGAGGACCTCGTCCGTGCCGTGATCGACCGCCTCGCCCCCAGCCAGGGCATCGAGGAGGTGGAGGTGACCGAGGAAGTCGAGTACTTCCCGCCGCCTCGCAACCTGCGCGAACTGCTTGGTGCGATCGAGGTCGCCGCGGCACTGACCATCGGCAGCGACGGCAGCGAACGCCCGGCACTCGACGATCGCAGCATCGATGCGTCCGACGTGCTGGAGTCGCTCGCGCCGAGTCCCGCTCCATGAGCAGGAAGCGACGCCGCCCTCCGCTGGTGGTCGGCTGGCGCGAATGGGTGCTGCTCGACGGCCTCGACTGCGATGTGCCGATCAAGGCCAAGGTCGACACCGGTGCGGCGACCTCCGCGCTCCACGCCCCCGGTTTGAAGCGGTTCGAACGCGATGGTGAGCAGTGGGCGGGCTTCTGGCTCCGCCCCCGCCAGCGAACCACACTCGACTCCCGCCGCATCGAAGTGCCGATCATCGGTGAGCGGCGAGTGCGTTCGTCCAACGGCAAGAGTGAGCTCCGCCCGGTGATCGAGTCGAGCATCACGATCGGCGACCGCAAATGGGCCATCGAGCTGACGCTCACCCGCCGTGACAAGATGACCTTTCGAATGCTGCTCGGCCGTAAGGCATTGCGCGGTCGAGCAATCGTTGATGTCTCCTGCTCGCACGCCGCAGGTCTCCCCTACGTCATCGCCCCCGAACCTCCCGCAGACGCCGGCGCAGCAACAACCAATCCGGAGACCACGTGAAGATCCTGATCCTTTCCCGCAATCCGGCGCTCTATTCGACCGCTCGCCAGGTCGAGGCCGCACAACAGCGCGGTCACGAAGTCGAGGTCATCGACTATCTGCGCTGCCACATGCGAATCACCACCAACACCCCGCAGGTGGTGTTCCTCGGCCGCAGCCTCGAGGAGTTCGACGCGGTCGTTCCCCGGATCGGCGCCACCCACACCTTCTACGGCACCGCCGTGGTGCGACAATTCCAGGAAGCAGGCGTCTACACGCTCAACACCTCAGCGGCGATCTCGCGGTCTCGGGACAAGCTCCGCTCACTGCAGATTCTCGCCGGACACGGGATCGACATGCCGGCAACCGGATTCGGTCACGCCACACGTGACGTCGATGGTCTGCTCGAGACGGTTGGTGGGGCCCCGCTGGTCGTCAAGCTGCTGGAGGGCACGCAGGGCAAGGGTGTGGTGCTCGCCGAGACGAAGAAGTCCGCCGAGTCGGTGATCGGGGCATTCCGCCAGCTGGACGCCAACTTCATCGTGCAGAAGTTCATCTCCGAAGCGGGGGGCAGCGACATCCGTGCATTCGTGGTCGGGAACCGGGTGGTTGCGGCCATGATGCGCACCGCTCCGCCCGGTGAGTTCCGATCCAACGTCCATCAGGGCGGCACCGTGCAGAACATCAAACTCACCCAGAAGGAACGCGGCCTCGCCATCCGAGCGGCTCGCGCCATGGGGCTCAACGTCGCCGGTGTCGACCTCATCCGCAGCGATGAGGGTCCCCTCCTCTTGGAGATCAATTCCAGCCCGGGCCTTCAGGGCATCGAGGCGGCCTCCGGCGTCGACGTCGCCGGCGAGATCATCGAGTTCATCGCTGAAAACGCCGCCCCCGGCCGCCCCCAGGACTCCGACTGAGTTTTGTGATGTCGGGGTCTGACCCTTACATCACAAAACTCAGTCGGGCGGCGGTTCGTCGCCGGCGAGGACTCGCGCCTCGACATAGAGATCGCTGAGTTCTTCGTAGAGTTGGTCGGTGAGGTCCTTCACGGCTCGGCGCGGCACCCGACCGTCAACCTTGTCAGGCGGCATGATCGGGTTGCCGATCACCGCGACGACCTTGCGGGGACGAGGAATCTTCGTGCCGACCGGCAGGGCGCGAGCGCTGCCGCCGATCCCAACGGGAACGATGGGCACGCCGACGCGAGCCGCCACGAAACTGGGGCCGTCGAGTACCTGCTCCCGGTTGAGTCGGTCGCCCTCCTGACGGGTGCCCTCCGGGAACATGACGAGCGGCTCACCGAGGCGCAGCACGTCCTCGGCGGCTCGCAGCGCGGTGCGGTCCGCGCTCCCCCGCTCGACCGGGAATCCTCCCATGACGGTGAGGAACGCCCCGAGCGGCTTCGACTTCCACAGGCTCTCCTTGCCCATGAACCGCAGTCGCTGCGAGCGCATGGTGCCCACCACCGGCGTGTCGATGAACGAGCGATGAACGGCCGAGAGGATGTAGGGGCCTTCGGGGATGTTCTCCTTGCCGTGGACCTTCAGCCGAAAGAGCAACCGCACCGCAGCCGCGAAGGGGATCCACATGATGTGGTAGAGAATCCGACCCCAGAGCGTGTGGCCGCTGCGTTCACCGATCGAGCCATCCTGGGTGCCGTACTTCGACTGGCTCACGCCTGCTCCTCAACGGACAGCAACAGGCCCTCGATCTCGTCGACGACTTGATCGATACTCATCCCGGTGGTGTCGACGATCACGGCGTCGGCCGCCTCGACGAGAGGATCCGCCTTGCGGCCGGAGTCGAGCGCGTCGCGGCGGGCGATGTCGGCGGCGACCGTCTCGTAGTCGAGGTCGGTGACCTCTTTGGCCCGACGGCGAGCCCGTTCCTCCGGATCCGCGGTCAGGTAGACCTTCAACTCGGCATCAGGGAACACCACCGTGCCGATGTCACGCCCTTCCAGCACGCCCCCGCCATTGCGCTCGGCCCACTCACGTTGACGCGAGACCAACTCGCGGCGAACGTCAGCGTTCGCGGCCACCGCGCTCACCGCTCGGGTGACCTCGGGACCCCGGATCTCGATCGTGGCGTCGACGCCGTTGACCATCACCTTGTCGATGCCGACGTCGAGTTCGATGTCGCGAGCTGTGCGGGCCGCATAGTCATGGTCGGCGGGATCCTCGCCGTTGCGCAGCACGGCGAACGCGACCGCTCGATACATGGCGCCGGTGTCCAGGTAGCGAAGCGCCATCCGCTTCGCGACAGCGCGCGCAACTGTGGACTTCCCTGACCCAGCGGGTCCGTCAATGGCAATCACCCTCATTGGGGAACCATCCTGCCCGGTCAGCGCAGCTGTTCCAAGGCGGCGAAGAAGTTGGGGAACGTCTTTGCCACACATCCGGGATCAGTGATCGAAACGCCGTCGACGACGAGACCGACGAGCGCGAACGCCATCGCCATCCGATGGTCCTCGTAGGTCTCGAACGTAGCGGCACGAGGCGGCCCGTTCGGACGCACCGCCATGCCGTCGGGAAGCTCCTCTGCCGGGACCCCACAGCGGTTGAGTTCCGCCACCGGGCCGGCGACTCGATCGGATTCCTTCTCCCGGATGAAGCCGATACCGGTCATCGTGGTGGGACCCTCGGCGAACGCGGCGACCACTGCAAGGGTGGGAGCCGTGTCGGAGATGTGGCGGAGATCCACCTCGATTCCCTGAAGTGGCCGACCCTGCACCTCGATAGCATGGTCCTCGACGACGACCATGGCGCCCATCTGAGCCAGCACATCCGCGAACGCGACATCGCCCTGCAGCGAGGAGCGGCCGAGGCCCTCGACACGGACTCGGCCGCCCGTGATCGCTGCTGCGGCGAGGAAATAGGACGCGGCCGAGGCGTCGGGTTCGATGCGGTATGTACCGGGGCTCCGATAGCCGCCGCCCACCGACCAGGCGGTGCCGTCGTCCTCGCTGATCGTGGCGCCGAACGAGGCCATGACGGCCGTCGTCATGTCGAGATACGGCCGACTGATCGCCGCTGTCGTGAGGCGCAGATCGAGGCCCGACACGGCACCGGCGAGCAGCATCCCGGTGATGAACTGGCTCGACACGTCACCGGGCAACGCGACGCTGTGGCCACTGGGTGGGCCCGTGATCTTCAGTGGCAGTCGGCCGGGCTCACCGAGTTCCTCGACCTCCACGCCCATCAATCGCAGCGCCACGATCTGGTCGTCCATCGGTCGATCTCGCAGCTGCTGATGTCCGTCCACCACGACCGGAGCTTCGCCGAGCGCGACGAGAGGAGGCAGGAAGCGACCGGTCGTGCCCGACATGTTGGCCTCGAGCACCGCTTCGGCCCCAGGGAGCTCGCCCCCGCAACCGGTCACCTCGACGATGCCGGCTCCCTCATCCTCGACCGATATCTCGATGCCGAGTGCATCGAGTGCCCCGAGCATGGCGTGCGTGTCGTCGGCGAACAGGACACCCTCCAGCGTGGTGGTGCCCTCGGCGAGTGCCGCCGCGATCAACGCCCGGTTCGTGATGCTCTTCGAGCCCGGGAGCGTGATCGTGGCGTCGGGGGGCGATGAGAGCGGCGTGATCGGCAGCGGATCGAGCATCAGTCGAGCGCCCGCACCGACGGCCGGTAGCCGAGCGCCATGAGCCCACCCTGGAAACGTTCGGCCATCGGCGTCTCGACGAGCACGACGATGACACCCCGGGGACCCTCGGTGGAGTGCGCGATCTCGAGGTCGTAGATGTTCACATCGAGATCGGCGGCCAGCGTGGCAACCGCCGCGATCTCGCCCTGGCGGTCGAGGACCGGAATCCGCATCTCCGACATCGCTTCGGCACCGGGTGCTGTGGTGGGAAGGTTGCGGCGGGCGTGGCGGGCGCCCTCGAGGTGTGCCAGCAACCGCTGTTCGTCGCCTGAGGAAACGACATCACGAAGCCCCGAGAGGTCGCCGACCAGCTGATCGAGCACCTCCACGATCGCCGTCCGGTTCTGCGCGCAGATGTCGGGCCAGATCGATGGATGGCCGGCCGCGATGCGGGTCATGTCGCGGAACCCGCCTGCGGCGAGCCGAAGCAGTGCCCGGTGCTCCTCGGCGCGGCCGTCGGCCAGACGCATGAGGGTGGCCGCGGTGAGGTGCGGTACGTGGGAGACCACAGCGACGAGCGTGTCGTGGCGCTCCGGTGGAACATTGATCGCGTGCGCACCGAGGCTGGCCACCACCTGCCGGACCGCAGCGAACGCGGCGTCATCGGTGTCCGGAGTCGGGCTGAGCACCCATGTGGCACCCGAGAAGAGATCGGCGGACGCGCCATCGAGGCCGTCCTGCTCGCTGCCCGCCATCGGGTGGCCGGGCACGAAACGGGGATCGGCGACCTCGGCCGCAATGGGGCCTTTGACCGAGCCGACATCGGTGACAACGGCCGCACCACCATCCAGCAAGGCCGACACGATCGGTGCCGCCGCCTTGACCGGAACCGCCACGATCGCGAGGTCACAGGCGGCGACAGCAGCGAGTTCGTCAGGGGTCACGACAACGTCGACGGCGCCGGCACGTAGCGATTCTCCACGGCGTTCAGCGGACTTCTCCACACCGGTGACCGTCCAGCCGGCGCGTCGGAGCGCCAAGCCCACCGAGCCGCCGATCAAGCCAACGCCGACAACAACGGCGGAACGGGAGTCAGTCACGGGGTCGAAGGTTACCGGTCGGAGTCGAGGCCCCCCCCGGAGTTTCCAGTCCCGACCGCGACCTCGAGCGATCGCACTTCCTCCCGGCTCAACTCGCGCCACTCCCCCGGCTTCAGCCGCCGATCGACCACCGGGCCGATGCGAGTACGAACCAGGCGGGTGACCTTGTGGCCGACGGCCTCGCACATCCGGCGGACCTGACGATTGCGACCTTCGTGGATCGTGATGCGCAGCAAGCTCGGCTCGACGGCGGTGATACGGGCGCGTGCCGTCGGACCGTCCTCCAGTTCGACACCTTCACGAAGCTCTCGCAGCGCTGCCCTCGAGGGCACACCCTTCACCTCGGCCAGATATTCCTTCTCGATGCCGAACGACGGATGCGTCAGCCGGTGGGTCAGTTCGCCGTCGTTCGTCACGATCAACAGGCCCTCGGTGTCGGCATCGAGGCGACCGACAGGAAAGACCCGAGGCTCGGCGGGCACGAGGTGGACCACTGTTCGGCGGTCGTGAGTGTCCTCCGCGGTGCTGATGACCCCGGCCGGCTTGTTCAGCAGGTAGTGCACGAGATGCGGCTTCATACCGACCACGGCACCATCGACCTCGACGAGAGCTGTCTCGACATCCACTCGATTGCCCAGCTCGGCCACCCGGCCGTTGATCGTCACCCGGCCATCGGCGATCAGGTCCTCACAGACCCGTCGGCTGCCGAAACCGAGTCGAGCGAGGACTTTCTGCAGCCGCTCGCCCTCGTCGATCACTCTTCTTCGCCCTGACCCTCGGCAGCGTGGTCATCAGCCGCGCCCTCGTCATCGTCGAACTCGAGGTCGTCGTCCTCGACGACTCGCAGGCCGCGTTCGAGCGCCTCGACCACGTCGGTGCCGGGGAAGAACTCGCCGAGAGGCGGCAACTCCTCGACCGAGTCGAGCCCGAGCCGTTCGAGGAAGGTGGGGGTCGTGCCGAAGAGCACGGCCTGGCCGGGTCCGGGATCGCGGGCGACCTCATCGACGTAGCCGCGCTGCTGGAGCGTCCGCATCACGCCATCGACGTTGACGCCACGGATCGATGCGATCTGATTGCGCGACACCGGCTGCTTGTAGGCCACTACTGCCAGTGTCTCGAGCGCGGCGGCCGACAGCCGGGCGGACTGTCCGTCGAGCACGAAGCGTTCGACGTACGGGGCCTGCTCCGCGGCGGTTTGATAGCGATAGCCTCCGGCGACGCGAGCGAGGATGAAGCCTCGGCCGTCCGCCTCGTACTCGGCGGCCAACGAGTCGCACAACTCGATGACCTCGTCGACCGGTGCACCGACCAGCCGAGACAGGAGTTCCGCGGGGAGCGGTTCTTCGGCGACCAGAAGGATAGCTTCCAGCGCAGGAGCAACGTGATCGGCCATCTCAGCCCTCGTAGATATCGATCTTGATTTCGTCGGCGGACACTTCGGCATCAGCCGTCCACACGACCGTGATGTCACCGAAGGAAGCAGCCTGTTCGAGTCCCACGAGCCCCTGCTTGAACAGCTCCAGGACGGCCAGGAAACGAACCACGACCTCGATGCGGTCGACGAGTTCGGCGGTGAGGTTCCGGAACGTCATCTTCCCGGCTCGGGGCAGCTCGTCGATGAGCTCCTCGACCGCCTCGGCCACGGTGACCTTGATCGGCGTGACGTGGGAGAGGTCGACGCGCACGATCGGTTTCGGCGCCGTGGCCTTGAGATAGGCGGCACGAAGATCGTCCGGCGTGGTCTTCTCGAGCAGATCGGGGGCCAAGCTCAGGAAGCGATCCTCGACCGGCCCGCAGTTGCGGGGATACGAGCGAGCCGCATCGGCGGAGAGCTTTCGCAGGATGAGCGCCGCATCCTTGAACGTCTTGCACTCGACCAGGCGGGCGAGGAGCAGATCGCGCTCCTCCCAGAGTCCGAGTTCGTCGTCGAGGTCGATCTCGGAGTCCTCGGGCAGGAGCCGACGAGCCTTCAGTTCGACCAGGGTGGCCGCGATCAGCAGGAACTCGGTGGCGACCTCGAGATCGAGCCGTTCCATACGTTCGAGCTCGACGAGATAGGCATCGACGATCTCGCTCAGATTGATCTCGTAGAGGTCGACCTGTTCCCGCAGAATGAGGTGCAGGAGCAAGTCGAAGGGCCCGTCGAACACGGGCGTGTGAACCTCATACGGCATTCCGGTGACCCTAGACGGCCCAGGCCCGATCGCGACGCCTTCGCGACCCGGTTTCCCTGGGGAAAACCGCTTACTGTGGGCGTTCGTCCCCGTAGTCTTTCACCCCATGACCCGCGTCTTCTCTGGCATCCAACCCTCCGGCGAGCTCCACCTGGGCAACTACCTCGGCGCGATCCGCAACTGGGTTCGGATGCAGCACGAGGCCGACTCGGTCTACTGCGTGGTCGACCTCCACGCCCTCACGCTCCCGACCGAGCCAGGAGCAGTCGGTCGTGAGTCGTTGCGTCTCTCCCAGCTGTTGATGGCGGCGGGTCTCGACCCCGAGGTCTGCACTCTGTTCGTACAGAGCCATGTGCGCGAGCACACCGAACTGGCCTGGTTGATGCAGTGCAACGTGTCGTTCGGGGAACTCAGCCGCATGGTCCAGTTCAAGGACAAGTCCGACCAGCACGACTTCGTGTCGGCCTCCCTCTTCACCTACCCGGCGCTGCAGGCGGCCGACATCCTGCTCTACGACACCAACGAGGTGCCCGTCGGTGAGGATCAGCGTCAACACATCGAGATCACGCGCGACATCGCAGAACGCTTCAACGGCCGCTTCGGCGAGACGTTCGTGCTGCCTGAGGCCGTGATCCCGCCCGCAGGGGCCCGCGTGATGGATCTCCAGAACCCGACGAACAAGATGTCGAAGTCGCTCGACTCGGAGAAGGGCACGGTCAACGTGCTCGACGATCCGAAGAAGGTGGCCAAGAAGATCCGGTCGGCCGTCACCGACAACGACGGCGAAGTGCGGTTCGACTTCGCCGAGAAGCCCGGCGTCAGCAATCTCCTCTCGATGCTGGGCGCCGCCACCGGCGGCGACCCCGCGTCCCTGGCCGACGACTACGAGCAGTACGGCCAGCTCAAGGTCGACACCGCCGACGCGGTCGTCGCCATGCTCGAGCCGATCCAGGCCCGCTTCGCCGAACTCGAAGCCGACCCGGCCGAGACCACCCGTCTTCTGAAGCTCGGCGCCGACAAGGCCCGCGAGATCGCCTCCGTCACCATGGCCCGAGCCAAGGACAACGTCGGCCTGCTCGCCGGTTCGTAGAAACGAGCGTGCGGTGACCGCTGCTCAGCAGGGGTCGCTGATGCGATATTCGGCGACGTAGAGCACGGACTCGGAGTACGAGATGGCGTGCACCGCCGCGGCGTCGAGAGTTCTGACCGTGCCGCCGGGTTCGTACAGCGAGAGCTGGTCAAGAGCCACCGCGATCTGATTGCCGCTCAGGGCTGCGGTCGACTCCACGCCGTACAGAACCTCATCCGCGGGCCCGCCCTCAGTGGCCGTGACCAGCCGCGTGAACGGGGCGGTCTGCGGATAGCCCGTGGGTGTGTCGTGGAGGACCACGAACACCTCTTCGCCTCCGACCGCCCCCACGAATCCACCGAGTTTCCCTCCCGAGGAGCGGCTCCACAGGACCGTGCTGGGATCCTGGCGATCGACCATCAGCGTCTCGAGCGGCGCATTCAGCACTCGCGTGGGGTTGGACCGGTCGTAGAGGATTCCCCGTGGAGTCGAGGCGACGTGGCGAACCCCGTCGAGCGTCCATCGGATCTGTGAAGAGGCGTCGTCGATGACAACGAGGCGGCGGTCGACGGTGTAGTCGGCGGCCAGGAGCACGAATGTCTCCTGATCACCCTGCACGACCTTCTTGACGACGTAGAACTTGCCGTCGAGCGGAAGTTCGATCCCGTTCGGGACCGCTGGCTCGCGGGGCGGCCGAAGCGCGGTGAGCGCGGGAATCGGCGCCCCGGTTGCCGCGGCGAAGCTCTCGACCCGTTCACCTCGAAGGTCGAAATGCGCGCCGACCGTCACACCATCGGGACCGCTGGCCATGGCCTCCGCGTGATAGTCGAGGTCCACCGTCCAGAGTTCGGTCTCCGTGACCCGATCGATTGCCACCAACGTCGACGGAGAAACCCCCGAGTCACCGGCGCCGCAGTCGCTCGACCCCGACGCGGCCCCTTCTCCTGACTCGGTACCGGAACAGCCCGGGGCGAGCAGCAACATCGCCATGACCACCAGCCAGGCACCCGCTCCGCCGCGTCGTCGCTCTCGCATGGCTGCGACCATACTCCGCGCGCGTCGACGATGGCAGCGAGTAGACAGAGGGCGTTGCGCCGACCAAGGAGTCCATCATGCTTGAACCTCGAACCCGTGAACTGTGTGAGGGCCCGAATTTCGGCGCACTGACAACCCTGTTCGCCGACGGCCGTCCTCAGACCAACATCATGTGGGTGGGCTGTGACGACGAGTACGTGACGATCAATACCGAGATCCATCGCCCCAAGTACAAGAACATGATGCGCGACGGGCGCGTCTCGGTGGCGATCTGGGGTGCCGAGAACCCCTACTCGTTCGTGGAGGTGCGCGGCACCGTGGTCGACACCATCGGAGGGGACGCAGCGCGGCAGGACATCGAGGACCTCGCACAGAAGTACATGGGCGGCCCGTACCCCAACCCGATCGAGTCGGAGCGCGTCATCGTCCGCATCCGCCCGGATCGCCAGGTCGGGGCCTAACGCACGCTGGGTCTGTCCCCAGTGTGCGTTAGTCGTTGTCGGCTTCGTTGAGGGCAGCGGTGATCTCGGGCGGGAGAGTCCACTCCTCGGCGGGGCGGTGGTGTTCCTCGGTCCAGCTGACGGTCAACGGATCCGAGCCGGCGAGCTCGAGCATGTCGGCGCCGATCTCGGGATGGTGGAGATAGAGCCCGACCTTGCGGGTGAAACCCGACGACTTGATCCACAGCTTGGCGGCGTCGCGCCCCGCGACCTTGGCGGACAGGGTGGCGATCACCCGTCCCCAGGTACCGAGGTCGGCGTCGATTTTGCCGACGTCATGCAGCAGCGCTGCAGCCAGCACAGGGGGCGTGGCTTCGTTCCCGAGTATGCGTTCCACATCTTGTCCGACCTGAACGGAATGGCGTCGATCCGCGCCTGTCATCCGCCGCCAGAGGCCGTACTCCGCCTCGGACAGCGTCTCCTCGACCCAGACTCGGTCGCCCTCCGCAGGGCCTCCCCGCTTCAGCGAGTCGAAGAACCGGCGGGTGAGATGTGCGGCGCCACCCATCAACTTCGCCCCGTCGCCCGCGGGTGAGCCGAGCGGTACACGCTCATGAGACGCTCCGTGGAGACCATCGTGTAGATCTGCGTCGTCGAGATGGAGGCGTGACCGAGAAGCTCCTGCACCGTACGAATGTCGGCGCCGTGGTCGAGCATGTGAGTGGCACACGAATGGCGAAGCACGTGCGGGGTGAGCTCGTCGCCCAGCCCGACGGCTCGTCCGCGGGAGGTCACCACACCCCAGATCCCCTGACGGCTCAGCCGGCCCCCACGTTGGTTCAAGAAGACGGCTTCGGCGTCCCCACGCCGCGCCCAGCGCTCGGGTTGCATCGCTCCTCGCCCAGACGGTTCGTACCAAGCAGCGATGGCATCGGCAGCGTGGCGCCCGAGCGGCACGATGCGCTCCTTTGACCCCTTGCCCATGAGCCGCACCAGGCCATCGTGGAGATCGACATCGCTCAGCGACACCGTCACGATCTCGGAGACTCTGGCTCCGGTGCCGTAGAGCACCTCGAGGATCGCTCGATCTCGACGAGCCACCGGATCGTCACCCACAACACCCTCGATCAGGGCCGTGATCTGACCAACCGTCAGCGCCTTGGGCAGTCCTCGGGGGACGCGAGGGATCTCCACATCGGCAGCGGGATCATCCGGGCGCATCTCCTCGATCACGAGGAATCGATGCGCTCCCCGGACGGCGACGAGCGTGCGGGTGACCGAGGATGCCGCCAGGCCCTCCCCCGTCAGGACGTGGACGAACGCGATGACGTCGTCGGGGGAGGCCGACATGACGGTGCGGCCCCGGCGTGCCAGGTGCAGTTGATATCGGGAGAGATCGCGGCGATAGGCGGCCAGCGTGTTGACCGACCGGCCGCGCTCCACGGCGAGCCAGGTCAAGAAGTCCTCGAGGTCGGGGTCGAGGACGAAGTCGGCGTCGGTGATCTCCGGGGCGGCTCCCACCCTCAGAGCATGCCTCAGCGACCGAGCCGCGCCAGGGCACTCCGCAGCCCGATCACCGTCTTGGCGTCGGTGATGGCACCGCGGTCGATTGCCGGACCGACCTCGTCGAGCGGCAATCGCACGATCTGCATGTGTTGCTCCTCGGGGCCGTCTGGCGCGAACTCCGCTGGGGTCAGATCGGTGGCGAGGAACAGGTGAACGTACTCGTCACAGAACCCGACGCTGTTGTGGAAGCCACCGAGCGACTCCAACGAGGCGGCCTCGAGTCCGACCTCCTCGACCAGCTCACGGCTCGCGGTTATCTCCGGCGGCTCACCGTCGACATCACGCTTGCCGGCCGGTATCTCGAGGATGTCGGCACCCAACGGGGCGCGGAACTGCCGGACGAGGACGACGTCGTCGCCATCCACGGCCACGACACCCACCGCTCCCGGATGGCGAACGATGTCGCGCATCATGGTCTCGCCATCGGGCGTGGTGAACTCGGCCTCGTAGACAGTGATCACGAAACCGTCGTGGATGACCCGCTCTCCGACGAACGTGAATCCCGACTCGGATCGGGACCCGGGCCGGGTCACGAATCAGCCGTGGCGGGCGCGTCGGCGTCGATGGACGGAAGCTGCGGGTTGCGACCCTCGGCACGACCCAGCGCAGCGTCGATGAACTCGCGAAACAGCGGGGCCGGACGATCAGGGCGGCTCTTGAACTCCGGATGGGCCTGCGTGGCGATCCAGAATGAGTGGTGGTCCAGCTCGATGAACTCGACCAGTCGGCCATCGGGTGACTCGCCCGAGAGCTGGAGGTCGCTCGCCTCGAAACGGGTGCGGTACTTCGGGTTGAACTCGTAGCGGTGGCGATGGCGTTCGCTGACGACTTCCTCCCCGTAGGCCTTCGCCACCCTCGAGCCCGGCTTCAGCTGGGCCACGTAGGCGCCGAGCCTCATCGTGCCGCCCATGTCGGTGACGTCGCGCTGGCTCTCCATCAGATCGATGACCGGATGGGGCGAACGACTGTCGAACTCGGTCGAGTTGGCGCCGGCCAGCCCGAGAGCGTTGCGAGCGTATTCGATGGTCATGACCTGCATGCCGAGGCAGAGTCCGAGACAGGGAATGTCGTGCTCTCGGGCGTATCCGGCGGCGGCGATCTTGCCTTCGACGCCCCGCTCACCGAATCCACCGGGAATCACGATGCCATCGAGATCCTTGAGGCGACCGGCCGCGAGCAACCCCTCGACCTCCTCGGCCTGGATCCATTCGATCTCGATGTCGGCGCCATGATGAATGCCCGCGTGGTTGAGCGACTCGACGACGCTCAGGTAGGCGTCGGGAAGGCTCACGTACTTGCCGATCAGCCCGATGCGCACCACCGAGCTGGCCTCCTCGACCCGCTTCACCAGCGCCTGCCATGGCGCGAGGTCGACCTCGTGGTCGCCCAGGCCGAGCATCTCGCAGACATAGTCGTCGAGGCCCTCGTTGTGCAGCACCAGCGGGATCTCGTAGAGGCTGCGAGCATCCGCCGCGTTGACGACACCTTCGACCGGCACGTCACAGAGATTCGAGATCTTGCGGCGGAGGTCGGAACTGATGGGCTCGTCACTGCGACAGACGATGGCGTCGGGTTGAATGCCCCGGCTGCGCAGCTCGGTGACGGAATGCTGTGTGGGCTTGGTCTTCTGCTCGCCGGACGGGCCGATGAACGGCACCAGCGTCACATGGACGTAGCAGACATTGTTGCGGCCGACATCGAGTCGGAACTGTCGGATCGCCTCGAGGAACGGCAGGATCTCGATGTCGCCGACGGTGCCGCCGACCTCGGTGATGATCACGTCGACGTCGTCGCTCACCAGGCGGTTGATCCGCCGCTTGATCTCGTTCGTGATGTGCGGGATCACCTGCACGGTCTTGCCGAGATAGTCACCTCGACGCTCCGCCGCGATCACGCTCGAGTAGATCGACCCGGTGGTGGCGTTGGAGTCGGTGGTGAGATTCTCGTCGATGAACCGCTCGTAGTGCCCGAGGTCGAGGTCGGTCTCGCCACCATCGTCGGTGACGAACACCTCGCCGTGCTCGAAAGGGTTCATCGTGCCCGGATCCACATTGAGGTACGGGTCGAGTTTCTGCATGGTGACGCGGAGACCGCGTGCCTTCAAGAGGCGCCCGAGGGATGACCCGCTGAGCCCCTTTCCAAGGCCGCTCACGACGCCACCGGTCACGAAAATGTGCTTCGTCATCGGGATCTCACCCTAACCACCACCGGGCGTGACCGCGCGTTTGGTGACATGTTTCGCACGCGATTTCAGCGACGGGCGACGGGCGACGGCCTGTCGCCGTGCGGAGTCGATCAGCTCCTCCGCGTGTTCGCGAGCTGCGCTGCTGTCGGGCGACCCGGACAGCATGCGAGAGAGCTCAACCACTCGTGCCTCACTGTCCAGGAGATGTGCAGCACTCACCGTGACCCCATCCACGTCGCGTTTCGAGACGGCGACATGATGATCGGCGCAGGCCGCCACCTGTGCCAGGTGGGTGACGACCAGAACCTGGTGTTCGGCGGCCAGCGCCGCGAGGTTGGCGCCCACAGTGTGGGCCACTTCGCCACCGATGCCGGCATCCACCTCGTCGAACACGAGCGTCGGGGGGCCCGATGTGAGCACCAACCGCAGGGCCAGCATGGTGCGAGCGAGCTCGCCGCCTGAGGCCACCCTCGACAGCGGCTGTGGCTCGTGGCCGGCGTTCGCGGCGAGGCGGATGGCGATGTCATCACCGGCCTCTCCGCCAACCGTGACATCGAGCCGAGCGCCGGACATGGCCAGCCCCTCGAGATTCGACTCGACCGCGGCGGCGAATTCCGGTGCTGCCTTCGTACGGGCGGCCAGGACCTCGGCCCGCACTCGTGTGAGCTCGGCCAGCAGTGCCGCTCGGCGTTCGTCCAACGCCGTGGCCCGCTCCTCGAAGGAGCTCAACTCGGCAAGGCGTTCGCTCGACTCGGCCCCGAAGGCGACGACCTCATCCAGCGTCTCGCCGTACTTGCGGCGGAGCTCTCTCAGCATCGCCCGGCGGCTGCGCAAGAGATCCAGGCGTTCGGGATCATCGTCGATCTGCTCCGCGCGTGACCGTGCGTCAGCAGCGATGTCGGCGAGTTCGGCCTCCACCCCGCGTAGTCGACTCACCAGGTCGGAGAAGGGGGTCCGGCCGTCGAGAACCTGCAAGGCCTGCGCAACTGCGCCGGCGGCCGGACCGTCACCGTCGAGCGCCGCCACTGCGGTGGCCGAGGCCTCGCGATGAGCACTGGCGTCGGCCAGGAGGCTCTCCTCCTCATCGAGGCGGGCACCCTCGTCGCCGTCTTCGATGCCGGCCTCGTCGATCTCGGCGAGCTGATGCCGCAGGAGATCGATCTCCCGTGCTCGAGCCCGCTCGTCGCCTCCGAGCTCTGCGAGGTCGGCATCGACGGTTCGCAGCTCGTCGAGCAGGGTCGACAACGGGCCGGTCTCGACCCCGCCGAACTGATCGAGCGCAGCTCGCTGCACCGCGGGCTTCAACAGTGATTGATGGGCATGCTGGCCGTGAAGGTCGATGAGGTCGACGCCGTGGTCGGTCAGCGCCGACACGGTGGCGAGATGGCCGTTGATGTAGACCCGGCTGCGACCGTCGCGCGGAATGACCCGGCGCACAATCAGCTCCTCGTCGTCGGTGACGAAGCGTCCCTGGATCTCGGCCTCGGAAGCACCGGGACGAACCAGTGACGCATCGGCTCGTCCCCCGGTGAGCAGGTCGATGGCGCCGACCACGAGCGTCTTGCCGGCACCGGTCTCACCGGTCACCACCGTCATTCCCTCGCCCAGCACGAGGGAGAGTTCATCGATCACGCCCAGGTCGCGGACGAGTAGTTCAGTCAGCATGGGTTTCCATCAGCAGGGATTGCATCAGCGGTCATTGAGTCCGAATTTGGCCTTGAGTACTCGGTGGAACGGGCGGGACCCGAGGGTGACGAACCGGGCCGAGCACGAGGCGGCGGTGCACTCGATCGAGGCGCCGTCGCCCACGGTGGCGATCCTACGACCGTCCACTGACACTGTGGCCGGACGATGACCGTCGACACGCAGCCGGACGGCCGCATCCGGGGACAGAACCATCGACCGATCGAACAGCATGTGCGGCGAAACGGGCGTCAACAGCAGCGATCGATGGGCGGGGTCGACGATCGGGCCGCGGGCCGAGAATGCGTATGCCGTGGAGCCGGTCGGGGTGGCGACGATCATGCCGTCAACGGCGTACGTCGTGAAGAACTCGCCGTCGAGGTCCACCGCGAGCCGGATGGTGTTGACCTCCGACGAGCGTTCGACGACGACCTCGTTCAGCACCAGGTGGTCGGTCACCGGGCCTCCGTCGTCAGGCGTGAGGCGCATGGTGATCAGCATGCGTGCTTCGATCTCGTGGTCGCCGGCGAGGAACCGTTCGACGGCATCCTGCGCACCGCTGGGTTTCACCTCGGTGAGATAGCCCAACTGGCCGTGGTCGACACCGAGAAGCGGCACTTCGGACTCGCCGACGAGTTCCAGAGCCCGCAGCATGGACCCATCGCCGCCGAGACTCACGACCAGATCGAGACCGGCCGCGAAGCGGTCGGTGGGGACCGCGAGCCCATGCTCACCGATCGATGCCGCGTCCTCCTGCGGCATCCGCACCTCGTGGCCCTCGCCGGCCAACCACGCCGCGAGCTCACGCGCATGATCGCCGGCTGATTCACGGCCGAGATGGACGATCACACCGATGGACGCCATCAGCGACCCTCCGCCTCGACGACCGCAGCCTCGAGCCAGGCCTCGATGTCGGCCCGGGCAGTCGGCTCGGCGTGGCCCTTGGCGTGGACGAGAAACTCGACGTTGCCGTCGCCTCCTGTGATGGGTGAGACCATGGCCCCCATGATGGCCGCTCCGGCCGCCGCGAGCGCACCACTTGCCGACATCAGTGTGGTGAGCCAGACCGCCGGGTCGCGGATCACGCCACGGCCCTTGTCGGCCTCGGCCTTGCCCGCCTCGAACTGCGGCTTCACGAGGAGCACCAGATCCGCACCAGGACGAGCCAGGGCGAGGATCGGCTCGGCAACCGTGCGCAGAGAGATGAACGAGAGATCGGCGACCACGAGATCGCCGACGCCGCCCACGTCATCAGCGCTCGTATGGCGGACATTGGTCTGCTCATGGACCGAGACACGAGCATCAGCGCGGAGCTTCTCGTGGAGTTGGTTGCGGCCGACGTCGATGGCCACGGTCTCGCGGGCACCGCGCTGCAGGACACAGTCGGTGAAGCCACCCGTCGATGACCCGACATCGATCACCCGACGTCCGCTCGGGTCGACCCCGAATCGATCGAGCGCAGCGTCGAGCTTCTCGCCAGCCCGACTCACGAACCGGGGGCCATCGCCGAGGACGACCACAGCCTCGCCCGGGTCGACCAGGCGCGCCGGCTTCGCCGCGGGAGCGCCGCCGACCGTGACCCGTCCCGACTCGATCAACTCGCGGGCCCGAGCCCGGCTGGGTGCCAGGTCGCGACGCACCAGCTCGGCGTCGAGGCGACGGCGCGCAGCCACGATCCTGCTTACCCGCCGAGGCTCGACCGGACGAGCGCGAGAAGGTCGTCGCCGGTGACCGACGGCGCAGGGGTGACCGGAAGATCGGATGGCTGCGTGACCCCACTGAAGACGAGGCCGAACTCATATCCCATCTCGCCGGCGAAATCGCCGTCGGTGTCGGGGCGGTCGCCGATCATGATCCCGTGCTCGCCGATCAGCGACCGGGTGAGCGCGGCGATCGGCGCGTAGGGCTTGCCGGCGACCTCGGGATCGACCTGCCCCGCAGTGGCGACGGCAGCGACGAGCGCGCCATTGCCCGGCAGGAGTCCTTCGGCCACCGGATAGGTGGGGTCGAGATTGGTGGCGATGAAGCGGGCGCCTCCCGAGATGGCATCCATCGCCCGACGCATGGCGTCGTAGTCGAACTCGAACGTGATGCCGACGACCACGGCCGTGGCGGGACCATCGGTGACGACCTCGGCCCCGCGCTCGGCGAGCGCGTCGAGCAGGCCCGCCGACCCGATGGCGAGCACCCGCTCCCCCGGCTCGACCATGGTGGCGGCTGCCATTGCCGCGGTGACCACCTCGGCCTCGGCATCGGGGATGCCATGCGACGCCAGCTTCTCGGCCACCTGGGCCGGCGTGCGGAATGCCGAGTTGGTGACGAATGCGACGGGATGGCCGGCGTCTCGGAGCAGACTCACTGCCTCCGGGCTGCCGGGAACCGTCTCGGTGCCGCGCCAGATGACGCCGTCGAGGTCGAGAGCCCAGGCGGTCAGCTGACTTCCCAGGTGGGAAGGCTGTGCAGCAGGGCGTTGAGATCGCCGGGACCGTTCTTGTCGTTGGCGGCGGCCAACTGACTCGTCACGGCCTCGCCGTACTCGGAACGCTGCACCGAGCGGAACACGCCAACGGGCGTCGGCGACTCGCGATCAGACGCCAGACGGCTCAGGGCGAATGCCTGACCAGGCGTGTCGGCTGATTCATCATGGACGTACAGGGCATCCTCGCCGACGTCGGCGACCTCGACGATCTTGGCGCCGTCGTTGTCAATCACGACACCGCGCTCGTTGTCGGCACCGAAGCGGACGGGCTTGCCATGCTCGAGATTGATCAGCATCGCGTCGCGTGCGTCCTTCTTCGTCAACGCGTTGAACGCGCCGTCGTTGAAGACATTGCAATTCTGGTACACCTCGACGATGGCACTGCCCTTGTGCTCGTGGGCACGGCGGAACATCTCCTGCATGTGGGCACGATCCATGTCGTGGGTGCGCGCCACGAAGGTCGCTTCAGCCCCGAGTGCCAGCGAGATCGGGTTGAACGGCTGATCAAGTGAGCCCATCGGGGTGGACTTCGTGATCTTGCCCTGCTCACTGGTGGGCGAGTACTGACCCTTCGTCAAGCCATAGATCTGGTTGTTGAACAACAGGATCGTCATGTCGATGTTGCGCCGCAACGCATGGATCAGGTGGTTGCCACCAATCGACAACATGTCGCCGTCGCCGCCCACGACGAACACATCGAGGTCGGGACGAGCGACAGCGAGGCCGGTGGCGATCGCCGGTGAACGGCCGTGGATGCTGTGCATCCCGTAGGTGTTCATGTAGTACGGGAAACGAGCGGCGCAGCCGATCCCGGACACGAAGACGGTGTCTTCACGGCGAATGCCGAGGTCCGGCATCATCAACTGGATCGCGGTGAGGATCGAGTAGTCGCCACATCCCGGACACCAGCGAACCTCTTGGTCGCTGCTCCAGTCCTTCTTGGTGGTGAGTGGGACGGTGGTGGTCATCGGACGGCCTCCGTGATGTTGTTGACCATCTCGGCTGCCGTGAAGGGCTGGCCGGTCACTTTGGTAATCGACTTGGTGTCCACCAGGAACTCCGCCCGCAGGATGCGGGAGAGCTGGCCGAGGTTCATCTCGGGGACGAGAACGTGCTCGTACCGAGCCAGGATCTCCCCCAGGTTCGGTGCGAACGGGTGAATGTGGCGCAAGTGGATCTGTGCGACCGGAGTGCCGGATCGATTGAGCCGGCCGGTGGCCGCGGCGATGGAGCCCCAGGTGGAACCCCAACCGACGACGAGGATGTCGGCATCGGGATCACCGGAGATCTCCAGGGGTGGAATCGACTCGGAGATCTTGCGGATCCTCGCCTCGCGGAGTTCGACCATGTGGCCGTGGTTCTCCGGCGAGTAGCTGATGTTTCCGGACCCGTCCTCCTTCTCGATACCGCCGATGCGGTGCATCAGACCGGTGGTGCCGGGGATGGCCCACGGCCTTGCCATGTCGTCGTTGCGCACGAACGGCCAGAACACGTCCTCGCCGTCTTCGTTCACGTGATTCGTCTCGCTCGCGAACTCTACGGGGATGGCCTCGAGGTCATCCACGCTCGGCAGGCACCATGGCTCGGTGCCGTTGGCCAGATAGCCGTCGCTCAGCAGCATCACCGGCGTGCGGTACCGAATCGCCAGGCGCACAGCCTCGATCGCCGTGTCGAAGCAGTCGGAGGGCGAACTCGGGGCCACGATCGGCATCGGTGCCTCGCCATGACGGCCGTACATCGCCATCATGAGGTCGGCCGCCTCGGTCTTCGTCGGCAGCCCGGTGGACGGACCACCACGCTGGATGTCGATCACCACGAGCGGGAGCTCGAGGCTCACGGCCAGGCCGAGGGTCTCGCCCTTCAATGCGATGCCGGGGCCGCTGGTCGTGGTGACACCGATGTGGCCGCCATAGGCGGCACCGAGTGCGGAACCCACCGCCGCGATCTCGTCCTCGGCCTGGAACGTGCGGATGCCGAAGTTCTTGTGCTTGGCGAGCTCATGGAGAATGTCGGATGCCGGGGTGATCGGGTAGGAACCGAGGAACATGGGCAGACCCGACAGCTGCGAACCGGCGACGAGGCCCCAGGACAACGCCGTGTTGCCATTGATGTTCGTGTAGGTGCCGGGCCGCAGCTCAGCCGGACGCACCGCGAGACGGTTGGCCGACAGCTCGGCGGTCTCACCGAAGGCATGGCCGGCCTTGTAGGCGGCCTTGTTGGCGGCGACCACCAGTTCGTTCGCCCCGAACTTCTCCTCGATCCAGTGCATCGTCGGCTCTTCGGGCCGGCTGTACAGCCAGGACACGAGTCCGAGCGCGAAGAAGTTCTTCGAGCGTTCTGCGTCACGCGGCTTCACCCCGATGTCCTTGCAGACTTCCTTGGTGAGCGACGTCATCGGCGACGTGATCACCGTGTAGCCGTCAAGCGTGTTGTCGTCGATCGGGTTCGACTCGTAACCGGCCTTGGCCAGGTTGCGGTCCTCGAACGCGTCGGTGTTGATGATCACAGTGCCGCCTGACTCGACCTTCGGAAGGTCGGCCTTCAACGCAGCCGGGTTCATCGCCACCAGCACATTGGGGGCATCGCCCGGCGTGGTGATGTCGTGATCCGAGATGTGGATCTGGAATGCCGACACGCCGGCGAGTGTGCCGGCTGGTGCCCGAATCTCGGCGGGAAACTCCGGCAGGGTTGCCAGGTCGTTTCCGAAGAGGGCGCTCGCTGAGGTGAAGCGGTCACCCGTCAACTGCATGCCGTCACCCGAGTCGCCGGCGAAACGGATGATGATGCGCTCGACCTCTCTGACGTCGGAGCGATCTGCGGTATTGGTCACGGTTTCGTGTCTCCTTGCCGCATCGTCGTGATCTCCGCGGCCTGGTCACCCTAACCCCGCGACACCGGCGAGATGTGCACAGGCCGCGGACAATCGACGGCGCGAATCACGCCGCCTTCGACAGCCACTCGATCGCTCGCTCGACGGCTTGAGACACCCGCTTGGATCCCGGGCGGGCGACGAAGGACGCTGCGATTTCCGTGCGGCTCTGGGTGGCGCCGCCTGCACGGAAGAAGCGTCGCCGCACGACACCGATCGCGACGACCTCGTCACCGATGTCGACGGCAGGTGGACGGCTCGGCGAGACCCACGAGACTGGGACCGTGAGCTTGGACTCGGCGTCGACCGAGCGGATCTCGTAGCTGATCAGGGTGTCGCCCGATGAGAGCGTGCGCTCACGCGGTGGGCTCGTGAGTTCGCCCTGGACGATGGCAATGTTCATGATGTCGTTCTCCCGACAGTACGCCGCGCCCGGGCTCGAGCGCGGCAGGGGTTTCGTTGTCGGGGAAGTGCACGGGCCCGAGCCCGCGGGAATCACCCTAGGACTGGGGTGTGACAGTCAGCCGAGGGCGCGAACGCGCGCCTGAACATCGGCGAGGTTCTTGTCATGCGATGCAACCCAGGCGAACAGCTCACGCGCTCGCGGCGCCCGGCCGGCACGATCGTAGAGATCGGCGAGTGCGTAGGCGCGGCGGAGATGATGCGGCTGGGGACGCTTCGGCGGCTTCCAGCCCTGCTCGAGGAGGCGAATGGCCGCATCGAGGTCGCCCCGATCGGCACGGGCACCGGCCGTCACGATTCGACCTTCCACCACGAGATCACCACTCGGAGACGACTCCCCCAGCTCGGCCCAGAGCTCGTCGACGTCACTCCAGTGCTTCAATGCGCGATGGCAGTCGGCCAGGACCGGATGCTGCTCCGTCGAGCCGGAGAGCTCGCGGAAGGCCTCGAGATGCTCGACGGCGTCCTTCCACTTTCCGGTTCGGTAGTGGGCCAGTCCCATGAGCTCACGACCTTCCGGGAGCTCCGGCGCTTCTCTGACGACGGGACGCAGCGCGATGATCGCATCCTTGAACCGCTCCGCCTCGAAGGCCTTGCCGGCATCACGGAGGCGCCGATTCAGTGTGTTGCAGCGCGGTTCGCCCACGAGTCGGCGCAATGCGACCGCGGGCTCGACCACGTTTGCGGGGCGGCCTGGGAGCGGCTTGCGTTCATGGCCACCGGACCCTCGCCCACGCGAGACAGCCGACGCCGCGGTGCGCTCGAGATCATCCGCCGTCGGCAGGTTGCGATCGGGTGGCGGCGGGATCCGGCGATCGGATTCATCAGGTGGGCGCCGTTCCGGACGCGGCTTGCGGGGCCGATCGTCGTTCGTCGGCTCCTCATAGTTCATGTTTCCCGCGCCTCGACGGGCAAGACGGCCCCAGCTCGTGGGGCCGGCGAGGTCGCGGTCCGGAGGCCGCTCCCCTGGTTTGCGACTGCCGCGGTCGTCACGACGATCGTCACGATCGTTCGGTCGGCGGTTCTGACGGTCGCCTGGGCGCCGGTTGTCGCGGTCGCCGTCACTTCGACGAGGGCCGCCCTTGGCACCGCGGGGCGGACCACCTTTTCCGCCGCGCTGGGGACGAGGTTCGTTGGACATGGCTGCCAATCCTATCGCCGGCCGTCACGGGGCCGGTTGCCGAGGCCCGAGGCTCAGTGTGTGGGCCCAAAACGTACTCAGACCCCGCCGAAGCGGGGCCTGAGTGTGAGAAATCCGGCGGCGTCCTACTCTCCCAGGGCCTGTCGGCCCAAGTACCATCGGCGCTGAATGGCTTAACTTCCGTGTTCGGAATGGGAACGGGTGTGACCCATTCGCTATCGCCACCGAAACTGTGTTGTCGCTGCGGCCTGAGCCGCAGTCCCTCCGGCATTGCTGCGGGAGGGGACAGAGAACTGACCTCTTGAAAACTCCATAGCGAGCACGAACATCCATATTCGGATGAAAATGTGTAACCAAGCCCTCGGCCGATTAGTACCGGTCAGCTGAACGCATTGCTGCGCTTACACTTCCGGCCTATCAACGTGGTGGTCTTCCACGGGCCTTACCCGGTTAACCCGGTGAGAGATCTCATCTTGGAAAAGGCTTCCCGCTTAGATGCTTTCAGCGGTTATCCCGTCCGTAGGTCGCTAATCAGCAATGCCCCTGGCGGAACAACTGACACACGAGAGCTACGTCCATCCCGGTCCTCTCGTACTAGGGACAGATTTCCTCAAATCTCTTTCGGCTGCAGAGGATAGGGACCGAACTGTCTCACGACGTTCTAAACCCAGCTCGCGTACCGCTTTAATGGGCGAACAGCCCAACCCTTGGGACCTGCTTCAGCCCCAGGATGCGATGAGCCGACATCGAGGTGCCAAACCTTCCCGT
>JAERSO010000006.1 GCA_016845585.1 Acidimicrobiaceae bacterium | reverse complement strand
GGGCCCGGTTGGCCAGCAGTTCGGACGCCGAACCCGACATGGCCAAATCACCGTGGTTGAGCACATACCCGCGATCGGCGACCTCGAGCGCGAGGTCGACGTGCTGCTCCACCAAGAGCACGCCCGCGCCGGTCTCGTCGGCGATGCGGCGCACAACCGGCATGAGTTCCTCGTAGACCACCGGGGCGAGTCCCAGACTCATCTCGTCGACCATCATGAGCTTCGGTTCAGCGACGATCGCTCGGCCGATGGCGAGCATCTGCTGCTCACCACCCGACAAGAGCCCACCCCGGCGGTTCATGAGCGGCCCGAGGGCGGGGAAGAAATCGACGGCCCGGCTGATGTCGACCTTGCCCGCGGTCTTCGCCAGCTGGAGGTTCTCCTTCACCGTCAGTTGAAACAGCACACCGCGGTTCTCGGGAACATGGATGACACCGCGGCGGGCGACGACGTGAGCCTGGCGAAGCCGAGGCACCGGCTGGCCCATCACCTCGACGACACCGGAGAGCACCTCGCCCATCCCGGAGATCGTCATGAGCGTGGTGGTCTTGCCCGCTCCGTTGGGGCCGAGCAGCGCCACGACTTCACCGGCATCGACATGCAGTGACAGGTCGCGGACGACCGCCACCCCGTCGTAGCCCGTGTGAAGCGCATCGATGAAGAGGAGCCGCTCGCTCATTCGCCGCCCCCTGAGTGGCCCAGGTACGCGGCGATGACCTCCGGGTTGTTGCGCATCTCGTGCGGTGACCCGGATGCGACGAGCTTGCCGAACACGAGCATGTGGATCTGATCGCACACCGACAAGACGAGGCCCATGTCGTGATCGATCAGCAGCATCGTGTAGCCCTCATCGATCAGGCGACGCAGCTGCTGGCCGAACCATTGCGTCTCGGCCTTGTCGAGGCCGGCGGCCGGTTCGTCGAGCAGGAGGATCTTGGTCGTCGACGAAACCAACGCTCGACCGACACCCACCATCTTGCGTTGACCCTGCGACAGCTCACGGGGCTGGCGATCGGCGATCGGGCCGAGGTCGAGGAGGTCGATCACCTCGTCGACCCGCTCGTCGGTGCGGGCCGGGCGGAAGTAGTCCTTGAACGCGCCAGCGAGGGTCAATCGCCGGCTGGCCACCTCGAGGTTGGATCGGACCGAGATGTCATCGAAAAGCTCCAAGGTCTGCCAGGTCCGGGTGAGCCCGTCGTGGGAGAGCACGTGGGGAGCTCGCCCGAACACATCGTCGTCCTCGAGAACGACACGGCCACTTGCGTTGTTGGGGAGGAACCCGGTGACCGCGTCGATGAACGTCGTCTTACCCGCACCATTGGGCCCGGTGAGGCCGGTGAGTTGCCCCCGCCCACATTCGAGGCTGACATCGTTCACGGCCAGGAGGCCGCCGAACCTGACCGTGAGGTTCTCGGTGCGCAGAACGGGATCAGACATCGGCCGCCTCCACCGCGCCAGCTCGCCCTCTGGGATCGATCGGGCCGAGTCCTCGGCGCCGTCTCAGCCGGTTCACCAGCAGAAAGAAGTGCCTGCGCTGGAACCCGTCGATGCCCTCGTTGTTGTAGACGGCCGTGGCGATCAGGAAGAAGCCGGCAACGTAGGCCGTGTAGGACCCGACGTCGATGAACCACTCGTTGGTGGCGATGATGCCAATGCCCTCGGCGAACAGCGTGCCGGCGGTTATCGCACCACCGACCGTCGAGATGCCACCGAGGTACGCGAAGGCGAGGATCGAAAGCGAGACAAAGATGCCGAACGAGGCTCCCGTGTAGGTGCCGAGCTTGTACGCGGTGAGCGCACCGCCAAGGCCGGCGAGGGCCGACGAGATCCCGAAGGCCGCGAGCTTCACCATGGCGACGTTGACGCCGGCCGCCGCCGCCGCCCGCTCGTTGGCGCGGACTGCGAGCATCTGCTCACCGATGCGCGAGCGCCGCAACCGCATCACGCCGACGCACGAGGCGATGGTCAGCCCGAGAAGAAAGACGCCGAACCCGCCGGTGGGGATCTTGTCATCGCCGAGGAAGAACTGGCTGGAGGGGCCGAACTCGACGCCCATGAACTCCGGAGTCGGCGCGACCTTGTTGGTACGGGAGAGGCCGAACCACCCCGGCCGTTTGAAGAAGATCTCTTCGATGGCCAGACCGCTCGCCAGGGTGATCACGGCGAGGCTCGCCCCCCTGGTTCGAAGGGACGGGAGTGCCGCGATGAGACCGAACGCCACACCGCACGACACCGCAGCGGGAAGGGTGATGAACAGCGGCCAGCCCGCGTCGGTCCCGAACGACCCGACCGCGAAGGCCGAGGTTCCCGCGAGCGCCATCTGCATGAGCGAGATCTGCCCGACGTAGCCGGTCACGACCACCAACGACAGAGCGAGGATCACGCCGATCATCGAGTTCTGCATGCCCGCCCGGTACTGGAACGGGGCGAAAACCGTGATCCAGGCCGCGGCGACGATCAGGAGGCCGTAGCCCCACAATCGCCACCGGGTGATCGGTGGCGCGTACGCCTCGGGAAGCCGTTCAGCCGTGATCGATCCGCGCGACGGC
>JAERSO010000005.1 GCA_016845585.1 Acidimicrobiaceae bacterium | reverse complement strand
TACTCGCCGTCGCCGTCGCGCCACGCCAGGATCGGGATGAGCGGCACCGGCGGATCGGGCAGATCGTCCCACCGAGACCCACGGATGACCCAGTCGTGCGGGATCCGGCGGTAGCGCAGCACGGCACGCATCTTGCGGCTGTACGGCGAGCTGTGCGACCCGCAGAGGACGAGCGTGTCAGTCATCAAAGCCCGCGATCTCCGCAACTTGTCGCCCCAGATGGCCCATGTCAGTGCTCCATCCCAGCGCGCCACTGGTGGTAAGCGGCCCACACGAGCAGCATTGGCGGCACGACCACGATCGAGGCGATCAACGCGAAGAGGATCGTGATGCCGGTGACCAGGCCGAACTGCTGGAACGGGAGAAGCGGGCTGAACAGCAACACGGCGAACGTGAGCGCTGTGGTCATTGCGGAGCCGATGAGCGCTGAGCCGGTTGTCGACAACGTGGTTGTGGTCGCGTCCATGAGCGACTTGCCATGCTCGAGCTCTTCGGTGAAGCGGTGGATCACGTGGATCGTGTAGTCGACACCGATGCCGATCGACAGCGCGGTGATCAATGCAGTCACGACGTTGTACGGGATGTCCAGGAGTGTCATCGTGCCGAGCACCCACAGCAGCACGAGCAGGATCGGTGACACGGCGATGAAACCGAGCATCGGCTTGAACTCGGTGACCCAGAAGAAGGTCATCAACACGATCAGGGCAGCCAGCAGCGTGATCGCGATCGAGGTGGTCTGACCGTCAGTCATGGCGCCCGTAATCTCCAGAGCGGTGATATCACCGGATGTGGCCGTGATCTGGTCGCGGTCGCCGAACCAGAGACCCTCCAGGTCGTCGACCATCTGCACCGTGACCTCCTGGTCACCGGTGAAGGCGTCGAACTGGACGAGTGTCAGGTCGACACCATCACGGTTGTTGACGGCGACCTGTCCGAAGCCCACGGGGTCTACCTGTTCGAGACGATCGAGGAGGGCCTGCACACCAGTGGGGTCGAGGGTCAGACCCTGGTCGATTCCCTGGGCCAGCTCCGCGAGTTCAGGGTCGTAGTTGTCGCCCGGTTGGCCGTTGTCGGTGAACCAGTCGTCGAAGAGAGCCCCGAGCGACAGCGTGATGTCACCCGCTGCACCGGTCGGGCGGGACAGCTCGTCCCCGAAGGCCTCGCTGAGGGTCAGCAGGTTGCGGAGGGTGCGATCGTCGGTGAGTTCGGCCTCGATGAGCACAGTGGTGATGCTGGTCTCGCCGCCCAATGCTTCGCTGATCGCCTCGATGTCCTCGACGGACTGTCCGCCCGATGGGAGGAAGTCATTGGTGTTGAACTCGGTGCTGATCTGAGTGGCGGCGACGCCGAGGCCGATCGTGACGACACCGGTGACTGTGAGCACCGCCATGGGCTTCGACGCGACCATCCGGCCGATGGCCTCCACAAACGACCCCGCGCCGGGTATGGCATCGGTCATCTGCTTCGGCTCCCCGAGCGTGCCCTTTGCTTCGCGACGACGATCGAGAATCGCCCGCGCTGCGGGGATCAGGATCAACATCGTGAACAGGCCGAAGAAGACCCCGAACGCCGCCACGACACCGAAGTCGCCGTTGGCAGGGATCGACGACGTCAGATTCGTGAGGAAGCTGATGATGGTCGTACCGGCGGCGAGCCCGAGCGGCAGCAGGACACCCGCCAGCGCGCCGCGCGCCGCGTCCAGGACGCCGTGCCCTTCCGCACGCAGCTCGCGGTACTTCGCCACGGTCTGGATGGAGTAGTCGACCACGAGGCCCACCAACATGATGGGCACCATCGACGTGAGCGAGTTGGGCGGCCCGATCAAGTCCAGCCCATCGGGACCGGCCAAGCCTTGGAACCCGAGAGTCCCGACGATCGTGATCGCGAGCCCGGCGAGCGAGAGTGCGACGTCGGAACCGCTCCGGAAGAACACGAAGAGCAACAGGGCGATCACCAGCAGCGAGACGAGCATCAGGGTGCCCATGGATGGCGACGCTTCGTCAGAATCCAGATCCCGTGTGGCGCTCGACATGCTGCGAACCGCGAGCGGCCCGTCGACGCTTTCGACCGCGTCGGCCACAAGAAGCTCGATGTCGTCGAGCCCGTCGTCACCCTCGAGGGACCGCAGCTTCAGTGACGAGATGACCAGCGGCGAGCCGTCGGCTTCGCCGCTCAAGTTCCCAAGCAGCGCCGCCAACCGAGGCTCGGCGGCCGCGGCATCGATCTGTTGTTGGGTGACACCGCTGAAGTCGGGCACGCCCAGTGCCTGTTTGAACGCAGGGGCGACCGACGCCACCGGACTCGTGAGCGCCAGCCGCTCCTCGACGCCCTCCTGTGCCAACGCGGCGGCGACGACTTCATCGATCTGTGTGAGGCCCTCGGCGGTCAGGAACTCGCCCCGATGCAGGATGGTGACGCCCCTGAGGCCCACAGAGTCGGGAAACGACTCCGACAATGTGTCGGAGGCCTCGGCGACGTCGCTGTCGCCCGGCAGGAACACGTCATTGCCCGCCTGGTCGATCCGCATACCGATGCCGGCGAAGAGTACGGCCGTGACAACGGCGAGCAGCCCAAGGGCCGCGCCAGGCCGGCGAATCACGAGGTTGGCGATCGATGCGAACAACTTGCTCATCGAACTGACCCAACGACCCGCCGCGGGACCGGATCGGGCTTGTAGCCCCGAATGCTCCGCCGCTCGAAGATCAACTGCTGGAACTCCACGTCGACTTCTTTTCTTCAGACCGGGACGCCGCCGGCGACGACGGCGCGCAGCAGGGCTCGCCGCTCGGAGTAGTCGCGGATCGGATAGTGCATGACGGAGCGGTTGTCCCAGAGGACGAGATCCCCGATTTCCCACTGGTGTCGGTAGGTGAACTCCGGACGGGTGCCGTGCTGCACAGCGCGCAGAATGAGCTCGCGACTGACGGCCTCGTCCAGCCCGTCGACCTCGGTCGTGAAGACGGGGTTGATGTACAGCGCCTTTCGTCCCGACTCGTCGTGGGTGCGGATGGCGGGCTGCAGCGTGACCGGCATGTTGGGGTTGAAGACCTTGCCGGAGTTCCACGCCTTCGCCCCGTCGAGCTGGGAGCGCAACTCCTCGGGGAGGGTCTCGTAGGCCAGGTGCTGGTTGGCGAAGATCGTCCCGCCGCCCTCGGACGGGAGGACGTGGGCCTGGAGCATCGTGATGATCGGCGGCGTCTCGTGCCAGGTCATGTCGGAGTGCCATTGGCCGAGCCGATCGTCGCCCTCACCCTCGGAGAAGATGATCTGCACGTACGGTGTCTCCTCGACGCGTGACACCGGGTGCTCGAGCAGATCGCCCCACGCCCGAGCGAACCGCTCGAGCTCGACGGCCTCGAGGACCTCGCCCGGAATGACGAGCACGTGGTACTCGGGCAGCAGCGGCACGAGCAGCTCTCGGACCTCTTCGGGGGCCATCGTTCGCAGGTCGAGGCCTTCGACTCGAGCCCCGAGGTTGGGCCCGGCCTTGGTGGTCGTCGTCTGGGTCATGTGTTCCTCACCGTTCGCTCGTTTGTGTTCGACCGTAGCAAACAATTTGCATATTGTGCGAAATTATATCTCCGGCGCGAGGTCCAGCGGGTAGCCAAAGGTTGACTGAGTGCAACTATTTACATAGTGTGCGAAATTAGTCTGAGCGTGCGGAGGCCACCTCTGACGTAAAGATCTCTCGCCCGCCGGAGCACCCTTCATGAATGTTCACCACGCCAACCCCAACGACCTCGAAGCGATTCTCGCCGTACCCGACATCGACCCCGACGTCGTTGCGCACGCCGTGACCGACAATGCCGACGCCATCTTCACATGGGACTACTCGCTCCAACGACCACGCCTGCGCACGCTGTACGAAAAGGCCAAGACCGGGCAATGGAATGGCACCACTGACCTCGACTGGGACACCGACGTCGACCTCGAGCGCCAGATCGCGGGCGATCAGACTGAGGGCAAGGTAGCCGTCGGCATCGAACCAGGACTCTACGACGACACCGTCATCGGCAGCTGGGGCGAGAAGGAGTGGCTCGAGTTCGGGGTCCAGAACCGCAAGTGGACGATGAGCCAGTTCCTCCACGGCGAACAAGGTGCGCTGTTGTGCACGTCGAAGATTGTCGAGACCGTGCCCTGGTACGACGCAAAGCTCTATGCCGCGACCCAGGTGGTCGACGAGGCCCGTCACGTCGAAGTCTTCGGGCGGTACCTCGACGAGAAGATGGGTGGCGGCTACCACGTCAACACCCACATGCAGTTGCTTCTCGACGACATCATCGAGGACTCGCGTTGGGACATGACCTACCTGGGCATGCAAATCATGGTCGAAGGACTCGCGCTCGCTGCCTTCGGTTTCATGCACCAGATGACAAGCGAACCTCTCCTCAAGAAGCTGCTCCGCTACGTGATGTCCGACGAAGCCCGCCACGTTGCCTTCGGCGTCCTGTCACTCAAAGAGGCCTACGACGAGATGAGCGATGCGGAGATGTTCGAACGGCAACAGTTCGCCTACGAGGCCGCGATCCACATGCGAGACCGCTTCCTCTCACAGGAAGTTTGGCAGACGATGGGAGTCGCGCCACGTGACGTATTGCCCATCGTCATGCGCGACCCAACCCGGGTGCTCTTCCAACAGATGCTGTTCTCCAAAGTCGTTCCAAACTGCAAGAAGTTGGGGCTTCTCGATCGCAACGACGAGTGGCTCCGGCGCCGCTTCGAGGAAATGGGTGTGATCCATTTCGAGGATCTCGATGACACCGCCGAGGAGTACGCCACGTTCGCTCTCAACGCCGATTCCTCGGCTGCAACCGAGTGAGACCGCATCCCGTTGCTGTCGTGCCCGCCGAGACCGTGCCACGAGAACCAACACGGCCACCAGAACCAATGGAGACCACATGACTGCCTCATCCTCGGCCGAAGGTGACCAACGACGCGTGGCGCTCATCGGCAATACGAGTCTCTACATCGGCGCACCTCTCGCTCGTGAGATGGCCCGGAGGGGGCACGATCTCGTCATCGGCGACCCCGAGCCAGGCCTCGTCGACGAACTCGAGGCACTCGGCGCCACGGTGGCCGTCGCCGAGCGTGTCTGGGACGTGGCTGACCCTGCCGTCGCCCAACGACTGGTGGGGACGGGTCTCGACCGCTTCGGTCGCATCGACGCGGCGACCGCGTTCACCGGCCACATCCTGACCGGCCGGTTCCTGGACTCGAGCACCGACGATCTCCATGCGCTCGAACGCGGCTTGATCGACGCTCCCTACCAATTCATGAAGGCGGTCTTGCCCTCGATGATCGAACGGGGCAAGGGACAGATCCTGATGATCACCAGCTCGGCCGGCAACCGGGTCCTCCCATCGGCGCCGCTGTATTCCGCGTTGCGAGCCGGCGCCACGCATCTGGTCAAGAACGTGGCCGCTGACGCCGCCCCCAAGGGCGTGCAAGTCAACGCCCTCGGCACGAACTTCATGGACATCCCTGGGTTCGTCGCCGCCAACGAGGCTGACACGCCCGAGGGCCTAGCCAAGACGGTCGCCCGTGTTCCGATGGGTCGTCTCGGCACCGTCGACGAGTGCGCCGCACTCTGCTGCGCCTACCTCGACGGGACGTGCGGATTCGTGACCGGGCAGTTCATCGCCCACGACGGAGGATGGTCCTGATGGCCGGACAAGAGTCGGCAAAAAAGCCGGCCAGCGTGCTGGTCACCGACGGCGTGTGGGTCCTGGCCGCGCAGGGCAACGCTTTGGCGATCGAGACCGACGAGGGCGTCGTGCTCGTCGACACCGGACGGGGCGGGAAGATGACCGAGAGGATGATCGCCGAACTGCGCACCCACACCGACGCTCCGGTTTCAGCGATCTGCTACTCCCACGGCCACGTCAGCTACAACGCCGGCCTCCCCCAGTGGGTCGACCACAACGCGGCGCGAGGCGATGCACCGCCGCGCATCATCGCCCACCGCAACCTGCCGGCCCGCTACGCCCGCTATCGCGAGACCGAGGGCTACCAGGCGATCCTCAACGAGATGCAGTTCCCCGGAATCGGCGCCCTGTTCGACCCGCTCAAGATCGATCCGACCGAGACGTTCGACGACCACCTGGTCCTGTCCGAATCCCCACAGGTCGAGCTGCTCTGGACCCCGTCGGAGACCGACGACGCCATCTCGGTGTGGCTCCCCGGGACCCGCACGCTCTACACCGGTCCGGCGGTGCCGGCCGACTTCATCCCCAACGTCGGCACCCCGCAGCGCTCCCTTCGTCTCACCAGCCGATGGGCCGACACCCTCGAACGACTGATCGAACTCCGCCCCGAGATCCTGATCATCGAGTTCGGCCGGTATGTGACGGGAGCCGACCTCATCCACGAACGGTTGACCACCACCGTCAACGCCCTCCGTTGGCTGCGACACGAGGTCGTCGAACGACTCAACCGCGGCCTCGGCGAGCGCGACATCCTCGCCGATCTCGACTACCCCGACGACGTCTTCGGCCACCCGTGGCTCAGCTGGGCATACGGCAGCCCCGAGTACATCGTGCGCGACATTGTCCGTGAGGAGAGCGGATGGTGGGATCGGAACCCGACCACCCTCCACCCGTCGCCGCCGGCCGACGTCGCCCGAGCGACCTTCGATGCCATGGCCGATCCTGACACGGTGATCGCGCGAGCAGAGGCCCTGGCCGCCGAGGGCGACCCCCAGCTGGCTATGCACGTGATCGATCTCGTCGCACTGGGGCCCGACGACGAACCCGCGGTGATACGAGCGCGCTCGGTCAAGTCCGACCTGTGTCGAGCCCGGTCGAAGCAGATCGACCCTCGCCCAAGCAAGGGCCTCTACAAGTCGAGCGGCATCCGGCTCAAGCAGGGAATCATCTCCTGGGAGGGCGTAGCCGAATGAGCCCCGAGCGCAAACCGAACCTGCTGTTCCTCTACGCCGATCAGCACCGCGCCGACGTGATGGGTTGCGCCGGCAACGACGTCGTGGTCACGCCGCATCTCGATCGCCTCGCGGCCGAAGGCGTGCGGTTCGACCAAGCCTGGACCGAAAGTCCCGTGTGCCAGCCGGCGCGCGCTTCGTTGCTCACCGGCCGGTTCCCGAGCGATCACGGCGTCCTCGGCAACTTCGCCGGCAACTGCCAGCCTGAATGGGACACCTTCCCGCGTCGACTGCAGCACGCGGGCTACACGACCGCCTCGATCGGCAAGACCCATTTCGACGCCTGGCCGATGGGTGCCGAGCCTGGCACGCCACCACCAACCGAGGAGTGGATCGGCAGTTTCGGTTTCGATCATGTGGTCGAGGAGTTCGACAAGTACGTCCACCTCTTCGATGTCGACACGCCGTACACGACGTTTCTGCGAGAGCACGACGCCCTCGAGCCGTACCAGCAGGTGATCCGCGACAACTTCCGCGGCGGCGACAAGCACTGGAACGCGGTCACCTCTCCCCTGCCCCAGGAACTCGACCTCACCAGCTTCCTCGCCGACGAGGCCGAGCGCTGGCTCGCAAGCCGACCCGCCGACCAGCCCTGGTTCCTGCAGCTTTCCTTCGTGCAGCCGCACGTGCCCCTGATCGGTGACCCGGTCTGGGCCGAGCACTACTCCGACGCGATGATCGAGCGCACGGCTCGGGCCGAGCCGGTCACGACCACCGAAGCGTGGGGGAAGCAGCTGCTCCTCTGCCGTACGCACTCGCACAGCGACCTGTTGACCGACGAGTTCGTGCTCGCGGGTGCCCGGCAGTACTACGCCATGGTGTCGCTCATCGACCAGCGCATCGGCGCGATCCTCGCTCTGCTCGAGGAGAGCGGCCAACTCGACAACACGTGGGTCGTGTACTGCTCCGACCACGGCGAGATGCTGGGCGACCATGGCCTGATGGCAAAGATGAACTTCTACCGGTCGTCGGTACGGGTGCCCCTCATCGTGCGGCCTCCCGGCGCAGCAGCCGACCGCGCCGGCCACGTCGAGCCGACTCCGGTCCAGGCCTTCGACGTCGCAGCCACGCTGCTCGACGCTGGCGATGCCGACCCGCTCGACGGAGCTGCCGCACGGTCGCTGCTGCCGTTCGTCACGGGCGACGGCGGCGATCCCCGAAACCACGCGATCAGCATGATTCGCATGCGACCCGGTGCGCCGACCTGGCACGCGATCACCGATGGACGCTGGCGCCTGACAATCAACGCCGACGACGGCCAGCCGAGCGAGCTGTTCGATCTCGCGTCAGATCCCGACGAGGCGACCAACCTCTACGACCACCCGAGCACCGTCGAGCCGATGAAGGCGTTGAGCACCACGCTGACGGCTACCGTCGGCAACCATGACAGCAAAGGCTGAGGACGGACGGGTCGCGCGGGGCCTCCGCACCCGCGAGGCGGTCATCGACACGATGCTCGAGCTGAACGCCGAGGGCAACCTCACGCCCACCATCGAACAGATCGCGGAGCGCGTCGGCCGCACGACCCGCGCGATCTACCAGCACTTCCAGGACAAGGAAGCCCTCGCCGTCGCCATGGCCGAGCGGCAGCTCCGCACGCACGGCGAACTGTTCCGTGCCCGCCCCGTCGAAGGCGACCTCCCGCAACGGATCAGCGGGATCGCCGACCATCGAGCTGCGCTGTTCGAGGCGGTGGCGCCGGCTCGGCGCGCCGCACTTGTTCGACTCCACGCCTCCCCCGAGCTCCAACGACAGCAGACCGAAGTCGCCGCCCACTTGCGAGACCAAGTCGCCACGACCTTCGAGCCCGAGCTCGGCGCACTCGACGTCGATACGGCGGCTGACACCCTCGAGCTGCTCGACCTCCACACCAGCTGGGACACGTGGGAACGACTGCGGACGTGGCAGGGCCTCTCGGCCGACCGGGCCAAGCAGCTCGTCTCGAGCCTCATCACCCAGGCGCTCGCTCCGTAGATCTTCGTGATTCGCGGCTTGACCGACCGCAGCTATTTTCATAATGTGCGAAAGTAGTTGAGCTTCGGTTTCGAGGGGGAGGCAGAGGTTGACGGAACGTGAGGCCTCTGCTGCCGACCTGACCGCCGCGCTCCTCGACGAGGAAGCTGCGCGGCTCCAGGCCGAAGCGGCGCAACGCGAGGTAGCGGTCCGTCCGGACGAGGAACTCCCGGGCGTCGGCGAGGAGTCGATGAGCCTGCGGGCCGGCATCGCTGCGGGCGGATCGTCCACCATCGCGATGCTGGCCCTCCTGAACGGTCTCGACGAGCTCGAGCGTGAGGCCGCCACGCTCCTCGCCCCCGACATCCAGGACACGCTCGGTGTCAGCGACCTCGTCATCGCCGTCATCACCGTAGGCGGCCTCGCCCTCGTCGCCGTTGGAGGTCTCCTCCTCGGCCGCCTGGCCGATCGCTTCCACCGCCCGACGATCGCGGGCGCGGCGACGGTGTTCTGGTCGGCCGTGGTCATCCTCACCGGGTTCGTGACCAACGCCTTGTCCTACTTCGTGGCGCGAGCGGCCACTGCGCTCGGGCGGTCCAACACCCAGACGGTGCAGGGGCCGATCCTGGCCGACGCCTACCCCATCGCCGCCCGCGCGCGGATCTACGCGATCAACAACGTGGTCGGCCGAGTCGGTGGGCTCATCACGCCACTCGCGATAGGGGGCTTCGTCGCCTACCTCGGCGGTGACGAGTCATGGCGATGGGCGTTCTGGATCGGTGGAATTCCCACCCTGCTGATGGGTATCGCCCTCTTCTTCCTCCCCGACCCGCCGCGCGGTCAATACGAGCAGCGGGCGACCACCGGCGAAGTGATCGAAGAGGAGGCCCCACCGCCGATCTCGATGGGCGCCACCTGGCAACGCCTCACGGCGATCCGCACCTATCGCACCGCACTCGCGGCGTTCGCCGCGCTGGGCTTCATGATCACCAGCGTCCCGGTCTTCACGAACCTCTATCTCGAGGATCGGTTTGATCTCGACGCCTTCGAGCGAGCCCTGGTCACGTCGATACCCGGATTCCTGGCGCTCGGCGTCGTGCCCTTCGTCGCCAGCCGATTCGACCGACGTTACGCCGAGAGCCCACCGAAGGCGCTCGTGCTGATGGGCATGCTCTTCTTCCCTGTCGTCGTGCTCTCACCCCTGCAGATGTCGATGCCGACGCCGACCCTCTTCGCCATCATCGGCGCGATCAGCGTCGTGATCAGTTCCGCCAAGTTCGCAATGATCGCCCCGGTTCTCGCCTCGGTGACCCCGTACCGACTCCGCTCCCAGGGCACCGCCATCGTGATCGCCATGGTCTTCGGTGTCGGCGGCGTGGGCGGCGCCGTCATCGGCGGGTTGATCTCGAACGAACTCGGCCCCCGATGGGCCGTGATCCTGCTCGCTGGACCGGCAAATCTCATCGGCGGACTGCTCCTGGTCAACGGTGCGCGCTTCATCCGCGGTGACCTCTCGCTGATCGCCGAGGAGATCGAGGAGGAACAGGCCGAGCACGCCTGGCGTAGCGCCAACCCCGACGACGTCCCGGCCCTGCAGGTCAACAACGTCGACTTCTCGTACGGGCGGGTCCAGGTGCTGTTCGACGTCAGCTTCGAGGTCGCGAAGGGCGAGACACTCGCCCTTCTCGGCACAAACGGGGCTGGCAAGTCCACGGCGCTCCGCGTGATCTCCGGCCTCGCGATCCCGAGCCGCGGTGTCGTGCGGCTCGACGGCCGCACCATCACCCTCACCGCGCCCGAGACCCGGGTGAAACTCGGGATCCACCAGCTCCCCGGCGGGAACGCCGTCTTTGACCCGATGACGGTGCGAGACAACCTGGAGATGGCCACCTTCATCTACCCGGATCGGGTTGAACGCGAGCGCCGCATCGGACGGGCGCTCGACCTGTTCCCGCAGCTACGGGCGCGGACCGACGACCGCTCCGGCGACCTCTCCGGCGGCCAGGAGCAGATGCTCGCCCTGGCCATGGCGCTCGTCCATGACCCCGAGGTCCTCATCATCGATGAACTGTCGCTCGGCCTCGCTCCCACCGTGGTCCAGCAGCTCCTCGGGATCATCGATGAACTGAAGGCGCAGGGGCAGACGATGATCATCGTCGAGCAGTCGCTGCAGGTCGCGCTCGCCGTCGCCGACCAGGCGATCTTCATGGAGAAGGGCCAGGTGAAGTTCAGCGGGCCCACCGCCGAGCTGCTCGAACGCGACGACCTCGCGCGTGCGGTCTTCCTCGGGGGCGATGACTCGGAGGCAACGCGTGAGTCCTGAGTTCCCGCGCCAGATCGTCTTCAACGGCGTGATCGAGGGGCTCTCGATCGGCCTGCTCGCGCTTGGCGTCGTGCTCATCTACCGCACGAGCCGGGTGATCAACTTCGCGGTCGGCAGCATCGGCGCGCTGTCCGCGACGATGCTCGCCCTCACCGTCATCCGCTACGACTGGAACTATTGGCTGGCGCTCGGTGCTGCGCTGCTCACCGGCGCAGCGTTCGCGGCGGCGGTGGAGATAACCGTCGTCACCCGGCTCTTCACCGCTCCCCGCGTGATCCTGCTCGTCGCCACGATCGGCATCGCCCAGCTCGCCGACCTCTTCCGCGTGGCGCTCCCGGACCTGGGCCTGCAGCTGGGCGCGCGCTATCCGTTGCCGTTTGACGGGTCGTGGACGGTCGGCGGCGTCGAGATCTCAGGGGCCGAGCTGATCGTCTTGATCGTCGTTCCCGTCATCACGATCGGACTCAGCCTGTTCCTGGGCCGCACCCGATTGGGGAAGACCGTCCAGGCCTCTGCCGCGAACGCCGACAAGGCCCGTTTGTCGGGCATCAACCCCAAGATCGTGTCGACGTGCGTCTGGACGCTCGCCGGCCTACTCGCCGCGGTCACAGCGATCCTGATCGCTGGCACGCGAGGCCAACTCGCGGGCATCGAGACGATCGGTCCAGCGATCCTCACACGCGTGCTCGCCGCAGCGCTGATCGGCGCAATGGTCTCGTTCCCGCGTGCGCTGCTCGGCGGTCTCGCCATCGGCGTCGTCGAGGCGGTGGTCCGGTTCAACTACCCGTCACACGGTGGCCGAATCGAAGCGCTGCTGTTTGTGGCCATGGCGGTCACCGTGTGGTTCATCACGCGACGCGACAGGGCCGACGAGCGGGAGTCCTTCTCGTTCGCGCCCCGCGTCCGGCCCATCCCCGAGGAGCTGCAAGGCCGATGGTGGATCAAGCACATGGGCACGCTCACTGCCCTGCTCGGCCTCGCAGTGGCGGCCGCGTTGCCGTTCGCGATCACGCTGCCATCCCGCCAGTTCCTGTGGGGCCACATGCTGCTGATGGCGCTGCTCGGGATCTCGCTCGTGGTGCTCACCGGCTGGACCGGCCAGCTCTCCCTCGGTCAGGCCGCCTTTGCGGGTATCGGTGCGCTCGGCACCTCGGCGTTGATCAGAGGTCAGACGCTCGGCGTCGGTGTCGGCTCGGCGTCGTTCGATCTGGCGCTGCCCCGTATGACGTTCCTCGGCGCGATCCTCATCATGACGGCAGTGTGCGCAGTCGCCGCGGTGCTGATCGGGCTCGGCGCGCTTCGAGTCCGCGGTCTCATGCTCGCGGTCGTGACCGTCGGCTTCGCGCTGGCTGCACAGCAATACCTGTGGCGCACGGAGTTCTTCTCGGGCGGCAATGCCGAGACGGTCACGCTCTTTCGCGGTGGCGTCGGGCCGTTCGATCTGACGACCCAGCGCAGCTACTACTGGTTCTCCCTGGGACTCTTGGCCCTCGTCGTGGTGTTGGTCGCTCGCCTCCGCCGCTCGGGAATCGGCCGCATGATCATCGCGGTTCGCGACAACCCCAACTCAGCGGCCGCGTTCACCGTCTCGCCCACGCGAGCGAAGCTCATGGGCTTCGGGATCGCCGGCGCGATCGCCGGACTCGCCGGCGGTGCGATCGGTGGCCTGTTCGTCACGATCGATCCTCAGGTGCTCTTCAATGCCGGCGCCTCGTTCCGGGTCGTAGCGATCGCCGTGATCGGCGGCGTGGGTTCGATCGCCGGTCCGATCCTCGGCTCCCTGTGGGTCATCGGGCTGCCCGCGATCTGGCCCGACAACGCGATCATCCCGCTCCTGACCTCGAGCGTCGGCCTGCTGATCCTCCTGATGTACTTCCCCGGCGGGCTCATCCAGATCGGCCTCACCGTTCGAGACGCTGCCCTCGCGTTGCTGAGCCGCCGCGCCGACTCGGTCGAGCCGGCGTCGCGGGCAGCAGCCCGCCCAACCGCTTCTGTCGTCGCCCCCACGACTGAACGCGATGCCGATGGAACGGTGCTCCGAACGACCGACCTGCGGGTCCGATTCGGGGGGAACATGGCGGTCGACGGGGTCGGCATCACCGCCGGCGCGGGCGAGATTGTCGGACTCATCGGCACGAACGGTGCCGGCAAGACGACACTGTTGAACGCCATCGGCGGCTATATCGAGGCGGAGGGCAGCGTCGAACTCCTCGGCCGCGACGTCTCCGACCTTCGGGCCGCCGCCCGGGCCCGGCACGGTCTGGGCCGCACGTTCCAGGCCGCAGCGCTCTTCCCCGACCTCACTGTACGAGAGACACTCGAGGTCGCGGCCGAAGCCCGGCACCGCACCAGCCTCGCCGCCACCGCGCTATGCCTTCCCCGCGGCTTCGCGGCCGGCCGCACCCAGCGGGCACTGGCCGACGAGGTCATCGACTACGTCGGCCTCGGCCGCTACGCCGACAACTTCATCTCGGACCTCTCGACGGGCACACGCCGCATCGTCGAGCTCGCAGGGCTCATCACGACCCAGCAGCCTGTCTTGTGCCTCGACGAGCCGACGGCCGGTGTCGCCCAGCGCGAAGCGGAGGCGTTCGGCCCGCTGATCCAGCGCATCCGAGCCGATCTCGACGCGACCGTGATCGTGATCGAACACGACATGCCGCTGATCATGCGGATCTCCGATCGCATCTACTGCATGGAGGCCGGAAAGGTCATCGCCGAAGGCGAGCCGACGGCCGTCCGCGTCGACCCCCGCGTCGTCGCCAGCTACCTCGGCACCGACCAACGCGCCATCGAACGCAGCCAGCCTCTGGAAAGGAACCCCATCCCATGACGAGCACACAGTCCAAGCGATCCCTCCTCCGACTCCTCACGGCACTCATCGCTTCCGCCGTCCTCGTCACAGCGTGCGCAGCCGATCAGGCCGGCCCGCTCGACAACGAAGACGCGGCCGACGACGGCTCTGAGGACCCGGCCGAGCCGTCCGACGACGGCGCCGAGGAAACAGCCCTCGACGATGCGGGGGACGACGAGCCCGCGGACGACCCAGACGACTCGGAAGCGCCGACGGACGCCGACGAACCCGACGGAGTGCGGGGTGTCACCGACGACACGATCACGATCGGCTACGTCTACCTCGACCTTGACGACGTGCGCGAACGCGGGATCGTCGACCTCAACTGGGGCCCGCAGGGCGACCACATGCAGGCGATCGTCGAACACATCAACGCCAACGGCGGCGTAGCTGGGCGCAACCTCGAGGTGATCTCGATCGCGTTCGATCCGGTCGGCAGCACGGGCGCTCGCGCGGCCTGTCTCGAGCTCACCGAGGACACCCAGGTGTTCGCGGTCGTCGGCGCGATCCGGCGCGATGAGGTGTTCTGCTACACCGAGCAGCACGACACCGTCGCGATCGCGAACAGCGACCTCACCCAGGAACGGGTCGAGCGCAGCATCGCCCCCTACGCGTCGGTCAACGCCAGCCGCGAACGAACCATCGGCTTGTTCATCGACGAGGCGGTGGAGAGCGGCCTCTTCGAGGGTCGGACCGTCGCCGTGATGTCGAGCGACGCGATCGAGGTCACGGAAGCGATCGCCGTGCCGGCCCTGGAAGCCGCCGGCATCACCGTCGAGGGCATCTACCTGACCCAGGGCGACGGAACGATCGGCAGCGCCGCGGTCGAAGCGGCCGCCGCAGCCGAGGCGATGAAGGTGCAGGGCGTCGACACGGTACTGGTCGTCGGCGACGCGATCGTCGCCGTCAACTCCTTCATCGGCGCCGACTTCGCTCCCACGATCCTCTTCACCGACCAGGGCTCGGCCAGCACCACGGCGGGACGAGCCGACCTCTCGAGCTTCGAGGCGCTCTACACCTACGGCCCTCAGTCCGCTTCGGTCCGCTACGACGACCCGGTGTTCCAGGAGCACTGCGTGGCTCCGTGGAACGAGGCCAACCCCGACCTCATCGCCGTCAACCCAGCCGACGTCCCAGACCGGGAGCCGAACCACGCAGTCGGGCTCCAGATCGCCTGCCGGCTCATGGCGATCTTCACCTCCGTCGCCGACTCGGCCGGCCCTGACCTCACGACCGAGTCATTCGCCGCGGCCCTCGACTCCCTCGGCGAGTTCCACCTGCCCGGCAGCGGCACGGCAACACTCACCGAAGGCAAGTACGACGCCGAGGACGTTCTCCGCATGGCGATCTACGACGAAACTGAGCAGGCGTTCGTGGCCCTACAAGACTGAACGAGCCTCGCACCGGCCCGAGCCGCACCCTGCCTGAATGATCGACACTTGTTCGGTGTCGGACGGGCGAGTTTAACCCAAAGTGCACGCGCGCCTCGGAGCGTCGAGCTGGTGGCAGCGTGACCCGAAGTGCCTGGTCAGCGAGCCACCCCGGCAACAGACCATTCCCAGTCGCAGCGGGGGTTAGCGAGTGTGTCGGAGGGGGGACTTGAACTCACCTCCCCCAACCGGCAACGAGCGGCAACAGGCGGCAGGGAGCGGCAAACAGCGGCACCTGGCGACCAGCCCGGACGCTATTTGCTGCTCGCTGCCGCTCGCTGCCATTAGCAAACCATTTGCAGAGCGACACCCCATGGCTGCCGCTAGGTCCAGCTCCGCTCGCCCTCGGGTGCGGGGTCGACGATCGGCGGCGTGGGCGCCGGCGGGGCGTCTTGGTG
>JAERSO010000004.1 GCA_016845585.1 Acidimicrobiaceae bacterium | reverse complement strand
AACTTTTGGGCGCCAGGGCGGGGGTGCTAGATATCTGTAAGCGCCATGATGTCATCGTCGGGCATCCGCACGCCAATGCCGGCAACATGCAGGAGCTGATGGATCAGGGGTACCGCTTCCTTATGTCGGCGCCGGGAAGGCATTACAACGATCTGGAAAAGGGACTGGAACTCGCCGGCCGCGGCTGAGTTCCTCTAAAGGGAGAAAATCATGGGATCGGACACACCTCAAAAGCGCTCGTATTTTGAAGCCAGTGCAAACTTCGCCGACGGATCGGACAGCCCACGCGCGTTTCTCGATCGCTGTATCGCCGAGATCGAGGCACGCGAAGGCGACGTGCAAGCCTTCGAATATACGAACTTCGACGCGGCGCGGGCCGCGGCCGACGCCGCCACCGAACGCTGGCAGTCCGGCAATCAGATATCGCCGATCGACGGCATGCCTGTCGGTGTCAAGGATGTGATGGAAACCGCCGACATGCCGACCGGGCAGGGCTCCCCCCTGTTCGTAGGCACGGAGACCGGGCGCGACTGTGCTGCCGTCGTCGCGATGCGCGAAGCGGGTGCCATCATGGTCGGGAAGACCGTGACGACCGAATTTGCAGCGACCCATCCGGGCAAGACGCACAACCCCTGGGATCTAGAACGTACGCCCGGCGGGTCCAGCAGCGGGTCTGCCGCGGCGGTGGGCTGCGGCATGCTCGCGGCCGGTACGGGATCGCAGGTCATCGGTTCGATCATTCGCCCGTCCGGCTATTGCGGCGCGTTCGGCTACAAGCCCAGCGTCGGCGGGATCAACCGCGGCGGCAGCTTCGACGGATTCAGCCAGAGCTGTACCGGCATGATCGCCGCCAGTCTTGCCGAATGCTGGTCTCTGACGCGTGAAATCACCTCGCGTACCGGCGGAGACGCGGGCTATGTCGGCGTGACCGGGCCGATGGAAATACCCGCCGCCAGGAAACCGGGCCGGGTCGCGATGCTTCAGACCGCGGGCTGGGCCAATGCGTCCGACGGAGCGAAAGCCGAATGGCAGCGCGCGAGGGACACGATGAGCGCCGCGGGCATCGACGTGCAGGACAGGGACAGCGACAAGAAGATCGCGGCGGTCGAAGACGCCATCGCGAATGCGATGGAACTGTCGATGACCATCAATGCCTGGGAAGGGCGGTTTCCGCTCGATACCTACAACCGGGATATGGACGCGTCCAAGCTCAGCGAGAGCGCGCATAACCGGCTGAAACAGGCAGTCGGCATGACGCAGGACGAGTTCGCCGGCCTGCTGGCGGAACGCGATCGCGTGCGCGGCGTCTATGCGACGCTGAACGGTGAGTTCGATGTCTGCGCGACCCTGTCGGCGCCGGGCGCCGCGCCAAAGGGGCTCGACTGGACGGGCGATCCGCTGTTTACGGTTCCGACCTCGCTGGTTGGCATGCCAACCGTGACTTTGCCGGTGCTAGCCGACGAAGGGCTGCCGCTTGGGCTGCAGGTGATCGGGCATACCAACCAGGACGCGGATCTGTTCGCCAACGCGGGCGGTATTCTCGAGCTGTTCTAAGCCGAAGAGGGACGCCCCCATGAAGGCGATGGTCTTCAATGAATTCGGGCCGCCCGATGTTCTGCACTACGAAGACCGTCCCGTGCCCGACCCGGGGTCGGACGATCTCGTCATGCAGGTGCATGCCGTCTCGGTAAACCGGGTGCTGGATGTTGAAATCCGGTCGGGCAGGGCGCCGCATTACGGGGTGACGCCGCCACACATACCGGGTGTCGATCCGTCCGGCGTCGTCGTCGCAGTCGGAGACAACGTGACCGAGTTTGCCGTCGGCGACCGGGTGTCAGCCACCCTGACCATGCCGAAAGGCGGCCGCTACGGCATCGAATGCGATGGCGGCGATGCTGAATACGCGCTGGCGCCGGCGGGTTGCTGCGTGAAGGTGCGCGACGAGGTCGGGTTTGCCGAAGCGACCGTGATCTCCCGCCACGGGCCGGTCGCCTACAATCTGCTGTTCAGACACGGCAAGCTAGAAGCGGGCCAGACGGTGCTGATCCTCGGCGCCTCGGGTAATCTGGGATCTATCGGCATCCAGTTGGCCAAAGCGGCTGGCGCAACCGTGATCGCCGCTGCCGGCAGCGCGGATCGGGCATCTGTGGGGGCGGAGCTCGGCGCGGATTACGCGGTGAACTATGGTGAGATCGATCTGGTCGACGCCGTGATGGAAATCACGGAAGGGCAGGGCGTCAATCTGTTCTACGACAACATCGCCAACCCGGATTTCTGTTCGAAGGGTATCGAATGCCTCGCGCGGCACGGTCGCATGGTGACCGCGGGCGCCCACGGCGGGCCCGTCGTCCCGGTCAATTTCCACACGGTCTACAACCGCCAGCTCACCATCAAGGGCGATCCGCAGAGCATCGCCTCGGACGCGCTGCCCTGTTTCGACGCGGCGGCGGAAGGCAAACTGAAAGCCGTGATCGACCGGGTGGTGCCGCTGTCTAAAGCGCCCGCCATGCACGCCCTGCTGGAAAGCCCGGAAGGGGTAGGTGTTGGGAAGATTATTCTGGACCCGACGCTGGGGTAGCCTTAGCGATAAAAGAACTAATCCCTCGCCCTTGTGGCGAAGGGTCCATTTTTCCACCCGTGCAGCGTTCCCGATGGACCCCCGGCATGAAGCCGGGGGAATAATGTCTTTTGGTGGTTTGGGGCTACCCCACCCCCGGCGCGAACAGGTCCTCGATCGGCATCGCCTCGGCGATGTAGTCCTGTTCCACCATGTACTGCACCTCGGCCTCCAGCGTCGGGCGGTTGGCCTCGATTCCGTACGGCCACGGATCGCCATCGAAGATATCCTCGATCTCTTCCAGGTCGGCCGGCAGGAACGGCAGCATGTAGCGCAGCGCACCGGTGTATTTCATGTGCCCCAGCGAAATGTCCTTGGCCCGGCAGAACGCGTCGTAGAGCGATTGCGCGACGTCCGGATTGGCGTCGTAGACGTCGCGGCGGATCACCACCAGATGCATCAGCGGAAACAGTTTCGTGCGCCGGTAATAATCCGCTTCCACTTCGCGGAAATTGGGGAAGAGGCGGACGATGTCCGGATTGCGGCCGAACACTTCCGGCATCTGGGCCGACAGGATTGCGTCGATCTCACCGTCTTCCAGCATCTGGCTGAGAGATTTGTCGCTGTCGTTGTTGACCACATCGGGCTGCTTCAGCAGCGGCAGGACGGTCGGCGACCCGTGGCTGCCGGACCCGTTGATCGCGCCCTGCACCCAGCTGAGGGTCGACAGGTCGACGCCGTAATCGTGCTGCAGCATGCCGCGGATCCACATGGCCGCCGACATGGTATAGAGCTGCACGCCGACGCGGCGGCCTTCCAGATCCTTCGGTTTTTCGATCCCGGATTTCCTGTTTATGACGATAAAGCTGTGCCGGAACACGCGGGAGGCAAACACGGGAATACCGATGAACGGGCTGTTGCCCGAGGCGACATGCGTCACGTATTCGGTGCCCGACATCTCCGACGCGTCGAATTCCAGCTTGCC
>JAERSO010000003.1 GCA_016845585.1 Acidimicrobiaceae bacterium | reverse complement strand
GGGGTGGCATGATCGGCCCGTGAGTGTCGGCCGATTCGCCCCCAGCCCCACTGGCACCCTGCACGTCGGAAATCTCCGCACCGCACTGGCGGCCTGGCTCTTCGCCCGGGCCGCCGGTTCGCGTTTCCTGCTGCGTTTCGAGGACCTCGATGATGCCGTCGCCCGGCCCGAGCACGAAACCTCACAGATGCGAGATCTCGAAACCCTGGGACTCGATTGGGATGGCGAGGCCGTTCGCCAGTCGGACCGGCTGGCCCTGTATCGAGATGCGCTCACTGATCTCGACCACGCCGGGGTCACCTACCGGTGCTGGTGTTCTCGCCGTGAGATCCGCGAGGCCGCCTCGGCACCGCACGGCGAGATCGTCGGTGCAGCCCCGGGCCACTATCCCGGCACCTGTCGTCGGCTCACGAACGTCGAGATCGCCAAGCGGGAGGCCTCCGACCGGCCCGCGGCATTGCGGATCCGGGCCGATGCGGCGGAAGTCATGATCCGCGACCGGCTCCACGGTGACGTCACCACCACCGTCGACGACTTCGTCCTCCGCCGGGGCGACGGAACCCCCGCCTACAACCTCGTCGTGGTCGTGGACGATGCCGACCAGGGAGTCGAGGAGATCGTCCGGGCCGATGATCTACTGCTCTCGAGTCCCCGCCATGCCTTCCTCCAACGGCAGCTCGGGCTTTCCACTCCCACCTGGGCCCACGTGCCACTCGTCCTGGCGCCCAACGGCGATCGACTCGCCAAACGCGACGGCGCCGTGGCGCTGGGCGAACGTCTCGATCTGGGTGATACGCCCGACCGCGTGATCGCCGCATTCGGACACAGTCTCGGGCTGCTCGGCGACGCGGGTCCCGTGACCGAGATCACGGCGGCCGACCTCCTCCCCCACTTCGACCCCACCAAGATCGACCTCCACCCTTGGAAGCTTCATCCTCGACAAATGGACGAGCCATGGTGACCCGCCCCATCGCCGCCATCGACATCGGCACGAACTCGGTCCACCTCGTCGTGGCTCGCCCCGTCGACGGAGGGTCCCCTGAGGTCCTTACCCGCGAGAAGGCGCCGGTCCGGCTCGGCTCTGGCAGCACCGACATGAAGACCCTCGACCCCGATGCCGTCAGCCGCGTCGTCGAGGCCCTCGACCGATTCCGCCGCATCGCAGAGTCACACGATGCCGAAGTGGTTGCCCTGGCGACCAGCGCTGTCCGAGAAGCAGAGGACCGCGACGGCTTCCTCGCTCGGGCCCGAAACGAAGCGGGCGTGAGCGTCGGGGTCATCTCCGGGGTCGAGGAGGCGCGGCTGATCCATCTGGGCGCCCTCGGCTCCGTCCCGGCAGCGGACCGGCGTCACCTCGTCATCGACATCGGTGGCGGTTCGACCGAGGTCGTCGTCGGTGAAGGAACGAGACCTGCGCTCGCCCGCTCGATGAAGCTCGGCCACATCCGGCTCACCCATCGGTTCTTCCCGGACGGACACATCGAACCGGGACAGGTCAAGGCGTGTCGGCGATTCGTGAAGTCGTTCACGGCGCCGGTCGCTCGCGAGGTGAAGGAGTTCGGCTTCGAGCTCGCGATCGGCTGTTCAGGCACCATCGAGAATCTGGCGCTCATGGCCGCCGCCCGGGCCGGCACGCCGGCCAGAACCGTCGACAATCTCGTTCTGACCAGCGACGATCTCAAGGCATTGGTCGACGACATCGTCGGTCGACCGAAGCCCACTGACCGCGCGGACATGCCGGGCCTCGACGCCCACCGCGTCGACGTGATCGTCGCCGGATCGATCCTGCTTCGCCAACTCTGCAAGGCCCTTGGAATCGATGAACTCGTGGTCTCGGCTGGCGCCCTTCGAGAGGGAGTGGTTCTCGATCGCATGCAGCAACGCCAGTCGAGCGGTGATGCACTCCACCACCTCAGCGACCTCCGCCGGGCGAGCGTTCTGACCACCGCGAGACGCTTCGAAGAGAAGGTGGACGATGCCCAGCACGCCACCGATCTGGCCCTCGAGCTCTTCGACGAGACCACCGCCCTCCACACCATGGGTGAGTTCGAGCGGGACATCCTCGAGGCGGCCGGGCTTCTGCACAACGTCGGCCTCTTCGTGGCTCATGCGGCGCACCACAAGCACTCGTACTACTTGATCCGCAACAGCGAGCACCTGGCGGGGTTCACCGAGAACGAGATCGAGCTCATCGCGCAGGTGGCGCGCTATCACCGCAAGAGCAATCCAAAACCGAAACACGAGGAATTCGCCGCGCTCTCCGACAGAGACCAGCATCGTGTGCGAACGCTCGGCGGCATGCTGCGCGTCGCGATCGCGCTCGACCGAACCCACCGACGCAGCATCGGCCGGATCGCCGCAACCCACGATGATTCCACGATCACCATCAGCGCCGTCACCGAGCCGGAAGCCGATGTCGAGCTCGAGCTGTTCACCGCTCGCGAACGTGCCGATCTCCTTGCCCTCGCACTCGAACGCGATGTGGGTTTTTCGGTCGAGACCCGCCAGGGTGGGGCCAATGCCCACCCCTCCCTCGGGCTATCACATGACTGACACACCCCCAGCCCACGACAGCGCTCCCCAGTGGTATCTCGACGCGATGGCGAACCGGCCGTCGCGCGGATCGGTCGAGGTCGCCGGTGCCGCGATCAACTATCTCCACTGGGGCGAGGCTGGCCGTCCCGGACTCGTCTTCGTGCACGGTGGCGCCGCCCACAGCCACTGGTGGAGCCACATCGCGCCGGCATTCCTGCCCGACTACCAGGTGGCGGCCCTCGACCTGTCCGGGCACGGCGACTCCGACCATCGCGAGGCCTACGACCTCAGTCTCTGGGCGGACGAGGCGGAGGCGGTCATCGGCCAACTCGACCTCCCGAGCAAGCCCATCATGGTCGGCCACTCCATGGGAGGGTTCGTCACCATGGGCACCGCGGCTCTGCTTCCCGATCTGCTCGATGGCGCGGTCATCATCGACTCGCCGGTACGGCGGCCCGACCCCGAGGTCGAGCACAGCCGGAGCACGGACGACTTCACGAAGCCGCGGGCGTACCCCGATCCGGAGCGATCGATCACCAACTTCCGCACGATCCCCGGCCAGGAGATCATCCTGCCGTTCCTCAAGGACCACGTCGCCCGCAACTCGCTGCGCCAGCGTGAGGATGGCTTGTGGGAGTGGAAGTTCGATCCCAGGGTCTTCTCCCGTGACCGCGGCGACACATCCGATCTCCTCGGCGAGATCACCTGCCGAGTGGCGCTCCTTCGCTGCGAGCACGGCCTCGTGACCGAGGACATCGGCGACTTCATGTACGAACGCCTTGGCCGGCTCGCTCCGGTCATCGAGCTACCGACGGCGGGGCATCACCCGATGCTCGACGTGCCGCTCATCCTCATCACCGCGCTGCGCTCACTGCTCGCAGACTGGGATCACTCCCACCCGCTTCGGCGCGACTGAGTACTCCGGCTAGCCGCCGACAAGCGGCGCGAGGAAGTAGATGACCGTGTCGGGCTGGACCGCCACGTACTCGGGTTCGGCATGGACTTCTCCATCGATGCCGGCCGAGGATCCGGACCGCAGTGATTCACCGAGCCCCGGAAAGCGCTCCTCGAGCGCGTCCATGACCTGGCCGACCGTGGCACCGTCCACCTCCACAACCGCCTCGCCGCCGGTGAAGGCACGATGATGGGTCATGAGGTGGACGGTGGGCACGATCGGTCAGTCTCCCTCGTTCGTTGATCAGCGCTCGTTGAGCGCGGCCAGCACCTTCGGCGGCGACATCGGCAACGACGTCATCCGCAGGCCGGTGGCCGCGTTGATCGCGTTGGCGATGGTGGCCATCGGCGGCACGATGCCTGTCTCACCCACACCACGCACGCCGTACGGGTGCGCAGGGTTGGGAACCTCGACGATGATCGTCTCGATCATCGGCAGGTCCGACGCAACCGGGATCCGGTAGTCGAGGAACGACGCATTGTCCATGGCGTTGTTGTCGTCGAAGACGTATTCCTCGTTGAGCGCCCAGCCGATGCCCTGCACCGAACCACCCTGCAACTGTCCTTCGACGTACGAGGGGTGGATGGCGGTGCCGGCGTCCTGGACGGCGGTGTACCGCAGGATCGAAACCTCGCCGGTCTCTTCGTCGACGCTCAGGTCGGCGCAGTGAACGGCGAACGACGGGCCCGCTCCGGCGGCATTGAGCGACGCCGTGGCGGTGAGCGGGCCGCCGGTGCGCTTCGCCTGTGCACAGATGGCGGCCAACGTGAGCGGCTCGCCACCTTCGCCCCCACCATGACCAGCCGAAACGGCGGCGCCGTCGACCCAGCTGACCTGGTCGGCCTCGACGCTCATGATGGACGCGGCACGGCCCTTGAGCTGCTCGATGATGTCTTCGCACGCCTGCACCACGGCCTTGCCGGTGGCGAACGTGGCCCGGGAACCCTCGGTCACGTCGGTGAACCCGACGGCCTCGGTGTCGGCCACCACCGGGGTGATGGAGTAGACGTCGATGCCGAGGGTCTCGGCGGCCATCAGCGCCATAGAGGCCCGCGAGCCGCCGATGTCGGGCGAGCCGGTGAGCACCGTGGCCGTGCCATCCTCGTTGAGGTTGACGGTGGCGCTCGACTCTTCACCGATGTTGAACCAGAACCCGACGGCAACACCGCGGGCGGCGCCCTCAGGAACCGCCGAGTTGTAGTGCTCCGACGCCTTCAGGGCCTCGAGGCACTCGACGAGCCCGACCCGCGGATGGGGCATGCCCATTGCGGTGAGGTCGCCTTCGACGGCGGCGTTCTTCAACCGAAGATCGATGGGATCCATCTCGAGCGTCTTGGCGATCTCGTCGACGACCGACTCGATGGCGAAGGCCGCGTGGGGAGCGGACGGCGCCCGGTAGGCCGCCGACTTCGGCGTGTTGGTGAGCGCCGTGTACGTCTCCATCCGGAGGTTCGGGAACTTGTACGACGCAACGGACATGGCGCCGATGAGGCCGGCCATGTCACCGAAACCGCCGACGCCGTAGGCCATCCAGCCGTCGATCGCCGTCAGCTCACCGTCATTGGTGGCACCGATCTTGATCGTGAACTTCGCCTCGGGGGCCGGACCCGTGGAGCGCAGGACCTCCTCGCGAGACATCACGCTCTTGACCGGGCGGCCGGCCTTCTCGGACAAACGGGCCGCGATCGGCTCGAGGTAGATGGTGGTCTTACCGCCGAATCCACCACCGATCTCGGCAGGGATGACCTTCACCCGGCTCTTGTCCCAGCCGAGCACGTCGGCGCTCATGCTGCGGACCCGGAAATGGCCCTGCGAGGACCCCCAGATCACGGTCTTGCCGTCGGGGCCGGTGTCGGCCACGCACGCATGCGGCTCGATGTAGCCCTGGTGCACGTGGGCGCAGTCGAACTCACGCTCGATGATCACGTCAGCGGCGGCCATGGCTTCGTCGACGTCGCCACGATCGAGGTTGGTGACGGTGGACAGGTTGGACGGGTCGCCGGGCGGGGCGAACTTGGTGTGGTTCGTGTCGTTGGCGAGCGGGGCGCCCTGCGCCATCGACTCATCGATCGACATGACCGCGGGCAAGAGCTCGTACTCGACCTCGATCGCCGCCGCGGCGGCCTTCGCCTCGGCCTTCGTGCTCGCGGCCACCGCCGCGATCGCATGACCGTGGTAGTAAACGGCGCCACGAGCCATCACATTGGCGGAAACGTCTGCGTTCGGATGTTTGGCGTCGAGGGTCGGGAAATCCGCACCCGTGACGATCGCCTTCACCCCGGGCATCGCCTCTGCCGCTGACGTGTCGATCGAGACGATGTTGGCATGGGCGTGGGGCGACCGGAGGTACGCGGCGTGGAGCTGGCCGGGAAGGTTGAGGTCGGCGGCGAAGCGAGCTTTGCCGATGACCTTGTCGTAGCCGTCGTGACGGATCGGACGGGTGCCGACGTACTTGTAGGCCGGTGGGTGCTCGGTTGCGGTCATCTCAGGCTCCCTTCAGCTGCACGGCAGCTTCCTGGACGGAACGAATGATCTTGTCGTAGCCGGTGCAGCGGCAGAGGTTGCCGGCGAGGCCGTAGCGGATCTCCGTCTCGGTCGGATCGGGGTTCTCGTCCAGAAGCGCCTTGGCCGCGATGAGGAAACCCGGAGTGCAGACGCCGCACTGAAGGGCCGCCCCCTCGAGGAAGGTCTGCTGGAGTGGGTGGAGGTGGTCGCCCTCGGCAAGGCCCTCGACCGTGGTGATCTCGGTGCCCTCGGCCTCAGGGGCGAGCATCAGACAGGAGCAGTTGAGCCGGCCGTCGACGAGAATGGAGCACGCTCCACAGTCGCCGGTGCCGCAGCCCTCCTTGGCACCGGTGAGGCCGACCTCGTCGCGCAGGGCGTCGAGCAGGCTGGTCGAGTCGGTGGTGAGGAAGTCGACCTCGTCACCATTGATCGTGCAGTTGACGTGGGTTCGTGACTTTGCTTTTTGAGACATTGATCAGGCTCCGTTCTGAGCGCGCTCGGCAGCGATGACAGCGGCACGTTTCGCAAGGACGCCGGCCACTTGGGTGCGGTATTCGATGGTGCCGCGCTTGTCGTTGATCGGATTGCATGCAGCAGAGGCTGCGGCCGACACGGCGGCGAGGGTGTCGTCGTCGAGTGTGGACCCGACGAGGGCGGCCTCGGCATCCGGGACACGCACCGCGGTGGGGGCGACAGCGCCGAGCACGACGTTGGCGTCGCTCACGGTGTCGCCGTCCATCGTGAGACGAACAGCAGCGCCGACGACGGCGATGTCCATCTCGGTGCGGGGGATCATCCGCAAGTAGGCGTCGCCGGTGTTGGCCGGCGCATCGTCGATCTCGAACTCGACGATGAACTCGTCATCAGCGAGCGAGGTCTGCCCAGGGCCGGTGGCGACTTCGGCGACCGGGATGGTGCGGGTGCCGTCGGCGCCGGCGATGACCGCGCGGGCCCCTGCGGCGATCAGGGCGGGTACCGAATCGGCGGCAGGAGAACCGTTGCAGAGGTTGCCGCCGAGGCTCGATCGGTTCTGGATCTGATCGGAGCCGATCAGGCCTGCCCCCTCGGAGATTCCCGGGAACATGCCGGTGAAATCGGCGTTGCGAGTCAGGTTCGACGTCGGCGTGGCCGCGCCGATGGTCCACTGGCCACCGTCATGGCTGACGGACATCAGTTGATCGATCTTCTTGAGGTCGACCATGACCGACGGCTCGGGCCGTCCAGCTCGCAGCTGTGGGATGAGGTCGGTCGCTCCGGCGAACACCCGGGATCCGGGGTTGTCGGCGAGTAGCGAGCGAGCCTCATCCACCGTGGTGGGGGCGGCGTATTTCATCCAGCTTCCTTCGTTTTCTCCGCGGGCAAACGGCCCCGAATCGGGTCCGGCTCAGAGCATGCCATGGTTTGGCTCGGCGTGCGGAACCCGACGGCGCCGCTCAGCCCAAGCGCACGACCAACTGGAACTCGATGGTGCCGCTGTCGGAGACCGTGCCGGCGATCGAGGTCGGGGTCTCGACATCGAAGTCGGCCCAAACCAGGCCGGCCGAACCGATCACCAACCCGAGCCCGGTTTCGGGCACGGTGGCTTCGATCGCAACGACGACCGTGTTGGTGATTCCACCGATCGTCAGCTCGCCTGGCACGTCGACCGTGACGGTCTCGCCCAACTCGAGCGCTGCCGTGTCGAGAGCGACGGCTTCACTGACCACGAACGTGCCGTTCGGGAACGTGTTCGCGCGGACGGCTTCGAAGATCGCTCTCTCCCGACCGGATTCGTCGGACACGATCGTGGCCATGTCGACCGTGATCTCGGCGGTGGTGAGCATTCCCTCGGCGATGTCGAGGCTGCCGGAAACCCCACCGGTTCGACCGACCGCGGTGACCCCCTGGCCCGTGAAGAGACTCTTGGGAACACGGAAGCCGGCGAAACTCCCGCTGGCGCTGTCGAAACCGAACTCACCGAAGTCATCGTCGACGGTCCATGTGCCAACCACGCCGTCGGGGGGCGACGTCGTGTCCGGCGGTGTGTCGACGGGGGCGGCTTCTTCGGTTGCGTCATCGTCGACCGGAGTGTCGCCGCTTTCGGCCTCCTCGTCGGCTGCTGCGTCCACAGCGAGCTGCTCGAGGGCAGCATCGGTCGTCACCTCGTCGGGGGACTCGACCTCGAGGACCAGCTTCCAGAGGGTGAAACCCCCGACCAGAACGAGGATCACGGCGGGGATGACATAGCGGAGTGCGCGCGGCATCTGACCAGCTTGCCCGAGTGGGGAGCAACACAGGGTAAGTGCGCGCGGTCGGAGACGATCTACGATCCGCCCCATGGACTTCTCGCCGAACCCGGACCACGAGCTGATCATCGAAGCTGTCGACGCGGTCTGTGCCCAGTTCGACGACACCTACTGGTCCGAGCGTGACAGCAACCACGAGTTCCCGTGGGATTTCTACAACGCCATGGCAGCCGGCGGTTGGGTGGGCATCGCCATTCCCGAGCAATACGGCGGTGGAGGGCAGGGCATCGCCGAGGGTGCGCTCGTGCTCAACCGTGTTGCGGCGTCGGGCGCGGCGATGAACGGGTCGACGGCGCTCCATCTGACGATGTTCGGGCTCAATCCGGTGGTGAAGTTCGGCAACGACCTTCTCAAGGAGACGTTCCTGCCCCGCGCCGCGGCCGGCGATCTTCATGTTGCATTCGGCGTCACGGAGCCTGATGCAGGAACCGACACGAGTCGGATCATCACCCGCGCCACCGAGGACGGGATGGGTGGCTGGATCATCAATGGCCGCAAGATCTGGACATCGAAGGCGCTGGAGTCGGAGGTCTGCCTGGTTCTCGCCCGCACTGACGGCGAGCCCGGATCCTTCAACGGCCTGACACTGTTTCTCGTCGATCTCGATCCGGAGCACTGCGACATCGCGGCGATCCCCAAGGTCGGCCGAAACGCAGTGGCGTCGTGCGAGGTCGCCTACGACGACCTCCCGGTGGACGCATGGCGGATGGTCGGCGAGCGCGGTCGCGGCTTCCACCACATCCTCCACGGCCTCAACCCGGAGCGGATTCTCCTGTCCGGCATGGCCTGCGGCATCGGAGAAGCCGCGCTGCGGCGTGCCACCGACTACGCCACCGAACGGGAGGTCTTCGGGCGCCTGATCGGCGCCAACCAGGCGATCTCACACCCGTTGGCCAAGGCCCACATGGAACTCAACGCAGCCAAGACCATGATGATGCGCGCCGCATGGCTGTACGACAACGGTCACGAATGCGGTGAACTGGCGAACACGGCCAAGTACCTCGCGGCGGAAGCATCCTTCTTCGCCGCCGATCAGGCGGTGCAGACCCACGGTGGCCTCGGCTACGCCAGCGAATACCACGTCGAGCGATATTGGCGCGAGGCCCGCCTTCAACGGCTTGCTCCAGTGAGCCAGGAGATGACGCTCAACTTCATCGCCCAGAACATCATGGGCCTCCCGAGGAGCTACTGACCGGTGATCGATCGGCCCAGCGCACCCGAACTGCTCACAGCCATGGCGGCAGCGCTGACCGACAACGTCATGCCGTCCCTCGACGGTGGCGCCAAACACTCGGCCCGGGTCGTCGCCAACCTGTGCGGAATCCTGGCTCGCGAGTGGGAGAGCCGTGGCGAACTCCCGGTGGCGGAACTCCAGACACTCCTCGGTTCCGACGAGGAGAGCCATGCCGCTCTCGTCGCCGAACTCGATCAGCGACTCAGCAGCGTGGGGCCCGACGTCGACGACCTCGCCGCAGCCGCCCTGCCGATCGTCATGGCTGACGTCGAACGCCGACTCGAGATCGACAAGCCGAGCTACATCCAGCCATGAGCTCCACCAGCATTCCCGAACAGATCTGCGACTCGCTGGCCGAACTCCTGGCAGACAACGCGGTGACGGTCGACCGTGTCGAGATCACCGGAGCCGCATCGGTCGGCGCCACCCGCTCGACGCTCTTCGTCAACATCCACGCCGGCGCGTCCGTGACACCTGTGGTCGCCCAGCTGGCCCCTCCCCGCGACCGCGACGACCTCCTGGGCCCCGTCGACGAAGCGAACGTCCTCCGACTCGCACGTGCCGCAGGTGCGCCGGTTCCTCCGGTGTTCGCGGCTGCGCAGGAGGCACCGGTCACCGGTGACGCCACTGCCGTCGTCGGGTTCATCCCCGGTGAATCGATTCCTCGCCGGATCATTCGTGCGACAGAAGATCTCGGCACCGGCGACGATCTCGCCGCGGACCTCGGCACCGCGCTCGCTCACCTGCATTCGATCCCGATCGATGACCTCCCCGACGCCATCGGCAGGGTCAGCCCGAGCGACATCCACACGGACTACGCCGATGACCAGGCCAGGGCACTGGACGAGCTCGGTGAACCCCTGCCCGCGGTGCGACTCGGAATTCACTGGCTTCGCGCGAATCTTCCCAGCGCACCGACGCGAACCGCGATCGTGCATGGCGACCTCCGCAACGGCAACATCCTGGTCGAGCGGGGCCGGCTCGCTTCACTGCTCGATTGGGAGATCTGCCACGCCGGCGACCCCATGGAGGATCTGGCGTGGCTCTGCATGCGGACCTGGCGGTTCGGCAACGACGACCGCGAGGTCGGCGGGTTCGGATCGCTTGGAGCCCTCCGCACTGCCTACGAGTCCGCCGGGGGCGTCTGGCGCGAAGACGCCTTCCGCTGGTGGCTCGTCGCCCGTGCGGTGTGGTGGGCGACGGGACTGAGCCGCCAGGCCGACGCCTTCCTCAACGGCGATGCCGACTCGATCGTTCTCGCAGCGAGTGGCCGCCGCGTCGTCGAGCTCGAGTACGACCTTCTCCGCCTCATCGGATGAGAAAGCACGATGGGGTCTGTCCCCATCGTGCTTTCTGAACCCTCTGCTAGAACGGCCACCATGTCTGACACTCAATCGGTTGCAGAGATCGCGGACGAAGCTCGCGACTGGGTCATCGAGAACTGGGACCCTGCGATGAGCCTCGGCGACTGGTGGCAACGACTTGCCGGCGCCGGCTACGCCTTCCCACGCTGGCCGGCGCTCGCGGGAGGTCGTTCGCTCGACAAAGCCGGTGCTCGGGCGGTGATCGAGACCCGCCGGTCGGTCGGTGCCTACGGGCCGCCCAACGGTGTCGCCACCTTTCTGGTCGCCCCGACCCTCTTCCAGTACGGCACGACCGAGCAGCAGGAGCGCTACCTACCCGGCATCGTGAACGGCACGGTTCGCTGGTGCCAACTGTTCTCGGAGCCGGGTTACGGCTCTGACATGGCGGGGCTCGCGACGCGGGCCGAGCTCGATGGCGACGAGTGGACCGTGAACGGTCAGAAGGTCTGGAACTCCGGCGCGCACTACGCCGACTTCGCCATCCTCATCGCCCGCACCGACCCGGACCAGCCCAAGCACAAGGGCATCACGTTCTTCCTGTTCGACATGCGCCAGCGCGGCGTCGACGTCAGGCCGCTCCGGGAGATGACCGGCGACGCCGCCTTCAACGAGGTCTTCATGAGCGACGCCCGAGTACACGAGCGCGACCGGCTCGGAGACATCGGGGCGGGTTGGCACGTGGCAATGACCACGCTGTCCCACGAGCGCAATCCCGAGAACCCGGGCCTCAGCGAGACGGCACCGTTCGGTGAGGTCGACCTGTCGATGCCGGTTGGTGAACACGCGGCAGCCGAGGCCCGCAATGTCGACGGGTTCTCGCTGTCCCTGTCCGGTGGCGGCGGCGCCCTGTTCGACCGGGTCATCGACGAGACGACGGGTGGGTCCGACCCGGTCCGCCGCCAGAAGCTCGTCGAGTTGGGGGCGATGCGACAGATCGCTCGCTGGTCGAACGCTCGAGCGGCGGCGCGAATGAAGGCGGGTGGTCAGCCTGGCCCGGAAGTGTCGACGCAGAAGATCAATGGTGCGGAGATGGGTCGACGGATGCGGAATCTCGGGCTGGAGTCGATGGGCGCGGACGGCATGCTCTGGGGTGACGACACCCCTACCGACGGGCTGTTCCATCGCTACGCGATGTTCACCCCGGCCAGCTCGATCGCCGGCGGCACCGACGAGGTCATGCGCAACGTGCTCGGCGAACGAGTCCTGGGTTTGCCACGCGAGCCCGGCGAATCCGACCAACGAGAGAAACCATGGAAGGACCTTCCTCGCGGCTGAGTTGCCACGATGGGGTCGGCGTGATCGCAGCGAGGACGCTGTCGCCAGCGTGTTTGCTAGCGGGGTTCGCGCGGGAGGCCGAGGACGCGTTCGCCGAGGATGTTGCGCATCACGTTCGAGGTGCCACCCATGATCGTGTAGGCGGGCGCGTAGTTGATGAAGCGACGGGTCTGGTCCGAGAGCAGACCATCGAGGCCGAGCACTCCGGCGGCGAAGTCGGCGACGCGCTGCTGGTGTTCGGTGCAGAAGCACTTGGTGGCCGCCGAGAAGCCGGCCGGCGCCTGCTTGAGCCCCTCGCGATAGACGAGGATGCGACCGAGGCGATAGCCGGTCTCGAGCCTGGCGATCTCCTGGCGGATGACCGGATCGCTGGTGTCGGCTGCCGCCACGGCCTCGTCGAACAGGAGCCGGTTGGAGACGAGCCGGTCGATCCCGCCGCGCTCGTGTTCGAGCTGGGTCATGGTCTGTTTGAATGCCGCACCCTCGACCCCGACCAGGTTCTCGACGGGCACCCGCACGTCAGTGAAGAAGACCTCACAGAAATGCTGGTTGGTGGTCATGTCCTTGATCGGGCGGACCTCGATCCCGGGGGAGTCCATCGGCACGACCAGCTCACTCACACCCCGGTGGGGCGGACCCTCGGTGGATGTTCGACAGATCAGGTAGATGAAGTCTGCGTCGGCCGCGAATGACGTCCAGATCTTCTGGCCGTTCACGACGAAGGTATCGCCATCACGAACGGCGGAGGTCTTGAGACCGGCCAGGTCGCTACCAGCGTCCGGTTCACTCATGCCGATGCACCATGTCGTCTCACCCGACAGCATCCCCGGCAGGTACTCGGCCTGTTGATCAGGTGTCCCGTACTTGATGAAGGACGGGCCCATCTGACGATCGGCGAACCAGCTGGCCGCAATCGGCGCTCCGGCGGAAATCATCTCCTCGGCCATGACGATTCGTTCGATGTTCGAGCATCCCCCGCCGCCGTGCTCGGTCGGCCAGGTCATCCCGATCCAGCCCTCGGCTGCGAGGCGGCGCGAGAAGTCCTTCGAGTAGCCGTTGATCCACGAATCGGTGAAGGCGCCGAACTCGGCGACGCCCTCCGCCGCGACCGCCGCGGCTCGCTCTCTCAGGGCTTCGAGTTCGGATTCGAGACGGAAATCAAGCACCAACAGTCCTCCTGTGCGGTGCCGAGGCTACCGAAGGCGGGTGAGAACCTCAGCGTCGGCGGACGATCGGCTGCCACCGTCGATAGGTGAGCACCCGCCAGAGCCATTCGAACGGGCCGAAGGCGAACCGATCGAGCCAGGGCTTGGACCACCCCAACTGGAGCACCCACACGGCGAACACGAAGAGCAGGATCATCGTCCGTCCGAACTCACCCTGGTCGAAGATGACCTGGAGAACGACGACACCGATGATCGTCTGCGTGAGGTAGTTGGTGAGCGCCATTCGGCCCACAGCACGGAAGCGTTCGTGGACTCGGCTCGTCGGCCGCTGGTTCCAGAGCGTGATCAGGCCCAGGTAGCCGAGGGCCATGGGAATCGTGGCAATGGTGTTCGGAGCGAGACCGATGAGCGCCGTGTCCGTTCCCCAGTCACCCCCCATCTGGATCACAACGCCCAGGACCGACAGGGGCAAACCGACCCCGAGTCCCCATCGGACCATACGACGGTAGAAGCCTCGATCTCGGCCGCCATGAAGTATCTCGGTCCGGTAGAGCGCCACGCCGATGAGCATCATTCCGAGCGCCCGGAGGAAGAAGTCGGCGATGAGGAACACCCCCGCGGCATCACCGATCTCACCACCATCGACGAACCAGAACGACCCGAGCTCCGCTTCGGTGACATCGGCGGCGAGTTGGGTACCGATGGCCAGGACGGCCGACAACAGCACCAGCGCGCTACCAACGACGAGGAGTGTTCGTGGCGACCGCTTTCGGAGGAGGAGCAGGAGGGGCGAACACACGGCGTAGACGGTGAGAATGTCGCCTTCCCAAAGAACGGTGTGGGCGGCTCCGATGCACAACAGCAGGAAGTTGCGCCATAGGCTCAGCAGCACGGGACGGCGCCCCTTGGCCTCGGCGCGATCCGCGAAGACGACGATGCCAGCGCCGAACAACAAGGAGAAGAGCGCCATCGTCTTCTGGTCGACGAGGACTTCGCCGGCGATCCCGATCACCCAGTCGAGCCCGTTGTCGGATCCAGCGGCGTCGAGGTTGAAGTACGCCGCCCTGGGCAGCCCGTAGGAGACCGCGTTCATGACGAGGATGCCGAGCGTGGCGACGCCGCGGACGGTGTCGAGGTTGGTGATCCGTTCTGCCGTCGCGATCGGCGTGGCGGAACTCTGTGCGGCCTCGATCACGCCGCTGAGTCTGCCTGGATGAAGTCGTCGGCCGCCACTCGGAGCTCACGAATCGAATGGACCACGCTGTCTCGCGCTGCCGCCGTCATCCCATCGAGCCCGAACTCGATCGCGCCGAGCGCGAGTGCGCCGGCTGCTGCTGCGTTGCGGCCCGCCGCGGTGATCACGCCGAGGGTCGTACGTCCATCCGTCGGGTGCGGTTCACGGCGAACGAACCCGTCACGCTCGAGACGGTCGACCGTGTTGGTGACGCTGGCGGGGTGCACCTGAAGCCGATCGCCGATCTTCCCGAGCGGCAAACGCCCCTCGCGCGTCAGGTCGAGCAGCGCCAGGACCTCGAAGCGGCTGAAGTTGAGCGAGTGGGGGGCGAGTGCTGCGTCGATCCGACTCACCAGGATCTGATGGGCTCGCGTGATCGATGTCGCTGCCGTCATCGCACCGATCGCCGGCCAGTCCTTGCGGCGCCAGTTCGCGGCAGCTTCGTCGATCGGGTCGAAGTCGAGTGCCATGTGGGGTACTCTACATGAATTACTTGGACGTCAAAGTAAATCCGGAGGAGCGCCACCATGTCGCAGGAACAAGACGCCTACCGAGCAGCGTGGGAGGCCGCCGTCAGCGGCGCGCCCGTGCGCGACGTCCCGTTCGAGACGATGTCGGGCGTGCCGGTCGACGCCGTCTACGGCGACGGGCCGTACCCCGGCCAGTACCCGTACACCCGAGGGCTCTTCCCCGCCGGCTACCGATCCCGCCTCTGGACGATGCGCATGTTCGCCGGCTTCGGCACCGCCGAGGACACCAACATGCGGTTCAAGGAGATTCTGCGCAACGGTGGCACGGGCCTCTCCACGGCCTTCGACATGCCCACGCTCATGGGTCGAGACTCCGACTCGTCCTGGTCGCTCGGAGAAGTCGGCCGTGCCGGCGTGGCCGTGGACACCCTGGGGGACATGGAGGACCTCTACGCCGACATCGACCTGTCAAAGGTGTCGACATCGATGACGATCAACGGCCCCGCCGCCATCGTGCTCGCGATGTACGTGGCCGTCGGCGAGAAAGGCGGCGTACCCCGGGCCCAGCTCGCCGGAACGATCCAGAACGACATCCTCAAGGAGTACCAGGCGCAAAAGGAGTACATCTATCCCCCGCGCCCGTCGATGCGGGTCGTCACCGACATGATCGACTTCACCAACGCCGAAATGCCACGCTGGCATCCCGTCTCGATCTCCGGCTATCACATTCGCGAGGCCGGTTCGAACGCGGCCCAGGAGCTGGCGTTCACCCTCGCCAACGGCTTCGCCTACGTCGAGGCCGCGATCGCCGAGGGCCAGGACGTCAATGAATTCGGTCGCCGACTCAGCTTCTTCTTCAACTCCCACAGCGACTTCTTCGAGGAGATCGGCAAGTTCCGTGCCGCCCGACGCATCTGGGCCCGCTGGATGAAGGAGCGCTACGGCGCCACCGATGAGCGCGCCATGATGTGCCGCTTCCACACCCAGACCGCCGGCGTGTCACTCACCGCACAACAGCCGGAGAACAACATCGGCCGTGTCGCGATGCAGGCACTCGCCGGCGTGCTCGGCGGCACACAGAGCCTCCACACCGACAGCTTCGATGAGGCACTCGCACTTCCGACCGAGAAGGCGGCTCGCATCGCCCTGCGCACTCAGCAGATCGTGGCCCACGAAACGGGCGCCGCGCTGGTGGCCGATCCACTCGGCGGTTCGCACTATGTCGAGTGGATGACCGACGAGATGGAACGACAGGCCGAGGCGATCTTCGCCCATCTGGATGATCTCGGGAACGGCTCGATTCTCGAAGGCGTCTACGCGGGGATCGACAATGGCTACTTCGTGGGCGAGATCGCCGACTCCGCCTACCGATTCGAGCGCGAGGTCAATGCCGGCCGTCGCATCATCGTCGGCGTCAACGAATTCACCGACGGCAACGAAGAGGACGAAACCAACCTCCTGCGCATCGACTCCGAGACCGAGGAGTACCAGCGCAAGCGTCTCGAGACGGTCAAGCACGATCGAGATTCCGAGGCTGTCGCTCGCACACTCGCCGCCGTGACCGCCGCGGCGGAGGACGAGACGGTCAACCTGATGCCGCCGATCATCGATGCGGTCCAGGCCTATGCCACCCTCGAGGAGACCGTGATGGCCATGGAATCCGTATTCGGGACCTATGTAGAACAGGCGATCGTCTGATGAGTGAACACAAGATCCGCGTCGTGCTCGCCAAGCTCGGCCTCGACGGGCACGACCGAGGTATCAAGGTCGTCGCCCGCATCCTGCGCGACGCCGGTATCGAGGTCATCTATCTCGGTCTGCGCCAGACCACCGACTCGATCGTCGCCGCCGCCGAGCAGGAGGACGCCGACGCCATCGGCCTCTCCATGCACAACGCCGGTCACCTCGTGCTGGCCCCCGCGATGATGGCTGCCCTCGATGAGGCCGATCTCGACATCCCGCTGATCATCGGTGGCATCGTGCCCGAGGTCGACGTGCCGGTACTCAAGGAGTCCGGCGTAGCCGCCATCCTCGGTCCTGGCGCACCGGCCGAAGAGGTCGTCGCCGCAGTTCGCGACGCGGTTGCCGCCGCGGCGGCGTGAGCCGCACGGCGCGCAGCCAGAACGCGATCACGTCGTCATGAGCATTCGCTCTCTGTCTCCCGACGGCCTCGTCGAGGCGGCTCGCAGTGGCAACCGCCGAGCGATCGGCCGGCTGCTGACGCTCGTCGAGCGTGGCGGTGAGGCCGCGGACGAGATCACCGATCTCACCCATCCCCACACCGGCGGCGCCCACGTGGTGGGGATCACCGGTGCACCAGGTGCAGGCAAGTCCACCCTCACGGGCCAGCTCACGAAGTTGCTGCCGACGCTCGGGACCAGGCCGGCGGTCCTTGCGGTCGATCCGTCGTCCCCACTCTCGGGTGGAGCGATTCTCGGAGACCGCGTGCGCATGGACGGTGTCGCCGGGAAGGACGTCTTCATCCGATCCGTCGCCACCCGCGGCCACGCCGGCGGCTTGGCCCTCTCCGTGCCCGGCAGCGTGCGTGTCTTCGACGCGGCCGGCTTCGACCCGGTGATCATCGAAACGGTTGGCGTGGGCCAGGTGGAGGTCGACGTGGTCGGTGCAGCCGACACCGCCGTGGTCGTCGTCAATCCCGGCTGGGGCGACGCCGTCCAGGCAAACAAGGCCGGCCTGCTCGAGGTGGCCGACGTCTTCGTGATCAACAAGGCCGACCGCCCCGGCGCCTCTGACACCCGCCGCGACCTCGAGCTGATGCTCGACCTCAGCCACACGACCGGGCAAGAGGACGAGTCGGGCTACCGACCCCCGATCGTTATGGCGACCGCCACCGATGGCAGCGGGGTCGAGGAGGTGTGGGAGGCCGTCGAGGCCCACCGCCGGCACCTCGTGAGCACCGGCAAGCTCGCCACTCGTCGAACCGCCCGCCTTCGCTACGAGATCCAGAACCGGGTCGAGCAGCGCATCCACGCCGCGGCCGAAGAGGCGCTCGATGACGTGGATCTGAGCGACACCCGCTCGCCCACCGAACTCGCCGACGAGATCAGCGACCGACTTCTCGGCTGATCGACTCAGCCGGGATCGCCGGTTCCAGTCGCGCTGCTGACGACGGCACTCGACGAAGAGGAGCCTCGCGCTGTCGTCATCTACGGTGACGACATGGGAAGACTCGACGGCAAGATCGCACTCATCACCGGCGGAGCCCGCGGCCAAGGTGCTGCTGAGGCGAAGTTGTTCGCACAGGAGGGTGCCACGGTTCGCATCACCGACGTCCTCGATGATGCCGGGGAGGAGACGGCGCTGACCTTGGGGGATGAGGTCTCCTATCGCCATCAGGACGTCGCCGCCGGCGACCAGTGGACCACGGTGGTCGACGAGATCCTCGATGAGTTCGGACGGCTCGATGTGCTGGTGAACAACGCCGGCATCTTCCAGCTCGGGAATCTCGAAAGCACGACCCTCGATGATTGGGATCGCATGATCGCCATCAACCAAACGGGAGTCTTCCTCGGGATGCAGGCCGCGGCGCGCCCGATGCGCGCCCAGAGGAGCGGGAGCATCATCAATCTGTCGTCGATCGCCGGACTCAGCGGGGCCGCCATGGCCCAGGCGTATGCGGCCACGAAATGGGCGGTGCGCGGCATGACGAAATCGGCTGCCCGGGAGCTCGCCGAGTTCCAGGTCCGCGTGAACTCGGTCCACCCAGGCATCATCGAAACGCCGATGCTCGAACAGTTCGGCACGATGCGCGAGCAGGTGGAGCAGGCGATCCCGTTCGGCCGCACCGCCGACGCCGCCGAGGTTGCCCAGCTGGTTCTCTTCCTCGCCTCGGATGAGTCCGCGTACTCATCAGGCCATGAGTTCGTCATCGACGGAGCAATGCGAGCGTGAGCTCGCCACCGAGAACAGCGAGCGTGAGCTCGTGACCGGTGCAACCGGGCCACTGGACGGCATCCGGATTCTCGATCTGAGTCAGGCCGTGGCCGGCCCCCAGGCCACGATGCTGCTCGCGGACCAGGGCGCCTCGGTGATCAAGGTCGAGCCGCCAACCGGCGATCTCGTCCGGCTCGGGAATCCCGACATGAATGTCGGGATGTACGTCAACAACAACCGCGGCAAACGATGTCTGTGCGTGGACCTGACCCAGCCCGGGGGCGCCGATGTCCTCCTCGACATCGCACGAGACTGCGACGTCTTTCTCGAGAACTTCCGGCCCGGAGTAGCGGAGAAGCTCGGTGTCGGTTTCGACGAGGTGCGGGCCGCCAACCCCGATGTGATCTATTGCTCGATCAACGGCTTCGGTCATGACGGGCCCTACGCCGACCGTCCGGCCCTCGACCCCGTTGTGCAGGCCCTGACCGGGATGGTGGCCGGGCAGGCGAGCGCTTCACTGCCGTTCCCGGACCTCGTGCGCACGCTGGTGGCCGACAAGTCCACCGCCTACACGGCGGCCCAGGCGATCACCGCCGCCCTCTTCGCACGGGATCGTGGTGTCGGCGGTCAACGCCTCGATCTCTGCATGCTCGATGCCACGATGGCCTTCTATTGGCCGGACGGGATGAGTGACCTGACCCATCCCGACGACCCCACGCTGGCTCCGCTCCGGGCGCCTGACGTCTATCAACTCGTCGACACCGCCGACGGGAAGATCGTCTACTTCATCGGCAATCAGAAGCAGCTCGACGGGATGTGGCGGGCGCTCGATCATCCCGAGAAGCTGGAGGATCCCGACTTCAACGACATGCGGATGTTCCATGCCGCGCCGGACAAGGCGCTGGCGGCATCCGCCTTGATCAATGAGACGATCGGCACGCTTTCGTCCCAGGACATCATCGACCGGATGGCCACCCACGCCATCCCGTGCGCCCCGGTGCTCGAACGCCATGAGGCGATCCTCGACCCACAGCTCGTGCACAACGAGACGCTGATCGAGTGGGACCACCCGACCGCTGGTCGGACGCGTCAACCACGGCCTGCGGTGCACTTCAGCGAGACGCCCTCGGCGTTCGCTCCCGTCGTCGGGCGGACGGGGGAACACACCGATGAGATCCTCGCTGAGTTCGGTCATGACGACGCGTCGATCGCGTCACTGCGTGATCGAGGGGTCGTGGCCTAGGGCGATTCGTCACCGGTTGCGCCGCCCTCCGCGAGCACCCGCACCGGGGTGATCGGGAGGTCGGCAAAGCGTGTGCCCGCTGCGTCGCTGACGGCATTGGCGACTGCGGCCAACGTCGGAACGATGCCCGTCTCGCCCACGCCGCGAACGCCGTACGGATGCTTGGGGTTCGGGACCTCGACGATGATCGTGTCGATCATCGGGAGATCCGAGGCCACGGGCATGCGGTAGTCGAGGAATGACGGGTTGTCGAGGGTGCCGTCGTCGTTGTGGACGTACTCCTCATTGAGCGCCCAGCCGATCCCCTGGGCCACACCGCCCTGCATCTGTCCCTCGACATAGCTCGGGTGAAGAGCCCGACCCGCGTCCTGCGCGGTGGTGGCCCGAATGACGGAGACCACCCCCGTCTCGGGGTCGACTTCGACGTCGATGACCTGGGTGGCAAAGCCAGGGCCCGCGCCCCTCGTGTTCTCGGTGGTGGTGATCGAGATCGGTCCTCCCGTCCGAGCCGCATTCCTGGCGATGTCGCGAAGACTCAATGGTGGGACCGATCCATCGGTGCGCTGGGCGCGCCCGTCGACCCACTCGACATCGTCGTTCTCACATGACCACGTGGCAGCCGCTCGGCTACAGAGGTCGGCGCGCAGCTGCTCACAAGCGATGGCGAGAACGGCCGACGTGGCGTGGGCGGTGCGGCTTCCTCCCGTGACGTCGTTGAAACCGACCGACTCGGTGTCGGCCACCGTCACCCGTATGGCGTCGAGATCGATGCCGAACTCCTCGGCCGTGATGAGCGCGGCGGACGCACGACTCCCGCCGATGTCGGGGGAACCGGTCAGCACACTGACCCCGCCGGCGTCGTCGACGCTCACCGTGACCGATGAGTTGCCACCCATGTTGAACCAGAATCCGGAGCCCACACCCCGTCCCTGGTTCGGGCCGAGCGGCGACTGATAGTGGTCGCTGTCACGGATCGCCTCCAACGTCTCCACGAGGCCGATCCTGGCGAACGGCGGGCCGTAGTAGGACTGGGTGCCTTCGACCGCCGCATTGCGGAGGCGAAGCTCGATCGGGTCGATGTCGAGTGCTGCGGCGACCTCATCGATCACACTCTCGACGGCAAACGCCGCCATCGGCGCACCGGGGGCCCGGTAGGCGTGGACCTTGGGCTTGTTGCAGACGACATCGTGGCCTTCCACGAGGAAGTTGGGGATGTCGTAGCAGGCCAGGAACGTCATGACCGCGCCGTTGAGAGGTCCACCGGGGAAGGCCCCCGCCTCGAGCGCAATCGTGGCGTCACAGGCCACGATCCGACCATCGTTGGTCGCCCCCATCTTCACCCGGATGGAGGTGCCCGACGTCGGACCACTGGCGCGGAACACATCACCTCGACCCATCACCAAGCGCACCGGCCGGCCGGCCTTCGCCGACAACACGACCGCCAACGGTTCGAGGTAGATCGTGGTCTTGCCGCCGAAGCCACCACCGATCTCGGCAGGGGTCACCTTGAATCGCGAGACATCGCGGGCGAGTACGGCCGCTGTCTGCGCCCTGATCGAGAAGTGGCCCTGCGACGAAACCCAGATGTGGCAGCGGCCGTCCGCGTTCGTCTCCGCGACGGTGGCATGCGGCTCGATGTATCCCTGGTGCACGGGTTTCGTCGTGAACTCGCGTTCGACGACCATGTCGGCCTCGGCCAATCCGATCTCGAGATCGCCGCGGTCGAGGGTCAGCGTCTTCGCCACGTTGCCTCCGCCCTCCAGTCCTTCGTGCAGAATGGGAGCATCGGCGGCCATCGCCTGATCGACGGTGAGGACATGCGGCAAGACCTCGTAGGTCACCTCGATCGCATCGGCGGCTGCTCGGGCCAACTCGCGTGATGTCGCCGCCACCGCAGCAACCGGGTGGCCGTGGTACAGGACCCGATCCCGAGCGATCACGTTCAGCGATCGGTTGATGACGTCAGCAGCGGCATCGCTGTCGGTCAGGTCCGGGAAATCAGCGCCGGTGACGACCGCGTGCACACCCGGCATCGCTTCCGCCGCCGCGGTGTCGATCGACAGGATTCGGGCATGTGCATGCGGCGAGCGCGCCACTGCACCCTCCAACATGCCCGACAGCATCAGATCGGCGGAGAACTGGGCGCGGCCGGTGACCTTGTCGAGCCCATCCGGGCGAATCGACCGCGTCCCGACCCACTTGTACCCCTGCTGCACGTCTGTCATGGGATGAACCTACTGCGCGGCCCGTGCCCGGAGTCCCAGACGGTCGTTCAGGGTGACCGATCCACCCTCCTGATCGACCCATCCGAGCGTGCGGAGCTTGCGGAACGACTTCACCACGGCTTCTCGCGAGAGGCCGCACCACTGGGCGAATTCCGCCTGGGTGAGCCCCAACTCGATCGTCGTCGGATCGTCGGGGGGTGAGCCCGACCGAGCGGCAATGTCCTCGAGTCGGTGACACACCCGACCGAGTGCGTCGGCGCTCGCGTATTCCAAATGTCGGGCGTTGGAATCGCGCAGACGGCGGATCGTCAGGCTGAACAGCTCCCGCATCGACTCGGGATTGTCCAGGAGGAAGGCAAGGAAGTCGAGCGAGCGCACTACCGTGACGCCCACCTCGGTGAGGGCGATGTCGTACGCCTCGTCGCCCTCACGAAACAGCGTGTCACGCTCGAGCAGCGTTCGCCGCGAGCCGATGGCCCGGAACCGCTCTCGCACATCGTCGGTGAGCCACTCCCCCATTGCTTGATCTTGGCCCAAGTCCCCGCGACGCTGCGCACCCGGCCGGTTCCTGCGACGGTGATCACGTCACAACAGGAGGAACCACCATGACCACCACCGACCTCAGCCAGTTCAGCGTCTTCGCCGGCTGCACCAAGAAGGACCTGCAGAAGATCGCCGGCCGGCAGATCATGACCCAGGGGGCCAAAGGCCGAGAGTGCTTCTTCGTCGTCTCCGGCGACGTGGACGTCGAACGTGATGGTGAGTCCATCGGATCCGTGGGACCCGGAGAACTCGTCGGTGAGATCGCCATGCTCGTCGGCGGCCACCAGCGCATGGCGACGGCACGGGCACGGACCGACTGCCAGGTGCTCATCTTCTCGCTCGAGGAGTTCGGGCAGCTTCTCACCGACCACCCCGACGTCGGCACACGAATCGAGAAGGCTGCCGTTCAGCGGTTGCGCGACGATCTGGCGAACGCTCCGTCCTGACGCCGGCCGGGACGCGGGTCCGCTACTCGGGTTGGACGTACTGCCAGCCGAAGCGACCCTTGATGCACAACATGCCGCTGGTGATGGAGTGATCCGAGGGTGATGTGACCTTGATGATCCTGTCGTCCTGGGTATGGAGCTCGAGATTGCAGCCCACCCCGCAGTAGGAGCAGACCGTGCGGGTTACGTCCTGGTCCTCTGGGCGCCAGTCGTCGGCCTCTCGAAGGTCGTACTCGGTCTTGAACTGGATGGCCCCGGTCGGGCAGACGCCGATGCAGTTACCGCAGTAGACGCACGCGGAGTCGGGCAGTTCGGTGTCGTACTCGGTGGAGATGCGAGTATCGAATCCACGTCCGCTGACCGCGATGGCATAGCTGTGCTGGGCATCGTCGCCACAGGCCGCCACGCACTTGTAGCAGAGCACACACTGGTCGTAGTCCCGGATGAAGAGGTTGTCCTGGATCTTCGGGGCGTCACCCATCCGTACGGCCGGCATCTCGTACTGGTCGTAGCGCGCGGGTTCAGATCCGTAGCGCTCCATCCACTCGGCGAGCTCTGGGGCCTGGTCGAGGTTGACGCCGGAGCCGAGGAACTCGAGCACCATCTTGCGGCTGTGTCGCACCCGCTCGGAGTCGGTCTCGACGACCATGCCCTCTTCGGCTGGGCGAGCGCAGGACGGCACGAGCGCACGCTGTCCCTCGACCTCCACGACGCACACCCGGCAGACGTTGACAGGGGTGAGGTTCTCCGCCCAGCACAGCGTCGGCGTGTCGATGCCGGCGGATTCACACGCCTTGTGGATCGAGGTTCCCTCGGCCACTTCGACGGCTTCGCCATTGATGGTGAGCGAGACGATCACTTCGGTGCCCGGGTCCTCGGTCACGGTCATGATTCCACCCCCGGCACGAGGCCCAGTCTGATTGCGGAGTTGATGGCCGACGCCGCGGTGTGCCCGAGGCCGCAGATCGACGCGTCGACCATGACCTGGGAGATGTCGTCCACGAGCGCTCGACGCTCCGCGGTCAGCGAACCAGTCCGCTGGAGCTGCACCATCGTCTCGTTCTGACGGACGGTGCCCACGCGACACGGCACGCACTGGCCGCACGACTCGTTGCGGAAGAATGCGGAGATCCGGACGAGTACATCGACCATGTCGATTTCCGTGGTGAATGGCATCACCACTCCGGACCCGAGGGTGGTGCCGCGCTCGCGGGTGTCCTCGAGCGTCAGCGGCATGTCGAGCGCATCGGCCCCGACGAACGAACCCGCGGCACCGCCCATCAGCACCCCGGCGAGTTCGCCATTGCCCGTGAGTCCACCGGCGAGTTCGATGACCTCGCCGAGGCTGGTGCCGAATTCGACCTCGTAGACACCGGGCTTGGCCACGCGGCCACTCAGACAGAGGAGCTTGGTGCCGGGCGAGCGCTCGGTGCCTCGGCTGCGATACTCCTCAGCACCGGTCAACATGATGTCGAGCGCGTTGAGCAACGTCTCGGGGTTGTTGATCGCCGTCGGCTCCTGGAAGAGGCCGTGCGTGGTCGGGAACGGTGGCTTGCTCCGTGGTTCGCCACGGAATCCTTCGAGCGAGGCGAACAGCGCCGTCTCTTCACCACAGATGTAGGCACCGGCACCGCGGCGGAGTTCGATGTCGAACGTGTGGCCGGACCCGGCGGCGTTCTCACCGAGAAGCCCGGCATCGCGGCATTGGGCGATCGCGTTCTCGAGGCGGGCGGTGGCCAATGGATACTCACCGCGAATGTAGATCCAGCCGTTCTCCGCGCCCGTGGCGAAGCCGGCAACCGTGAGTGCCTCGACAACGGAGAACGGGTCGTTCTCCATGACGACGCGGTCCTTGAACGTGCCCGGTTCGGACTCGTCGCAGTTCGCGACGACGTGCTTCGGGCGGCCGTGCTCGGCGGCGACGGCGCGCCACTTGATGCCGGTGGGGAACGCAGCACCGCCGCGGCCGGACAGTCCCGAGTCAGCGATGGCGGTGCACACGGCTTCGGCGCCCATCGCCACGGCCGCTGTCATGGCGTCGAAGCCACCGTGGGAGCGGTAGGAATCGAGCGAGGTCGGGTCGACGACCCCGACGCGCTTCAACAACCGCAGCGACGGGTCGCCGAGCTGATGGAACTCCAACGGCCTCTCGGTGTCGGCTGGCACGTGATCGGGCCCGCCGACGCCCTGAACGAACACGGCCGGCGCCTTCTCACACTGGCCCAGGCACGGCGACTCGTGGACATTGGCGCCCGATGCCTTCAGCGCCGCGATCTTGTCGGCGCTCGCTGCGACCTGGCAGGCGGCATCGACACAGACGTGGGTCACATCACCGGGGTGCTCGGGTTCCTCGACGCGGAACATGTCGTAGAACGTGGCCACGCCGTAGGCCTCAGCCGGCGGAATCTGCAGGGTCTCGCAGACATGGTTGAGCCCGCCGGGGCTGATCCAGCCCTTCGCGTTCTGGAGGGCATGAAGGGCGGGCAGCAGGAGGTGGCGATGCCCGTGACGCTTGGCGGTGCCGGCACGGATCAGTCGCTCGGACTCCTGCAGGACCACGAAACGGCCGCCGAGCGCATCGTCGACCGCGGCGATCTCAGCCGCGTCCGCGGTGTCGTCGGAGATGTACAGATCAGCCATGACTCAGCCTTCGCTCGCCGCGGCGAGCTTCTCGACCCGGATCGACGCCGCCTTGAACTCGGCGGTGCCGGACTCGCGGTCCCACTCGTCGTTGGTGATGGTGTTGATGTCGACCAGGTCCGGGAAATGGAACGTGGTGAACGTGAGGCCGATGGGAATGTCCGGTTGGATCCGAATCGGCATCTCGACCGAACCACGCGGCGAAGAGACGAGCACACGCTCACCATCCTCGATGCCGAGCTCGGCCGCGTCGGCCGGGTTCACATCGAGGGCGTCGCCGTAGCGGATCGGGTTGTCGAAGCCACCCGACTGCACGCCGGTGTTGTAGGAGTCGAGCGCCCGGCCGGTGGTGAGCCGCAGCGGGAAGTCCTCGCTGAGCTGTTCCTTCGGCCCCTCGTGGTCGGTCAGGGAGAACGGTGATGGCTCCCGGCCGCCGAGATCGTCTTCGTGGAGCCAGCCGTGCAGGAACGGGCTGCCGGGATGATCGATCGACGGGCAGGGCCACTGAAGACCACCCTCGGCTTCGAGTCGATCCCAGCTCATGCCCTGGTGCAGCGGCGAAAGCGACCGCAGTTCGTCCCACAGTTCCTCAGGTGAGGGTTCACCCCATTCGACACCCATGCGGCGAGCGAGCTCGCCGATGATGTCGTGATCGTGACGGCATTCCCCCGGTGGCGGCACCGCGGCGCGAACGCGCTGGACTCGCCGTTCCGACGAGGTGACGGTGCCATCACACTCGGCCCAGCCGACCGACGACGGAAGCACCACGTCGGCGAGCTCGGCGGTGCGGGTCATGAAGATGTCCTGCACGACGAGTATGTCGAGTCCGGCGAGCAGCCTGCGGGCGTGGTCGACATCGGCTTCGGAGTCGGCCGGGTTCTCACCGATGACGTAGGCGCCCTTGATCGTGCCTTCGCCCATCGCCTCGAACATCAGGGTGAGATGCAGGCCCGGGGTCGGGTTGAGATCCATTCCGTAGACGGTCTCGAACTTGGCTCGATGGTCGTCGTTGTCGATGTCCTGGAATCCCGGCAGCTTGTTGGGCAGCGCACCCATGTCGCCACCACCCTGCACATTGTTCTGGCCACGCAGCGGCACGAGCCCGGAGCCCCAGCGACCGATGTGACCCGTGAGGAGCGCGAGGTTGCACAGCGACTTCACATTGTCGACGCCGTTGTGGTGTTCGGTGATTCCGAGGGTCCACAGGATCTGTGCCGTCTCGGCCTTGGCGTAGGCGTGCGCCATCTCACGAATGGCCCCGGCAGGCACGCCGGTGATCGCCTCGGCGTAGTCGAGGGTGAAGGGCTCGACATGGGCCTTGTACTCCTCGAAGCCCTGGGACGAGTGAGCGATGAATTCCTTGTTCTCGAGCCCTGCCGCGATGATCTCGCGTCCGACTGCGTTGGCCATCGCCACGTCGGTACCGACGTTCAGCCCGAGCCAGGCGTCGGCGAACTTGGCCGACGACGTGCGGCGAGGGTCGACCGCGTACATCGTGGCCCCGTTGTCGAGGCCCTTCAGGACATGGTGGAAGTAGATGGGGTGCGCCTCACGGGCGTTGGAACCCCACAAGAGGATGACGTCGGTCTCCTCGACCTCTGTGTATGACGACGTTCCGCCGCCCGCTCCGAACACTGCCGCCAGACCGACGACACTTGGCGCGTGTCAAGTTCGATTGCAGGAGTCGATGTTGTTCGACCCCAGGGCGGTGCGAGCAAACTTCTGCGCCGCGTAGTTCATCTCATTGGTCGACTTCGAGCAGCTGAACACGGCGAAACCGTCGCCACCCAACTCGTCTCGAATCCTGCCGAACCCGGCGGCTGCCCGGTCGAGGGCTTCCTCCCAGCTCGCGGGCCGAAGTTCACCGTTCTCGCGGACCATGGGAGTGGTCAAACGAGGGAGCGGCTCACTGAAGCGTTTCGTCGCACGCGTTCTATTCCCCACAAAACGGAACGGTACCGCAATGCGGAACAGAGTGGTTCCCGTCATGCGATATTTGAACCCTCGGCGAGACTGTGGTCCGGTACCGTGGGCGGCCATGCGCTGGTCGAACCTGCACACACCCACCCTCCGAGATGCTCCCGCTGATGCGGAGGCCGCCAGCCACAAGCTCCTGGTGCGCGGCGGATTCATCCGCCAGCTCCATGCCGGCCACTACTCGCTGTTGCCGCTCGGTTGGCGCGTCTTCATGAAGGTCGAGAACATCGTCCGTGAGGAGATGGATGCCATCGGTGCGCAGGAGTTCCTGCTTCCCGCCATGCATCCGGCATCGTTGTGGCACAAGTCGGGCCGCTGGGACGTCATGGGTGAGGAGATGTTCCGCGTCACCGACCGCAGGGGCACCGAGAACGTCTTGGGCATGACCCACGAAGAAGTGTTCACCACGCTGGCGCTGGAGATCACCTCCTACAAGTCGCTCCCCCAGATGTGGTACCAGATCCAGACGAAGTTCCGCGACGAGCCCCGCCCCAAGAGCGGGCTGCTCCGTGTGCGCGAGTTCAAGATGAAGGACGCGTACTCGTTCGATCTCGACGAGGCGGGCCTCGACACGAGCTTCGACCTCCAACACAGCGCCTACGTCCGCATCTTCGAGCGCCTCAGCCTGCCGGCCATGCCCGTCGAGGCATCGTCAGGAGCCATGGGCGGTTCGGGCTCGACCGAGTTCATGGTCCCCTCCCCCGCCGGCGAGGACGATGTCGTCCGCTGCAACAACTGCGACTACGCCGCCAACCTCGAGCGCTCGTCATCGACCCTGCCCGCCGTCGAGGATCGCGACCTTCCCGAGCTCACCAAGTTCCCGACGCCGGGTGTCCGCACGATCGCCGCGCTCGAAGCGGTCGAGGGCGGCGCGCCCGCCGACCACCAGATCAAGACGATGGTGATGGTGCTCGACGGTGATGTCACGCTCGCGCTCGTCCGCGGCGACCACCAGCTCAATATGCAGAAGCTGCAGGACGGCACCGGTACCATCGACATCCGTCCCGCCACTGCCGAAGAGGCCAAGTCCACGCTCGGCGCCATGCCGGGTTCGCTCGGCGCCGTCGGTGTCGAAGGGCCCCGCATCGTGGCCGATCCCGTGCTCCAGGGTCGCGCCGGCCTCACCACCGGCGCCAACGAGGACGACTGGCACTACACGGGAGTCGACATCGCCCGCGACGTCGCCGTCGACGAATGGATGGATCTCCGCGACGTCAGCGCCGGCGAGGCTTGCGTGAACTGTGGTGAACCGCTCGAGATCGTCCGGTGTATCGAAGCCGGTCACATTTTCAAGCTGGGCACCAACTACGCCGAGAAGCTCGGCGCCCATGTGATGGATCCCGATGGGGTGCAGAAGCCGCTCATCATGGGCTCCTACGGCATCGGCATCGAGCGCAACATGGCCACCATCGCCGAGACCTATCACGACGACAACGGTCTCGTCTGGCCTGTCTCCGTCGCGCCGTTCGAGGCCGTCATCACGGTGGTCAGCCTGAAGGATGAGGCGTCGGTCACCGCTGCCGAGAAGCTCTACGACGAGCTGAAGGCCAAGCGCATCGACGTGCTCCTCGACGATCGCGACGCCCGCGCCGGTGTGAAGTTCGCCGACGCCGAGCTCATCGGTATCCCCTACCGCGTCACCATCGGCCCCAAGGCGCTCGCCGAAGGAGAGGTCGAGTTCACCGCCCGCGCCGATGGAGCGACCACACGGGTCGGCATCGACGCCATCGTCGATCAACTCGTCGCTGCCGTCACCGGCTGACCACCGAGCGAGGCAATCACCCCTCATCCCGTCCACCCGTTCCACATCGTGGAACGGGCCCACGCCGGGCTAGGGTCGAAGCCATGTCCGTGCAGTCGATCGAGCGAGCCTTCGCCCTCCTCCGAGCACTCGCGGTCGGGCCGGTCGGCGTCACGGATCTCGCTGAGCGAGTCGATCTTCCGAAATCTACCGTGGCACGCCTCCTCGCCGCGCTGGAAACCGAAGGAGCGGTGGCGCAAGTCGAGATCGGCGGCGAATACCGACTCGGTGAGGGTCTCCTCGACATCGCCGGGGCCACCCAACCCGGCCGAAACCTCGTGGCCACCGTGCGGCCCCATCTGCTGGAGTTGACCGAGTACTTCGGCGAGACGGCCGGGCTCTCCATCGAGTCCGAGCGCGACGTCTACTACCTCGATCATGTCGAAGCCGAAGGCGATGTCCAGGTGCGCAGTTGGACGGGCGAGACGCTGCCGATCCACTCGGTGCCATCAGGTCTGTGCATCATGGCGCACTGGCCGAGCACCAAACTCGACTCCTATCTCGCCGGCCCCCTCGAGTCGCCCACGGCGTACACACTCACCGATGCTGACGCGATCCGGGACCGGATCGGCACCATCCAAAGCCTCGGCTACGCGTGGGGATACGAGGAAGGCGTCGACGGCATCAACTCCGTCGCCGCACCGATCGTGCTCGCAGACGGCAGCGTCGAAGCTGCCGTCCACGTTCACGGCCCGGCCTTTCGGTTCCCAAACCCCGATCGCACTCACGATCTCGGCGTTCGTGTCATCGCCACCGCCGAGAGCATCGCCGAACACCTCAACGACTGAGGGGCCGGAACGCCGTTGGTTCAGTCGTGGCGGTGGAGCGCGATCCACGCATCGTGATCCTGCCAGTCCCACCACGCAACCACGGCGCCCAGGACACCGGCGACTGCGGCCACCGCAATGGCGATCCGGAGGGGCTCGGCGTAGGCGTTCCCCTCCGAGGACCGTTCCACGAGCGACGCGGGACCGTCCTTGGCCGCGATGCGGGCCAGCATTGCCAACGCGATCGCCGTGGCGGTGGTCAGCGTTCCCCCGAGGAAGTGCCAGAGAGCATCACTTCCCCCGAAGTCGTTGTAGAAGATCACGCCGAGCAGGATGTGGACTCCACCGAGGATCCCAACCGCGGGCACCGCGTTGTCCAGGAAGTCGCCTGGCCGCTTCAGGATCCCCGCGTAGGCATCCGGAAGGGCGGCACCGTCGTCGGCGGTCGGCGGTTACAAAGAGTTCAGAACGGTGTCGGCGACGATCAACAGCCCGAACGCCACCACAACCTCCATCAGGACGAACGATGCTTCGCTGAGCGCATAGTTCATCGAGTTCTCCTGGATGTCGAGGAACCGCATGAGCGCCACGAGCGCACCCAGGATCGGTGTGAGCAACAGACCCAGCGAGACGATCGTGCGAGCCTTCGGAGCAAAGTCCCACGACCCCGCTTGTCGGCAAGCGGCCACCGCGGTCAGGGTCGCCACGGCGAGGAGCGCCGTGATGACCGGTTGCATCTGGGCGCGGGGGTTCGCTCGCCAGCCGTCGACGAAGCCGGCCCCCGGCCATGCCGACATCGGCGCGGGAACAGCCCGGTCGACCACGACGGCGAACCCGGCGATCAACGCCACGCCGGCCAGGAGCGTCTGTGAGTCAGTGGCGATGCCGCCGAACTGTTCGAGGGCATCCCCATCCCACGCGATGACATCGGTGACCAGATGGGCGACCCCGAAGACCACGACGCCGACCAGGGCCAGCGACATGACCCCCACCGGATCGCTCCACAGCTTCTTGATGTTGCACTCCTGAGTCCACGCGAGAACCCATTCTCCCCCAAACCCGAAATTGCTGCCGCCTGCACACGTCTCGCGTGTACCAGCGGCAGCAATTTCGGGGTGAAGGGGTGATCAGGCCCTGCGAGCCTTGACCTCTTCGATGATGGCGGGGACGACCTCGTGGAGGTCACCGATCACGGCCCAGTCGGCCTTGGAGACCATGTTGGCCTCTCGATCGGTGTTGATCGCCAGGATGTGCTTGCTGGCCATGGCACCGACCCAGTGCTGAATGGCACCCGAGATGCCGGAAGCGATGTAGATCTCCGGCGCGATCCGGGTGCCGGTCTGGCCGACCTGATCGCTGTGCGGACGCCAACCGAGGTTGGTGACCGCTCGCGAGCAGCCGACACGGCCACCGAGCAGGTTGGCGAGCTCCTCGAGTTGGCCGAAGCCGTCAGCGGAACCGACACCACGACCGCCACCGCAGACCACCGGAGCGGTCGGCAGGGTGACACCGGCTTCCTGGACGACACGGTCCTTGACCATGGTGATCAGGTCGGCGTCGTCGAGTTCGCATTCGAAGTCCTCGGCGTCGGCATCCTGCTCGTCGCCGGCTTCGGCAGCCACGGCGTGGAGACCACAGGTGATCAGCGAAACGTCGGCGTCGAGCGTGACATCCTCCAACAGTGAGCCTCCCCACTGCACTCGGGTGATCGCCCAGTCGTCACCGGGAGTGACATCGAGGACGTTCGCCACGAACGGCACGTCGAGACGAGCCGCCGCCTGCGCCATGACCTCGTTGCCGCGGCTGGAGCCGCAGGCAAGGACGGCATCGGGGTCGAGCGATTCGACCATCTGCGCCACGATCGAACCATAGGCGTCAGGCCCATAGTCCGTCAGCGCGCCCGGAGCCGCGACGTGAACCGTCTCGGCACCGAACTGGCCGGCCTCTTCGACGAGAGCGTCGTCATCGCTGCCGATGAGCGCCGCCTCGATGTCCTCACCCATCTTCGCGGCGAGGGTGCGACCGAAGGTCAGCGCCTCACGAGCAGCTTCGACGAGCGCACCGTTTTCGTGTTCGAGAACGACGAGAAGCATCAGAGCACCCCCAGTTCGTCGAGCACGTCAACCACGGCAGAAGCGGCCTCCGCACCGGTTCCGAGGATGACCGTCTCCGACACGGTCTCTTCGGGACGATGAAGCTTCACCCGTGATTGCCCACCCTCGTCGGCCGAACCGGCGACGGTGCTGATCTCGAGCTTCTTGGATGCGAGACGACCCTTCATGGTCGGATAGCGAGGAAGGTTGAGACCCTCCAGCACACCGAGCACGGCGGGCCGGGGCAGTTCGTAGACCTCGAAGCCGCCGTCGATCTCGCGACGTGCGTTAATCGTGCCCTCGCCGGAACCGTCGCCGCTGACATCGATTCCCTTGATGCCCTGCACGATCGGACGACCGAGCGCCCGGGCGACACGAATGCCGACCTGGAACCCGCCAGTGTCGGCCGACTCGTTGCCGAACAGGATCAGGTCGAAGGCACCCTCGGACTCGAGGCCCTGGATCGCGTCGGTGAGGGCGACAGCGGTGCGCTGGGGGTCCCAGCCCGCGCTGTCGACCTCGACGAGCACACCATGGGCGGCACCGACGGACGCCGCATAGCGCAACTGCTCTTCGGCTTCACCGGTGCCGAGCGTCAACACCGTGACCTCGCCACCGTGCTCTTCGACGAGCTGGACGGCACCCTCGACGGCGCACTCCTCATGGGGGCTCGTGGTGAACCCGAGGTGCGCCGCATCGACGGCCTGACCGTCGTCGGTCACATTGATCTTGGCGCCGGGAGCCGGCACGCGCTTCACACAGACGAGAATCTTCATGAGAAACCCGGGAACTAGGCCTTCATCCGGCTGTCGTCGGGATCGAACGCGGACCCGGTGCCCACGACGGTGCACGGGTACAGCTCGTTCATGTACATCGACTGCAGCTTGGTGCCCGGCTCAGCGAGCTCGTTGGGCACGTAGCCCATGAGCAGCATCTTGCCGAGCGACGGGCTGTAGCCGGCCGTGGTGACGCGGGAGGCGCGACCGTGGCTGTCGACGATGCGCTTGCCGTCGAGGTCGAGGATGGGCTCGTTGCCACCCTGCATGAACCGGGCGCGGCCCTGGCTGTCGGTGTTGTCGTCGACCATGAGGGTGACGCACTGCACCTCGGCGCCGGCTTCTCGGGCGGCCAGGTAGGCCTCCTTGCCGAGGAAGTCAGCAGCCTTGACCTTCGGACGGGCGAGACCGGCTTCGACCGGGTTGTACTCGGACTCGAGCTCGGCCCCCATGAGGCGGTAGCCCTTCTCGATGCGGCCCGACAGCGAGTAGACGCCACCGCCGGTGATGCGCAGACCGTGACCTTCGCCCGCCGCCACGATGGCGTCCCAGACCGAGCCGGCCTGGTCCCACGGGATGTAGATCTCCCAGCCGGTGTCGCCGACATAGGAGATGCGGAAGAGGTGGCAGTCGACACCAGCGATGGTTACGGGCAGGTACGAGCCGTACGGCGAACCCTCGTAGGAGAGGTCGTGGTCGGTGAGCTGCGCGAGCACGGCCGGAGCGTTGGGTCCCCAAAGACCGAGCGTGCTGATCTGCTTGGTGAGGTTCGTGAACGTGACCGAACCGTCGTTGGGCATGTGCTTGCGAACCCAGAACTCGTCGCGACCACCGTCGAACACACCGGTGACGATGCGGACGACGTCGTCGGCCATGCGCATCATGGTGAGGTCCGAGTGGAAGCCACCATCGGCGGTCAACCACGGGGTGTACACCGAGCGGCCGACGGGCACGTCGATCTTGTTGACGGCGAGATAGTCGGCGAACTCGACGGCGCCGGGCCCGGAGAGCTCGTAGATCTGGAACGCGGACAGGTCGATCATGCCGCAGTTCTCACGCAGGTTCAGGTGCTCACCAACCGTGATGGGGCTCCACCAGCGGTTGTCCCATTCGACGGGGCGCTCTTCTTCGAGGGAGTAACGCTCGACGAGGTCGGCGTTGGTGTTGTACCACTGCGGACGCTCCCAGACACGAGCCTGGTAGAACTCGGCGCCGAGGGCCTCCTGGCGGCTGCGGTACGGCGACTCGACGAGGTGGCGGCGGTCGCCCCACTGCTCGGACGGGTGCACGATGCCGTACGTCTTGATGAACGACTCCTCGGCACGGGCCCAGATGTGCTCGTCGCTCTTCTCTTCGTCGTAGAAGCGGGCGACGTCGGCGCCGTGGCTGTCGATGACCTGCGGGTAGCCGTAGTGCATCCACTCGGCGACGACCTGGCCCATGCCGGGACCTTCTTTGACCCACACGGCAGCAGCGGACCAGAGGTTCTCGACGTCGGGCATCTCACCGAGACATGGCATGCCGTCGGGGGTGAGCGAGAGCAGGCCGTTGATGGCGTACTTGATTTCGGCGTCGCCGAGGAAGTCCATCAGCTCGATGGCCTCTTCCATCTGCTGGTCGAAGTCATCAGGAGTGAACGGCATCTCGGTGGGCGAGAGGGCGGCTTCTTCGTTCGACGGGATCTCGTCGGGGTGGTGCAGGATCGCA
>JAERSO010000002.1 GCA_016845585.1 Acidimicrobiaceae bacterium | reverse complement strand
CCCTTCGTAGGGTCTCACTCATGGCACGACCGAACCATCTCCGCCTTGTCCCCGAGCCTGTCGACAACCTGGCACTCACCATCGACTGTGAGGCCTGTGTGGCCCAGTTCACCGATGCATGCGACGACTGTGTCGTGAGCTACCTGATCGAGCGGGAGCCGGGCACACCGGTGATGTTCGATGACGATGAACGGCACGCGATCGATCTGCTCGCCGAGGCCGGCCTGGTCCCACCGTCACGGTTCCAGGGTCGAGATGTGGGCTGAATCCGCCGATCTCCCCGACTGCCTGCGCATCATGACGTGGTGGTTGCGTCGATCGAAGAACTCCGCCTGCTCGGGCTCGAGGCCGGACTCTGTGCCGTGGGGGTCTGCGCGGCCGACCCGTTCCCGGAGATCCAGGCCACGATCGAGGCCCGGCGCGAGGCCGGGCTTCACGCCGGGATGCAGTTCACGTACCGCAATCCGGCGCGATCGACAGATCCGCAGCGCACGCTCCCGCGCGGCCAGCGGCTGATCGTCGGCGCCTACGACTATCAGCGCCAACGGCCCGAACGCCCGGAGGGCCAACCGCTCGGCCGCGTGGCGTCATACTCCTGGGAAGATCACTACGCCACGCTGCGCGCCGCGCTGGACGAAATCGCCGAACCGCTTCGGGCGGACGGTTACCAGGCCGTCGTGTTGGCGGATCAGAACCATCTCGTCGATCGAGGCGCCGCCCACCGAGCCGGGATCGGCTGGTGGGGCAAGAGCACGAACATCCTCGTACCTGGCGTGGGGAGTCTGGTGGTCCTCGGCTCGGTGCTCACCGACGCCCCGATCGAGTTGACCGAACCGGCGCCGGTCGGCGATGGCTGTTCGACGTGCACGAAATGCCTGGACGGCTGCCCAACCGGAGCGATCGTCGCACCGGGTGTGATCGATGCCCGGCGATGTCTGGCCTGGCTCGTTCAGGACGAGGGCATGTTCCCTGTCGAGTATCGAGAGGCACTCGGCGACCGGATGTACGGATGCGACAAGTGTCAGGACGTCTGTCCGCCCAACCAGATCCGTCAGCGACGACCGTCCGGTGCGGGCGCCGGCGGTGCCTGGGTGCCGCTCCTCGACCTTCTGGAAGCCGATGATTCCGAGATTCTCGACCGGTACGGACGGTGGTACATCCCGCGCCGAGACCCGGACTACCTGCGGCGCAACGCCCTGCTCGCCTTGGCCAATGCCTCCGAGCAACCGACGTCATCGCGCACGAGAGCGGTCGTTGCCTCCCATCTCACGCACGAATCGGGCATGGTGCGGGCGCATGCGGTGTGGGCCGCACGCCGTCTCGGGCTGGCGGAGCTCCTGGTCGGCCTGACCGAGGACACAGACCCTGACGTCCTCGTCGAGCTCGCTCGCCCCTAGGGTCGTCGGCGATGGTTCGTCATCTGCTCGTCACCAATGACTACCCGCCGAAGATCGGTGGCATCCAGAACTACCTCTGGGAGCTGTGGCGCCGTCTCCCGGCCGATGACGTGGTCGTGCACACCACCCCCTACGCCGGCACCGACGCGTGGGACGCCACACAGGACTACACGATCATTCGAAGCCGCGAACCCTGGCTCCTCCCGCAGCCGGTCCTCGCTCGGCGCGTCAACACGCTCGCGCGGCAATACGGCGTGGAGGTGGTGATCATCGATCCGGCGGTCCCCGCCGGTCTCATCGGGCCACACCTCGAGTTGCCGTACGGCGTGGTGCTCCACGGTGCCGAGGTCACGATCCCCGGACGACTTCCCGTCACTCGCCAGCTCCTCAACCGGGTCCTGCGAGGCGCGGTGGGCGTCATCGCTGCCGGTGGCTACTCGGCAGCGGAGGGCGAACGGTCGCTCGGTCGCCCGTTGCCCGCCACGGTCATCGCGCCGGGGGTGGACGTCGAACGATTCCGCCCGACGAGCCCCGAGGAGCAGAAGGCCGTTCGGCGCCGGCTCGGTCTCGACGAGGACGCGCCGCTCGTACTCTCGGTTTCCCGACTCGTCCCTCGAAAGGGGATGGACACGCTGATTCGGGCATCGGTCGAAGTGCGACGCAGCCACCCCGACGTGCAGTTCGCGATCGCCGGCACGGGTCGTCACGAGACCGATCTGAAGAAGTTGATCGATGAACTCGGGGCGCCGGTGACCCTGCTCGGTCGCGTGAGAGACGAGGACATGCCCGATCTTTACGCCAGCGCAGATGTCTTCTCGATGCTGTGCCGCAGCCGCTGGGGCGGACTCGAGCAGGAGGGTTTCGGAATCGTCTTCGTCGAGGCCGCAGCGTGCGGCGTGGCCCAGGTCGCCGGGCGCAGTGGTGGCGCGCATGAAGCGGTTGCCCATGACGAGACCGGCCTGATCATCGATGACCCGGACGATCACCACGCGGCCGGCCGCGCCATCGGAGATCTCCTCGCTGACGACGAACGCCGCCATGCAATGGGAATCGCCGCGCGCCGGCGGGCCGAGTCGGAGTTCAGCTACGACGTCCTGGCTCGCCGTCTGGCCATGGCGATCGACGAAATGGTGACGACATGAGCACAATCCCCGAACCCGGCGGTCGGATGATCCGCGCATGCTGGATCGGCACGCTCGTCTTCGTGATCACCGCAACGCTCGCCACCCTCGATCCGGACTCATTGGGCTGGCCGGGGATCATCGTCTCCCTGCTCCTCTTCGCGGCCGGGGCGACCGCGATGCTGATGGCGTTCTTCGCCGCGGTGGAGCGGAGTCGCACCCAGACCATCGCGGTCGGAGGGCTCTATTTCGGCGCGGGAAGCACGCCCCGAGCCGTGCGGTGGCACCTTCTCGGTGCCACCGCGATCCAGCTCGTGGTCGGGCTCACCACTGCGTCGATACGACCGTTCACGGTGGTCGCCTTCGGCACGCTCGTGCCGGTCTTCGGGCTCGGGTTGATGGGCCTGTGGACCGCTCGTTACGGTGAGTTCCCTGAGCGGGAGCCGGATCCGAAACGGTGAGCCGACTGCGGGCTCGGCGTTGTTAAGGTCGACGTTGACCAGGGTCCGGCGATTCGTCGGGTCCTCCCGCAACCACGATGGAACGAGGCGACATGGTTGATCAGGCCACCGAGCGCACCACGATCGCAGCGTCGCCCGACGAGTGCTACGCCGCGGTGATCGACTTCGAGCGCTATCCCGAATGGGCGTCCGACATCAAGATGGCGCGCATCTTGTCGCGCGACGACGACGGTCGACCGGTGGATGTCGAGTTCCGCGCCGCCGCGATGGGCCGTTCCACGACACTCACGCTGCGCTACTTCTACGGCTCGAACCCCCGTCGGCTCGCCTGGCGCCTTCAGCGCGGCGACATCACCCGCCGCTTCGATGGCGAGTACGAGTTCCTGCCCGTCGCCTCCGATCCCGGCTCCACCGAGGTCGTGTACCACCTGGCCGTCGACCTGTCCGTCCCGCTGCCCGGCTTCGTGAAGCGACGGGCCGAGGCCCGCCTGCTGCACACCGCCATCACGGATCTGGCCCGCTACGTGGAGGGCGCCGGGGGATGACCGAGGACTCGGCGCCGGACTCCGACGCTGATCCTCTGGCCGCGGTCCGCGAGGCCGCCGGCGACGTCGTCTCGGCGTTGGCCCAGCTCGTCGAAGCAGCACGCGATGTCGTCGACGACCCCGAATCCTTCGCCGCGGTGATCGACCGGGGCCGAGCCACCGTCGAGAATCTCTTCGGGCCGGGAACGTCGACTCCCGAAGCCGCCGAATCACCACCCGACGACTGAGAATCGGCCCTGTAGCCGCTTGATCGCCCCCGCGGACTGCCGATGGGGGATTGATGCGATTTGTCGAACTGCGGCCCGACCCGCAACGGGAGGGATTCACCCTGCACCCACGGATCACCGTCCTGGGTGGGCTGGATGCTGTGGCGCGTGTCGAACTGGTGGGCTTCGTGCATTCGATCGCCACTGGGGAGAACTTCGGTTGGGGCGGCACCGTCGAGATCCACGGGATCCACATGCAGATCGACCGTGCGCTCGACCTGGTCGGCTCGATCGCCGACTCCGCGCTCATCGTCGACGCCCGTGCGCTCGTCGAGATCGCCGCTGACCCGGCGACAGTCGCCGGCGCTGAGGTGAGCGCCTACCAGGAGTCGGTGGCAGCTCGCGAGGCGATCGACGACGACATCGCTGCGCTCGCCGAAGAACTGAATGCCGCCAGCGCCGTGCGTTCGGAGATGGGTGCCCGGCTCGCGGCCGCACGAGCCAGGGTCGAGCCCGAGGCCGGCTCGAACCTGGACCGCGCCGACGGTGAGCTCGGCCGCGCCGCTCGGGCGGCCGATCGACCGGACCCCTGGACCGGCATGAACTCGGTACCGGAGCGCTACGCGAAACTCGAAGCGTTGCTCGAGACGATGGACGACCAACTCGATGCACTTCCCAGCGGCAATCGAGCAGTGCTTGCTGCGGCGCTCGCCACGGCCCGGGCCTCGCTCACCACCGGTCCAGTCGTCTGTCCCGAGGCCGCCGCGCTCGCTGAAGCATGGGAATCGCTTCACCAGCGCCTCGTCGGCCTGGAATCGCGCATGGAAGCTGCCGGTGGAGGCACCGAAGCCGCGGCTGCTCGGCTGGACGCGGCGCGCGCCGCCGCGCTGGCCGCCGAAGACGCCGCGGTGCCGCGAGAGGTCAGCCCGGATCTTCGCGACCGGCTGGGCCGGCTTCACGAGCGCGTGATCGACCTGGAGAAACGTGTCGGGCGGTCACTGCGTCGAAGCGCCGCTCGCAAGGAGTTCGAGGAAGCCCGCGCCGAGCTGAACAACGCACTCGATGAGATCGGCTATCCGACATGGGCCGCATTCCGCATGGGCAACGGTCTCGCCTCGGTCAGTGCCGACCGGGTGGGCGAATACGATCGGGCGCGGTCCGAGCTGGAGGCGGCGGAGATCGAATGGGCCGAACTGATGGCACGGCTCGAGCGGGACACCGACCTCCAGTCCGTGCTCAACGCGATCGACTCGGCGCTCGACCATGCCACCGAGATCCTCGGCCACGACCCCTACGAGCGCAGCGAGTCCGAGGATCCGGATCTCCTCAGTGACGCCCTCCGTCGCCACGAGATCGATGCCGCATCTGTCGGTGTCGACTCCACCGACGCTCTTCGCCATCTCCGCTCGGTGCTCGATACGTGTAATGCCATCGGGCATCACGAGCTCACCAGCGATGTCGGCCTCATCGCATTGGCGGACACCTGGCTCCAGGTGCTGGGAGGTGCGGATGCGGCTGCAGTCCGGATCCTGCGTGATCGCGAGCGAGCCGCCACCGAACTGAAGGAGCTCATCCTTCTCGGCAGCGGGTCTCGCCGGGATCGGCTCGATGCCGAGCGGGCGGCCATGCACGCGGCCGAGGAGCTGGTTGCGGCCAACCGTGAGGCTCTCCTCGAGGTCAACCGAACACAGCTCGAGCTCCACATGCTCGCTGCCACCGAGCTCGCGGTGGCCGAGGAGCATGACGCGAAGCTCGAACTCCGCGAGGGGGCCAAGGTCCTCGAACGCCTCGCCGAACATCGGATGAACAACGCCATCGGAGGACCGTGCGGGATCGCAGCGGTCGCGGCTCGGCTTCCTCGAGGGAAGTCGGGCACGGTACCGCTCGTGGTGCTGATGGGCGATGCGCCGGTCGAGTCCCTCGACGGATTGCGCGGCTTGCCCGAAGACGTGCAGGTCGTCGTGGTGGGCGATACACCCGGGCTGGGACAGTGGGTGGCGGACCAACCCCACGGCACCGCGAAGCTCGCCCAGATTCCCACGCTCACCTGAGTAGCCTCGCCGGATGGAATTCCGTCGAATCACAGACCTCCCGCCATACGTCTTCACCATCATCGACACCCTCAAGGTGCAGGCACGGCGAGCGGGCGAGGACGTGATCGACCTCGGGTTCGGCAATCCCGACCTCCCGTCCCCAGATGTGGCGGTCGACAAGCTCGTCGAGGCGGCCCAGAACCCCCGCAACCACCGCTACTCGTCGAGTCGCGGTCTCCCGAAGTTGCGTGAAGCCGTCGCCGATCTGTACCAGCGTCGGTTTGGCGTCTCCCTCGACCCGGACACCGAAGTGATCAACACGATCGGGGCCAAGGAAGGATTCAGCCATCTCATGTGGGTGCTGCTCCAGGCCGGCGATTCGGTGCTCGTTCCCGCACCGTCATATCCGATTCACCTCTTCGCCCCGCTGTTCTCGGGCGCCAACGTGCGGGAGATGCCGCTCACGTCGAACCAGGACGACTTCTTCGACACGCTGACCGAGCGGTTCGAGTACTCCTGGCCCCGACCCCGCGTCATCGTGTTGTCGTTCCCGCACAATCCCACCACCACATGTGTCGACGTCGACTTCATGCAGCGGGTCGTCGATTTCGCTCGCGAGCACGGCGTCATCGTCGTGCACGACTTCGCCTACGCGGATCTCGGATTCGACGGGTATCGACCGCCGTCGATCCTGGAAGCGGACGGGGCGAAGGAGGTCGCCGTCGAGCTCTACTCGATGACGAAGTCGTTCTCCATGGCCGGATGGCGGGTGGCCTTCATGGTCGGCAACCCCGACGTCATCGGTGCGCTGGCCAAACTGAAGTCGTATCTCGACTACGGCACCTTCCAGCCGATCCAGATCGCCGCCACCGTGACGATGAACGAGGCCCCCGACTATCCCCAGGAAGCGTGCGGTGTCTACGAGAGTCGGCGGGACACCCTGATCGATGGCCTCGCTCGGATCGGCTGGGAGATCGAGCCACCGAAGGGCACGATGTTCACGTGGGCGCCGATTCCTGACCAATACAGCGACATGGGCTCGGTCGAGTTCGCGTCGAAGCTCGTGAAGGAAGCCAATGTGGCGCTGTCACCCGGTGTGGGCTTCGGTCCCGGTGGAGAGGGACACGTACGCTTCGCGCTGATCGAGAACGAGCAGCGCATCAATCAGGCCATCCGCAACCTGCGCGGCAGCCTCGACCGACTCGGCTGAGAACGCACACTGGGGACAGACCCCATCGTGCTTTCTGCCGCTAGTCCTGATCCCAGTCCCTGCTGCGTTCGACGGCGCGCCGCCAGCGGGCGTAGTCGCGATCTGCCCCCGAACGGTCGGCGGTGGGAGTGAACGTTGCATCGGCGGCCCAATTGGCGACGACGTCGGCGGGGGAGTCCCAGACGCCTTCGGCCAGACCGGCGAGGTACGCAGCGCCGAGAGCGGTCGTCTCGGCGACCGTTGATCGGATCACTGGCACACCGAGCTGATCGGCCTGGATCTGAAGCAGCAGGTCCATCACCGAGGCCCCGCCATCGACGCGGAGGTCACGGACGCCGGTGCCGCTCGCCCCGGCCATGGCGTCGACCACATCGCGGGTCTGGAAGGCCATCGACTCCACGGTGGCGCGAGCGAGCTCGGCCCGGCCGGTGCCCCGGGTGAGCCCCACGATCGTGCCGCGGGCCCGCGGATCCCAGTAGGGGCTGCCGAGACCGGCGAGGGCGGGGACGAACACCACACCGCCGCTGTCGTTGACGGACTCGGCCAAAAGGCCGGTCTCCGCGGCATCATCGATCAGCCCGAGTCCGTCCCGGAGCCATTGGATGGCGGCACCGGTCACGAAGATGGCGCCCTCGTAGGCGTAGGTGGACTCGATCCCGTCGGGCCCGTCGAGGTCCCACGCGATCGTGGTCAGGAGCCCTTCGACAGGATCGGGGCATGTGGTGCCGACGTTCATGAGCACGAACGAGCCGGTGCCATAGGTGTTCTTGGCCTGGCCGGGCTCGAAACACGCCTGGCCGAACAGCGAGGCCTGCTGGTCACCGGCGATTCCGCTGACGGGGATGCCGGCTCTGACGGGTAGATCGCCTGTGGTGACGCCGAAGCGGCCCGACGACGGGCGCACCTCGGGGAGTGCGGTCATGGGCACGCTGAGAAGATCGCAGATCTCCTCGCTCCAGCATCCGTTGCGAATGTCGTAGATCAGGGTGCGGCTCGCATTCGTGGCATCGGTCAGGTGGGCGCCACCGGTGAGCTTCCACACGAGCCATGAGTCGACGGTGCCGAACGCGAGATGCTCGTCGGCCTCCACTCCGCCTTCGTTGAGCAACCACTCGATCTTCGTTCCCGAGAAGTACGGATCGAGGACGAGCCCGGTGGTCTCCCGCACGAGCGGAAGATGACCGGCTGCCTGGAGCGCCTCGCAGCGAGCCGCCGTGCGCCGGTCCTGCCAGACGATGGCGCGGTGTCGTGGCTCACCCGTGCGCTTGTCCCAGAGCACGACCGTTTCGCGCTGGTCGGTGATCCCGATCGCCGCCACCGGCTGTGGGTTGGCGGCGGTGAGTTCGGCGAGCGTGGCCACGACCGCTTCCCAGATCTCCTCGGCGTCGTGTTCGACCCACCCGGGCCGAGGGAAGTGTTGTGCGAACTCGCGATAGGCGAACCCGAGCGGTGTTCCCGATTCGTCGACGGCGAATGAGCGGACACCGGTCGTGCCGGCGTCGATGGCGATGACGATTCCCACGAATCGGGACTGTAGCGGCATCCACGCGGAGCCATGTCGGTAGGGTCGAACCGAACTCGAGGGGAGCAGAGATGCGAGTTGGGGTCCTCACCGGTGGTGGCGATTGTCCGGGACTGAACGCGGTGATCCGAGGGGTGGTGCGAAAGGCCGAGCGGGAGCTCGGCGCCGAGGTGGTCGGGTTTCTCGACGGCTGGAGCGGGCTCCTCGACGATCGGACCATGGAGCTGACGGTCAGCAACTGCCGCGGGATCCTGCCCCGAGGGGGCACCATCATCGGCACCAGTCGATATCAGCCGTTCATGTACCCCGACGGCATGGATCGTGTGCGCGCCACGCTGGCCAAACACCGAGTCGACTCACTCGTGGTCATCGGTGGTGAGGGCACGCTCTCGGCCGCGAACCGGGTGTACCAGGAGGGCATTCCGCTCGTCGGCGTGCCGAAGACGATCGACAACGACATCGACTGCACGGAGCGGACGTTCGGCTTCGACACCGCGGTCCAGATCGCCACCGACGCGATCGATCGACTCCACACCACGGCCGAGTCTCACAACCGCGTCATGGTCGTGGAGGTCATGGGGCGTCACGTCGGTCACATCGCCACCTGGGCGGGGATGGCCGGTGGAGCGACGGTGACGCTGGTGCCCGAGGAGCCGTTCGACATCGGCCAGGTCTGCGAGGCGTTGACCCGGCGCCATGAACGCGGACCCTACGCGTCGATCGTGGTGGTCGCGGAAGGCGCACTTCCGAAGGAAGGCACGCTCGAGGTCAAGGAGCCCGAGGTCGACCAGTACGGTCACAAGCGACTTGGTGGCATCTGCAATGTGGTCGCAGCGGAGATCGAGGCGCGCACCGGTTTCGAGACGCGGGTCACCGTCCTTGGCCACATTCAGCGTGGCGGCACTCCGACGTCGCTCGATCGTGTGCTGTCGACATGGTTCGGTGTGGCGGCCATGGAGGCCATCGCCGACGGCGACTTCGGCAAGATGGTGGCCTTCCAGAATGGCCAGGTCGTTCGGGTCACGCTCGACGAGGCCACCGCGAAACTCAAGTACACAAGCCCCGAACTCCTCCGTACCGCGCGCACGTTCTTCGCCTGACCCTCGAGGCGGGCCAATCAGCCCGCCGGATCCTCGGCGATCGTCGTGGTCGTCGGAGGTGCCGACGTGGTCGGGATGACGAACTCGGGATCGTAGTTCTGATAGTCCGAGGGCTGAAGACGGCCGTCGGAGTCGCCTTCATCGGTCGGAATGGGAAGGCTCTGGCCGTCGTACAGAAGGCGGATGGACGAGATGTCGTCGAACCGGGTGGCGGTGTAGACCAGCTGCGCGGCAGTGTCGCCCAGGACGCTGCCGCCGAACGCGATCGGGTCAGCGACGGTCCCATCCTCGTTGGTGGCGACGATGTCGATGATGAGCGTGGTGCCATCGCGGATCGCGGACCTGAGGGTGAACTCGCTCGCAGGATTGAACCAGTTGTTCTCGGCCTCCTCCTCGGTGCGGAATCCCTCCCAGAAGAGGACCACGAGTCGTTCGAAGAGACCGGCGCTGCTCTCGATCTCGCGCTCCACCGCGACCACCACCTGGCGTTCGCCCTGCGAACCGATCAGGAAGTACTCGACCGTGGTGGCGATCGGTGTGACCCGCATGGTGGTCGTGGTGGTGCTCGCCACGTCGGTGCGAAGGCTGTCGGGGAGATCCTCCGGAGGGATCTGCACGGCTGCCTCGTCGCTGGGAAGGGCGCAGCCCGCGAGCGTGAGGAGAAGTGCGATCCCCGCTGCCATGCCCCGTTTCATGCGTACTCCTCCCCGAAGTCGTCGAACTCCCCGACGGGAAGCATCACCACGAAACGTGCACCGCTGGCGCCGTCGCTTCGGTCCTCGACCCAGGTCTGGCCGCTGTGCAACCCGACGTGTTCGGTCACGAGGGAGAGACCGAGTCCCGAGCCCGATCCTGCACCACGGCGACCGCCCGCGCGGCCGCGAGAGAACCGATCGAAGATCACGTTGCGTTCCTCGGGAGCGACACCGGCGCCCTCGTCCTCGACGGCCAGCTGCACCCAGTCGCCCCGTTCTCGCAACTCGACGCGGGTCTTTCCACCACCGTACTTGGCCGCGTTGTCGAGCAGATTGGCGACGACCTGGGCGAGACGACGCTTATCGCCATGGATCACGAGGTACTCGAGATCACCGGGATCGATCACTGCATCGGGGTAGGGGCTGTGGGCGACGACCTGGCGCACGAACTCCACCAGGTCGAGCGGCTCGGCATGGAGCGCGGCGGTACCCACGTCGTAGCGGCTGATCTCGAGAAGGTCCTCGACCAGCACGGTGAACCGGCCGACATCGGCCGTGAGAAGGTCGAGAGCGGTCTGATTGCGATCGGACAACTCCTCGCGGCTGTTGTTGAGCACCTCGACGGAGGCGTTGAGCGTCATGAGGGGTGAGCGAAGCTCGTGGCTGACCTCGGAGGCGAAGCGGCCGTCGCGTTCGATTCGGTCCGCGAGGGATTGGGCCATCCCGTTGAACGACGCGCTCAGTGAGGCCAGGTCGGCGTCAGCCGGCGGCGTGAGGCGTGTGTCGAGTTCGCCGGCAGCCAGCGACTCCGCCGCTCCCCGGAACTCGGCCAGCGGGGTGAGCGTGCGCCGCGATGCCCAGGACCCGAGTGCCGCAGCGAGGAGCGTTGTTGCCGCCGCGACACCGATGAGAATGATGGTCAGGGTGTCGAGCGTGCCTTCCACGTCGTCGGTGAGTGCAGCCTCGTAGTAGGCGGCGTCGACGTTCGGCATGGGAACACCGGTGACGATGGCGGGAAGGTCACCCAGCCGTGTGCGGATGCGTGAGGCGTGTCCTGCATCGACCTCGGCGACCAGGCTGGGCGGGACGTTCTCCTCGGAGAACACCAGCGGCCGGTCGGCGGTCCAGCTCTCGTTGAAACGCAGAAGGGGGAGCGATCGGTCGGTGATCGTCAGCGCGTCGAAGACCACGTCGAGCGCTTCGGGGTCGGTCTCGTCACTCAGCCGGCTCGCGACGCGCTCCGCGTTCCGCATGACGACCGCGAGCGAACGCTCCTCGCGGTCGTCGACCAGGTTCTGGCGCGCGATGGTCAGCGTCGACACCGCGATGGTGACCGACAGCAGGAGACCGCCCAGGGCGAAGAGCAGGGTGATTCGTGCACGCAGCCCGAGTCGGCCCCAGAGCGAACGCATGAGGAATCAGGTTTGGAGCTTGTAACCGAGGCCGCGGATCGTGACGACATAGCGCGGGTTCGCGGCGTCCCGTTCGATCTTGGTGCGGAGGCGGCGGATGTGGACGTCGACGAGCCGACCGTCGCCGAAGTAGCCGTAGCCCCAGACACGTTCGAGCAGGACTTCGCGGCTGAACACTCTTCCGGGATTCGCCGCGAGCTCCACCAGGAGCCGGAACTCGGTCTTGGTGAGATGCACTTCCTCGCCGCCGACCCGAACCACGCCCTCATCGGGGATGATCTCGAGTTCACCGAACACCATCTGGGGCGCGTCGGGCTCGGACGTGCGCGCCCGCCGCAGCAGTGCACGAATCCGCGCCGAGAGCTCCTTCGGGGCGAACGGCTTGGTGAGATAGTCGTCGGCACCGGCCTCGAGTCCGGCGACCACGTCGTGGGTGTCGGCGCGGGCCGTGACCATGACGATCGGTACATCGCTGGCGCGGCGGATCGCGCGGCAGACGTCGAAGCCGTCGATCCCGGGCAGCATGATGTCGATCAGCACGACATCCGCCGCCTCTCGTGTGAACGCGTTGAGCGCATCCTCGCCGCTGTCGGCCTCCTCGACCTCCCAGCCTTCGTCTTCGAGTGCGAGCTTCACCGCCGTGCGGATCCGCTCGTCGTCCTCCACCGTGAGAATCCGAGTACCCATCGACTGATGCTGTCAGATTTGTCACGGCCGCGCGTGGCGCGGCGTTGTGAAATGCGTCAGGCGGTGTTGGCGCCGGATCGGTCGACGAGAGCGAAGAACTCGTCGGCGATGCCAGGAGCGGCCGCCAGGAACGCTCCACCAGACGGCTGGCGGTCGGCGACGACCACGCCCGCCTCCGCGGCGATCACGGCACCGGCGGCGGTGTCCCAGGTGCCGAGGCCCCGCTCGTAGTAGGCGTCGACGCGACCACACGCGACCGAACACAGATCGAGTGCGGCGCCACCGAATCGACGGATGTCGCGGACCTCGGGCAGAAGGGTCGTCAGTGCCTCGGCCTGCGCTCGCCGGCGGTCCGGTTCGTAGGAGAACCCGGTGGCGACCAGGGCTGTGGCGAGATCGGCCTTCTCACTGACGTGGACCGGTGTGCCGTTGCGGGTGGCGCCTCCACCGCGGGTGGCCCGAAAGCGCTCATCGCGGATCGGGTCGTGAACCGCTCCGACGAGGTCGATGCCGTCGACGCGCGCCGCGATCGAGATCGAGAACCCCGGAAGGTCGTACAGGAAGTTGGTGGTGCCGTCGATGGGGTCGATCACCCAGACCACGCCGGTCTCGGACGGCCGGGAGGCGCCCTCCTCGCCGAGAAAGCCGTCGTCGGGCCGGAGGGAGGCGATGGTCTCGATGATCATGGCCTCGCTCCACTCGTCCATCTCGGTGACCATGTCGGTCATCGACGACTTGGTGTCGACGGAGATGCCGGAGCGGACGTCGGGACCTGAGAGACGGGGGACGACGTGATCGAGCGCGGCGTCGGCGACGGCGAGCAATCCTGCGAGGTCGTTCACGAGTCGGCGTCGCGAGCCTGGGTGGCTTCCCATTCCGCCATGGCCCGCAGGGTGAGCACGGCCACGATCGCCACACCGCCAGCGGCGGCCGCGGCGCTGAGCACGCCGACGAAACCGGCGGTGGTGGTGCAGCCGTCGTCGCACTGCAGATCCATGACGGCGAAGCCGATCAGGCCACCACAGAGCCCGGCGATGACGATGGCGAGCATGGCCAGCACCCGGGCCAGAATCGACGGTGCGGCGGACTCGGGAGTGGCCGAGGAACCGGAGAGGGCAGGATCCGTTGACATCGGACCCGAGCCTACCGACGATGAGGTGCCGTGCCTGAGGCGGCGCGGCCCCTAGGGTTCATCACTCGTGCGTGTTCTCGTCGTTCTCCCCACCTTTGACGAAGCAGCGAACATCGAAGAGGTGCTTCGTCGGCTTCACGCTGCTGTTCCCGACGCTCATGTGCTCGTCGTCGACGACTCGAGCCCCGACGGCACGGCCGACATCGCCGAGCGGGTCGGCGCCGAACTGACTGCTCCCGACGACACCGTGCTGGTCGAGGTCATGCGTCGACCGGCGAAGTCCGGCCTGGGTTCGGCCTACCGCGAGGGATTCCGCCACGGATTGATCAACGGCTTCGACGTGATGGTCGAGATGGACAGCGATCTGTCGCACGATCCTGCGGCGCTCCCGACGCTGTTGGCGGCAGTCGAGGGCGGCGCCGATCTCGCGATCGGCAGCCGCTACATCCCCGGAGGATCGATCCCCGACTGGTCCTGGCACCGGAGGGCCCTGTCGAGGTGGGGCAACCGGTACGCGGCGTTCGTGCTGGGCAACGATGTCGCCGACGCCACCTCGGGGTATCGCGCCTACCGATCCAGCGCCCTCGCCGCGGTCGACTTCCACACGGTTCGCGCCGATGGCTACGGGTTCCAGATCGAGATGGCCTATCGGGTTCTGCAAACGGGCGGGTCCATCGAGGAGGTCCCGATCTCGTTCGTGGACCGGATCCGCGGCACGTCGAAGATGTCGGGCTGGATCGTGGTGGAGGCGCTGGTGCTCGTCACCTGGTGGAGGATCCGGGACCGGGTGCTCAGAATCGGCCGCTGACTGCCGATGAGCACATCATGGAACGCGATGTCGGCACGCTCGTGCCCCCACGTCGACTCGGCAACCTGCTTCGGCAGGCCCGCGTCGCGGCTGGACTCGACCTCAATGATCTGACGGCGCACACTGTCCTGACTGCCGTCGATCTCGCCGATCTCGAACACGGTCGCCGTCTCGTCGACGACGAACTGCTGGACGAGCTGGTCAAGTTGTACGGCGTCGAGGACGCCGGCCTGGTGCCGGAACGCAGCGAGCTGATCATCGATCTCGATGAGGGTCGGATCGCCGTGGCCCGCACCGACATCGCGGTCGGCGAGATGAGTGGGCCGGATGCGATTCTGGCTCGGTATCTGGCGCTGGTCTATCGACTCCGCGATCTCCCGATCGGGTCGCCGATCGGTCTGCGCGACGTGGATCTCGACGTGTTGTCGGCTGCGCTCCGTCTCGAGACGGCGGAGATCGAGGGACGCCTCGAACGGCTCATGGCCGAGGAGGACGAGATCGAGAAGGACCAGCGCCGCATCCGGCGTCGGATCGTGTTGCCCCTCGTCGGAGTCGTGATCGCAGCCACCGCGAGCGGTGTGCTCGTTCTCGTGGCGGAGAACCAGTCTGAGCCGAAGACGGCAACTACATCGGCGGTCGTGGTCGACACGGAACTCGATGTCGGCACGGCGGCCATCGCAGCTGAACCGGCGGTCGAGACCGATCTCGGCAACGGGGCGGCAGTGGCCGTGGCCCCGACCGTGGAGACCGATATCGGCTCCGGCGGTGCGGTCGTGGAGAATCCCGACGCCGGCTGAAACTGGTACTGCCATCGCGGCACGGGCGATGGCATGCTTGCGGCATGCGCGAATGGAAGGTGGCAGGAGGCCTGCTCGCTGATGAGCGAGGGCTGCTTCTCGTCGCCAACACGCGCCGGAACGGATCGATCGACTGGACGACGCCGGGCGGTGTCGTCGACGCCGGCGAGTCCGCCATCGAAGCCCTCGGTCGAGAAGTCACCGAGGAGACCGGATTGCTCGTCCCGGATTGGGAGCGTCTGTGTTGGACGGTCTCCGTCGAATTCATCGAGATGGAGATGACCCTCGATGTCGAGGTGCACCTCGCACGATCATTCAGCGGCAGCCTGATCATCGACGACCCAGACGGAATCGTCACGGCCGCCGAGTTCGTCGACCGGGAGCGGATGACCGACCGCCTGGTCGGGGCCTCGCCGTGGGTTGCCGAGCCGTTGCACGATTGGATGGCCGGGTCCTGGGGCGAGATCCGTCACTATGACTACGCGGCCCATGGCAGCCGGCCGTCGGAGCTGCGGGCCGAACGTCGCGACCGGTGAGTGAGGATCGCCTCGACGGGCGGCCGCCCGACGGCACGCTCGGCTTCCTCCATGTCGACATGGACGCGTTCTTCGCCTCGGTGGAGTTGCGGCGCCGACCCGAGCTCCTCCACGAACCTGTGGTGGTCGGCGGCACCGGCAACCGCGGTGTCGTCGCGGCGGCGAGCTACGTCGCCCGATCGTACGGAATCCACTCGGCGATGCCGACCAGTCGGGCTCGTCGGCTCTGCCCCCATGCGGTGTTCCTGCCCGGCGACCATGCCCACTACGGCGAGGTCAGCGAGCGGGTCATGTCGATCTTTCACGACATCACGCCGCTCGTGGAGCCACTGTCGCTCGACGAGGCGTTCCTCGACGTGCGCGGTGCGCTCCACGGACGAGACATCGCTGCCGAGATCGCGACGTCCATCCGTGACCGGGTCTTCGAGACCGAGCAGCTCACGTGTTCGGTGGGCGTGGCCACCAACAAGTTCCTCGCCAAGCTCGCGACGGAGCGAGCGAAGCCGCGCCCCAGCGACGTGGGTCCGGTGTTCGGCTCCGGCGTCCACGTCATCGAGGCCGGCGGCGAGCTCGAGTTCCTCCACCCTCTCCCGGTCCGTGATCTCTGGGGCGTGGGCCCGGCCACCGGGGCGAGGTTGTCGCGTATGGGGATCGAAACCGTCGGCGACCTGGCGGCCCAACCGGAACATCACCTGCGCAACGCGCTCGGGAATGCCGTGGGGCTGCATCTGCATCGGCTGTCCCACGCGGTGGACGAGCGACCCGTGGAGGTCGGCCGCGGGGCGAAGTCGATCGGTCACGAGGAGACATTCCCCCAGGACCTGAGGGACCGGGACCGGCTGGGACGACAGCTCGTTCGCATGGCGGATGCGGTGGCGGGGCGACTCCGTGACGCTGGACTCGCGGGCAAGACCGTCACCGTGAAGGTCCGATTCGCGGACTTCACCACGATCACGCGCTCAAACACGTTGCCCGAACCGATCGACGGCGGGATCGCCATCGCCCGCGCAGCCGAGCGACTCCTGAGCGCGGTGGACATCAACGCCGGCGTACGTCTCCTCGGTGTGAGCATGAGCCAACTGGGCGAGGTGACGGCAGAGCAGTTGAGCCTCGACGACCTGGTGGGACGGAGTTGGAGCGACGCCGACGACGTGGTCGGCGAGATCCGCGGGAAGTTCGGCGGCCATGCCATAGGCCCAGCCACCCTGTCGCGGCCCGGCTCCGGACTGTCCCGGATGAAACAGGGTCAACAACAATGGGGACCGGGTCAAGATCTGTGACCCGACCGCGTTGTCGTAGCCTTGGCGCTGTGCGAAACTGAAGGCAGCGTGAAGACCACAAGGAGGTTCTCGTGCCCCTGAGCGAGGACGAACAGCGCATCCTCAGCGAGATCGAGGATCATCTCTACGAGTCCGACCCTGCGCTCGCTCGTGAGGTCGCGGAGACCACTGTCTACACGCACGCATTTCGGAACCTCAAGTGGGCGTCGTTCGGCTTCGTCGTCGGGGTCGTCTTGATGGTCGCCCTTCTGTCCGTGCACTTCGGACTGGCGTTCGTCGGCTTCTTGTTGATGCTCGGCAGCTTGTTGTGGTTCGAACGCAATCTGCGCCTGCTCGGCCGTGCCGGCCTCGAGCAGATGACCTCCACCATGCGTGGCGGAGGCGGCTTGCGCGATGTCATGGGCGGTGCGGGCACCAAGATGCGCGACCGCTTCAATCGGCCCGACGACGCTCCACCGAAGTAGCGCCCGGCTGCATCGAGCAGCCGACTAGTTCCAGCGAAGGTTGCGGGGATTCAGCGCCTCGATCGCCACCTGACGGCGACCCGCCTGCTCCCGACACGTCCGTTCGATCTTGCGTGCTGCCTTCTGTGCGTCGAGCGCAGGCGCGATCTTGTCGACGGTGTCGGCGTAGCGGAGCTCGGTCACCGCCTCGGCGAGGTCCCACACCGGACCCAGCGCGAAGCGGGAGCGCTCGACCCGTCGGGCGAACTCGAGGGGCGTCTGCTGAGGAGCCGGACGAACGCCGACGAGTGACAACGCCGCGCAGGCGTCGTCCCAGGCGAGTTCACCCCGCAGAATCGGGTCGGCGGCGACCATCGCGGCTCGGCGTCGGTGACCGAGGTAGCCGAGGAGCGGCACGATGCCGAGCACGAGCCCGACCGCGAAGAGCACGAGGATCGCCCGGAGGAGGAAGACCCCGAGCTCACTGTCGCCGGTGCCGGAGTTGCTGGCGACCGGAATCGTGGTGGATGGCGCCAGATCGAATTCCGGGTCGAAGTCGCCCGGGTTGAACTCCGATGCGTCCGGCAGGCTCGTCGGTGGCACGAAGGGGGAGCCCTCCGGGCGATTCGCCTCGTCGTTGAAGTCGAGCTGAGCCGGCGCGAGCCCGGTGATGTCGGAGTTGTGGGACGGCCCCCGACCCGGCGTCGGGTCGAGCACGATCCAGCCCACGCCGGCGAAGTACACCTCGGGCCAGGCATGGGCGTGCTCGCCGCGGACGACGAATTCACCGCGGGCGGGATCGAAGTCGCCCCAGGTGAAGCCGACAGCGACCCGGGCCGGGACGCCGAGTGATCGGGCCATGGCGGCAAAGGTCGAGGAGAACTGTTCGCAGTACCCGCGCCGAACCTCGAGAAAGTCCTCGATGGTTCTGATCGAGTGTCCGTTGGCGACGTTCAGGTCGTAGGTGAACGTGCTCGATTCGACGAAGAAGCTCTGGAGCAATTGGAGTCGCTCGTAGTCGGTGGTGGCGGCGGCCGTGATCTCCTCCGCTTGTGTCGTCACCCAACTGGGCCAGCACTGGGTGACATCGTCCCCCTCGCCGCACGCAGGTGGAAGCGCGGTGTGTTCGAGCACGAACTCCGGGTCGAGCCCGGCGGTGGCATCCGCCGGGAGGCTTCCCGGGGTGTAGTCGGGTACGGCCGACTCGATCACATAGGTGAACCCGCTGCGCGCTGCATCACTCGATTCCCGGGTCACGACCAGCGCGCCGGTGGTGGTCTCGTATTCCAGGCCGATACCGCCCGAGTCGACGACACTGCTGACCTCGTAGGCGGCAGGCATGTAGATGTTGCCCAGACTGCGGGTCGTGATGGTCTGGCGCACGACTGTCCGGTCCGTGGCGGGGGGTAGGTCGCTACCGACCGGACCGCGGGCATCTTCGAAGTTGCTCTTGCGCTTCCAGATGGCGCCATCGAAATCGGTGAGGGCCATGAGGCGCCAGTAGTGACGATTCGCCTGCGGATTCTCGACGCGGACGGAGAACATCTCGAAGTTCGACTGGCTGACCAGCGAGGCTCCGATCTCCACGAGAGGGCTGACCACCTGACGGGTCTCCGGTCCGTTGTCCCAGTCGCTCGGATCCAGAAGGACGTCCCCGGCACCAGGGAACGCCGGCCCGGCCGTGACACCCAGCACGACCGCCAACGTGGCGGCGACGGTGCCGACTCGCAGGGTCGTGCTGACCCCCTTCCCCGCGCCCGAGGCGACCCAGACCTCTTCGCGAACCTGACGGTCGGCCCGCATCGTGAGAAGCACCCCGGCAATGGCCGCTGCATACAGCGCACCATGACGAACCTGATCGGTCTCGGCCCCGAGGACCGCGGTGAACACGAAGATGGTGGTGGCGGGAACGACGGCTTCCAGTGTCGATCGGAGCCGGAAAGCTGCCCAGTCGGCCAGGAACGCCACCAGCCAGAGCGCGGCACCGCCGACCACGACGAACCCGCGGACGGCCTCAACGGGAGCTTGCTCCGCCTGGAAGAGGGTCCAGGCGTCGCTGAGGTCGAAGCGCAGAACCGTGAGGGTCTCGCGCGTGGGGACGACCGAGCCGGAGGTCTCCGGGAACAGCAGCATGTTCGCCATCACGAGAAAGCCGATGAGGCTGACGAGTGCTGAGGGAAGCATCGAGAAGCCCGCTCGGCGGGCGATGATCGCGACGGCGTGCGAGGCCAGCGCGAGCGCAATGAGCTCGTCGAGCATCGCGTTTCCCTCGAAGACCCGACCGAGGCTGAGCGCGACGACGATGCTCAAGACGATGGTGGCGAACTCGGCGGCGAGCGCGACGACTCGGCGGGGGGTCATGCCGATGTCACCACCGATCGGGGACTCAGCTGCCAGACCGCGGCGAGTTGGCCGGGGCCCGTGAGGTGGATCCACTCCGCGGCACGGGAGGGGGTGCCGCCCTCGACCCAGTTGTTCGCATCGACCGTGATGACCACGGCGGCGCGCAGCCGCTGGGCGAGCCGGCGTCGAGCGGCGGCATCGCTGACCACGCGCGGGTCGGCGGAGACGGCCACGACCGTGCCGGGAGTGTTGGGAACCGACCCGTGGATCGTCTCGCTGCCGCCTTCGAGTAGGGCAAGGAACTCGAGGACCGGATCCAGCTGCGTACGGCCGGTGACGAGCGGCGTCATCCGTCCGTCGGTCGTCTCGACACGCGTGGCGTCACCGGCATCGAGCACAGCCGCCGCGATCGATCCGGCGATCGAGGTGGTGACGTCGAGCGCAAAGGCATCGTCACTGGGTGGCCTCGTGTCGATCACCACCGACAGTCGGCCGTGACGGGGAGGGCGGAACTGTCGCACCTGGAGTTCGTCGGCTCGTGCCGAACTCGGCCAGTGGATCTTGCGAAGATCGTCGCCGGGGACATAGTCGCGAAGGCCGTCGAATTCCTCGTCGCTCAACCCGAGCGACTGCTTGAGCTCTTGGCCGAGGAGCGGGTCGTCGCCGGCGGGAACCCTGATCGGTGGGACCGGCTCGATGGGGGGATGTACGACGAGCCGGACCCGTGTGTCGACCCGATGTGTTCGGCGGGCGAGGCCGAGGGCATCGACATCGTCGATGCGGATCGGGCCGAGTTCGAGGACACCTCGCCGAGTGGTGGGGAGCCGGTAGGCGCCGTGGCATGTGCCGCCCTTGCCCGCCAGCGGCGCGAGTGAGAGGTGAACGCCACGAGTGCCGCTCACGCTGTCGTGCAGTCGAAGGAGCGGGCTGCGATACGGAGCGTGATTGATCACTTCGAGGTCGACCCGGGCCGCCTTACCCGCCGGGACCCGTGGGGGTGTGAGCTGTCGTGCGATCGCGAGCCGTGAGGGTCGGGCCCGGCGCAGAACCACCGCGATCGCCACCGCCGCGATCCCCACCGTTCCGACGACCAGAAACTCGATCGTTCCGAACAGGCGCCCGGCGATCAGGAAGACGACCCCGCCGAGCAGGACGAGCCAGCCGGTGCGGGTCGGCATCCTCAGTTGCCGCCGGGACGGGGGACCGGGACGCCGTCGAGGATTTCGGTGACGACGTCAGCGGTGCGGAGGCCGCGCATGCGGCTCTCGGGGGTGATCAGCAGTCGGTGGGGCATCACATAGGGGGCCATCATCTTGACGTCGTCCGGCGTGGCGAACGATCGGCCCTGTGAGGCGGCCTGGGCGCGCACGACGCGCTGGAGCGCGAGCACGCCTCGAGGAGACAGACCGAGCGACAGCGACGGGTGATGGCGGGTGGCAGCAGCAAGATCCAGGAGGTAATCACGAAGCGCCGGCGCGAGATAGATCGACTGCAGCGAGGCTGACATTTCCGTCACCTCCTCCGCGGTGACGACGGAGGGAAGCGTGTCGGCTGGTTCGGCGTTGTCGCCGTGGGTCTCGAGGATCTCGCGCTCGGCGTCGCGATCGGGGTAGCCGATCTCCAGTCGCATGAGGAACCGGTCGAGCTGGGCCTCGGGAAGGGCGTAGGTGCCTTCGTGCTCGATCGGGTTCTGGGTGGCGACCACCATGAACGGCGCACCGAGTTGGTGGGTGATGCCGTCCGTGGTCACCTGCCGTTCGCCCATGGCCTCCAGGAGCGCCGACTGTGTCTTCGGTGACGCGCGGTTGATCTCGTCGGCCAGGAGGATGTCGGCGAAGACCGGGCCGGGCCGGAACTCGAACACGTCGGAGGCCCGGTTCCACACACTCACGCCGGTGACGTCGGTCGGGAGGAGGTCGGGCGTGAACTGCACACGGCCGAACTTGCCGTGAACGCTTCGCGCCAGGGCCTTGCCGATGCTCGTCTTGCCGACGCCCGGCACGTCCTCCACGAGCACGTGGCCGTCGGCGACGAGGGCGAGCACGAGGAGGTGGACGATGTCCTCCTTGCCCTTGATCGCGCGTTGCACGTTGCTCGTCAACGCGTCGAACTTCTCGGCAAAGCCGGGACTGGCCCCGTGGTCGCCGGAGCCCTGTTCGGTTGCTTGATTCTCTGTTGTGGTCACTCCGCCTCCGTGCCGCCTGATGAACCGAATGTTCGCATTCATCGCGGCCGACCTGCTCGTTCGGCGCAAGAGTAGAGCCTCGCTGGGCCAAGTGGCGATCGGCACGCGCACCGTAGGATTCCGGGAATGGATCGCGCACTGGCCATCGACATCGGCGGCACGAAATTCGAGACGGCCGTCGTCGGGTTCGACGGAGTGATCTCTGATCGGCGCCGGTGTGACTCCACCGGATCGACGGACGGCGAGGAGCTCTGGCAACGGCTCGTTTCGCTCGTCGATGGCATCGACGTGAACGGGTTGTCGGTGTGCGGCGTGGGTGCGGGCGGACCCATGCGGCGCGGCGGGATCGGGGTGTCGCCGTTGAACATTCCGGTGTGGCGCGATTTCCCACTGCACGAACGACTCTCCGGACTCACCGGGCTCCCGACACACATCGACAATGACGCCAAGGCCTTGGCGCTCGGGGAGGCGTGGAAAGGTGCCGCAGTCGGCGAGACCGACTTCATCGGCATGGTCGTCTCGACTGGCGTCGGCGGGGGGATCGTGCTCGACGGCCGGCTCCTCGACGGAGCCGATGCCAACGCCGGGCACATCGGCCATGTGGTCGTGGAACCCGATGGCACCGAGCTGCCCGATCATGTGCAAGGTGTGCTCGAAGCCGAGGCGTCCGGCACCGCGATCTCCTTCCGGACGGGCAAACCACCGGCGGAGGCCGATGCCGACGAGATCCGTCGAGTCGGCACGATGGTCGGTCGTGGCATCGGTTCGGTGGCGAACCTCCTCGACCTCAAGCTCGCCGTGGTTGCCGGCTCGGTGGCGCTGGGGTACGGCGAACCGTTCTTCGCCGCCGCCCAGGCCGAGATCGACCGGGTCGCGCGGCTCCAGCACTCGACCGGAACGGTCATCCGGGCGGCAGCCCTCGGGGCGGACGGACCGTTGGTCGGCGCCGCTGCTGTCGGCTTCCGTGGCATCGGCCATGATGTCGGAGTCCGATGAAACCGCTCCGCACGTTCCTTTCCGCTGCGCTCGCCGTCGCGGGTCGACCTCGCCTGTGGCCGACGGCGTTCGTCATGGCCCGCCGCTTCGCCCCTGACCGATGGTGGGCGCGCCGGCCATTCCTCCCGCTCCCGGATCCCGCGCTGCTGCGCTTTCGCGGCGTGACGCAGTACGGCGATCCCGGTCACCCGCCCGAGCCTCGAGACATCATCGCCTGGCTCAGGTGGTGTAAAGCCGAGAATCAGCGGCAGCGGTAGGAGTAGCGTCTCGCCATGGCCGGGGTACTCGTTCTCAACGCAACGTTCGAACCCCTTGCCGTGGTGAGCATCCGACGGGCCATCTGTCTCCTCCTCGGGGAGAAGGTCGAGCTCGTTCGCAGCAGCGGTCGCAAGGTCCGTTCCGAGCGGCTGTCGCTCGATGAGCCTTCCGTCGTGCGCCTGGGCCGCTACGTGTCGGTGCCGTATCAGCGGAATCGGGCGCCGAGTCGTCGGGGGATCTTCGCCCGGGACCGCCACCGGTGCCAGTACTGCGACGGCGCCGCCGAGACACTCGACCATGTGGTGCCGCGCAGCCGCGGCGGCGGCCACACGTGGGACAACCTCGTGGCTGCATGTCGTCGCTGCAACGCGGCCAAGCGCGATCGTCTGCTTCCCGACACGCCGATGCGGCTGGCGGGTCGGCCCGGACCCCCGCCACCGTCCGTCTGGATCGAAGTCGCGGCGGGAACGATCCCCGAGTCCTGGGAGCCATTCCTGGTGGACAAGCGCCGATCGGCGTGAGCTGGCGGATCGAACGCTCGCGCGGGGATGCGGCGGCGCTCCACGCGTCGGCGCCTCCCGTGGAGCCGTCCCGCGTCGCTCGTGTCCTCGAGGTCGCCGCGCCGGCGATCGTGCTCGGGAGCTCCCAGGCCGAGTCGGTGGTGAACGTTCGGCGCGCTCGGGCACAGGGTGTCTCGGTGGTGAGC
>JAERSO010000001.1 GCA_016845585.1 Acidimicrobiaceae bacterium | reverse complement strand
CGATCCCACGGAGGGGATCGGCGTGGTGGGAGAGTTGTGGCCCGCCGGGCGATCGAACACGCTCGCCGACCCGCTGTCCGGTGGGGGGACCGGAGCGGGAGGAATCGGCGTCGGCGCCATTGCTGGGGGAGTTGAAGCGCCGGTGCTGTCTTGCGTGTAGGACCGCTCGACGGCGGGCCGGTCCGATGCGGTGGGGGAACCGTCATCGGAGTTCTTGGGGGAAGAGTCGTCGATCGGGTATCGATCCATGGCCAGACAGTACGGGTCGGAAGCGAAAGGTCTCGTAAGGAACCCCGAAAATCCGGGGAGAGTCCCAATCGGCTGATCGGCCCTCGAAATCAGGCGTGGCCCCGTGAGTCCTGCGCCCGCGGGAACCACAGAACGAACGTGGAGCCGTCACCGGCATTCGAGGACAGATCGACACGCCCGCCGTGAGCTTCCATGACCTGCCGGACGATCGTGAGCCCGAGTCCGGAGCGACCCTGCTCGCGCGCCTCTCGCTTGTCGCCGCGCCAGAAACGCTGGAACACCCGCTGGTGGTCCTCGGCGGGGATGCCGGGGCCCTCGTCCGCCACCGTGAGGGTGTTCCATTCGTCGTGACGCGCGCACGCGAGCGTGATGGTCGTGTCAGCCGGAGCCAAACGCACGGCGTTGGCGAGCAGGTTGGCGACCGCACGGCGTACGGCCGGAGTGTCGCCGCACACGGGCAACGCCATGTCGGGAACGTTCAGTGACAGCTCGAGACCGCGGGTCTCCGCGGGTGCCTCGAATTCCTCGGCGAGGTTCCCGACGATCTCGGCCAAGTCGAAATCCTCTTCGCGGGTGGTGCGTTCGCCATGCCGGGCGTAGACGAGCAGGTCGTCGACCAGCGTGGTCATTCGTTCGGCCGATCGGCCGACGACCTCGCCGACTGACCGCAACTCCTCGGCATCAGCGTCGGGATCGGCCAACGCGACGTCGATGTTGGTACGAATGACGGCCAATGGATTCCGCAACTCGTGGCTGGCCTCATGGATGAACTCGCGCTGCGATTCGAACGCGTCGTCGATGCGCCCGAGCATCTCGTCGAACGTGTCGGCCAGGTGCTTCAGCTCGTCGTCGGGGCCTTCGAGATTGATGCGCCGGGAGAGGTCGGTGTGTTGAATGTCGCTCGCCACGTTGCGGATCCGTTCGACCGGCCGCAGGACCAGCCCGGAGACGAACCAGCCGACCCCCAGGCTGCCGATGAACAACGCTCCGAGAGCGCCGAAGGCGTAGGTGCGGAGCTGATCGAGGGCTTGCTCATTGACCTCCCGCTCGAAGAGTGCGAGGGGATCGGGCCGTTCGAACTCGATGGTCCCGAACATGTCGTTGCCCTCGGAGTCGCGAAACAGCGCCACGACGGCATCGGTGCGACTGACATCCTGGTCTTCGAGACTGCGGGCGAGGCCGGCGTAGATTCCGCCGACGACCACCGTCGCCAGACCGAAGAGCAGGACGGAGTAGAGGACGGCGAGACGGAACCGAATCGATCCCGCCCAGTCGGCCCGGGGGCCGGCCTCCACCTGCGCCGCGTCAGCCATCGGACTCCTCGACGACCGGGTCGGCCAGCAGTCGATAGCCCGATCCGATGACCGTCTCGATCATCTGGGGCTCGTCGCCGTCCGACAGCTTCCGCCGCAAGGTGCCGACCGTGACGCGGACGGTGTTGGTGAACGGGTCGGCATGCTCGTCCCAGACGTGCTCGAGCAGATGCTCCTGCGACAGGACCTCGTCGACATGGGCCATGAAGTAGCGCAGCAGTGCGAACTCCTTCGCCGTGAGATCGAGTTCGCGGTCGCCCCGGCACGCCCGGTGCTTGGCATCGTCGAGCTCGACGTCGCCGACTTGCAGGACCGAGCTGGACCGGGCTGCCTCACGGCGCAGCAAGGAACGGACCCGTGCCGTGAGCTCGCCGAAGGCGAACGGTTTCACGAGATAGTCGTCGGCGCCGTGATCGAGCCCTGCGATGCGGTCATCGATGCCGTCTCGCGCCGTGAGCATCAGAACCCGCGGCGGCACGCCATCGGGTGGGTCCTCGCGGAGCCGGGCACAGACCTCGAGACCATCGATTCCCGGCATCGCGAGATCGAGGCACACCAGGTCGTAGGGGGTCAGCTCGGCCTTCTCGAGCGCCGACTCGCCGTCATGAGCGAGATCCACGGCGTATCCCTCGCGACGAAGGCCCCGGGCGACAGCCTCGGCGAGTTCGACCTCGTCGTCCACAACCAGGATCCGCATGGTGATGACGCTACCCGTCGACACGACACCCGGATGGGCTTCACGCTTTCGCTCACTCTTATGGATCGAGTGCGTATCGTGCGGCGAGTCGGCCGGGCGCGTCTGTGGCATCGTCGCCAGCGCACCATGGATCGGCGAAAGTCAACGTAAGCCGCACCGGCGAGAGAACAGGGACCGAGACCTTGAGCGACAGCACATCCGACGATCCGCCGTCCCTCGAGCGGGCCCTCGTCGAACTCCGTCGGGTGATCGTCGGCCAGGAACGACTCGTCGAGCGGCTCCTCGTGTCGCTCGTCGCCCGAGGCCACTGCCTCTTGGAGGGACCACCGGGTTTGGCCAAGACCCTCGCCGTGCGCACCCTCGCCGACACCACCGGCGGCTCGTTCGCCCGGGTCCAGTTCACCCCCGACCTCCTTCCCGCCGACATCATCGGTACGCGGATCTTTCGCACGTCCACCGAGGAGTTCGACGTTGAGCTCGGCCCGGTGTTCGCCAACTTCGTGCTCGCCGATGAGATCAACCGCGCCCCGGCGAAGGTCCAGTCCGCCCTGCTCGAAGTCATGGCCGAGCATCAGGTGACGATCGGCGGCGATTCGCACGCCGTCCCCGAGCCCTTCCTCGTGTTGGCCACCCAGAACCCGATCGAATCCGAAGGGGTCTATGCCCTTCCGGAGGCGCAACGAGACCGCTTCTTGATGAAGGTGCTCGTCGACTACCCGACCCCGAGCGAGGAGCTGGAGATCGTTCGACGCATGGGCGTTGCTCCACCGACTGCGGATCAGGTGCTCGATCCCGACACCATTCTCGCCCTCCAGCGGAAGGCCGACGACGCGATCGTGGACCAGGGTGTGCTCGACTACGCCGTCAACGTCGTGTTGGCCACTCGCGATCCGGCTGCGTTCGATCTCGACGATCTGGTGGGGATGATCGACTACGGGGCCAGCCCTCGAGCATCGCTCGGGCTCGTCGCCGCGGGTCGAGCGATGGCGCTGCTTCGTGGTCGGGACTATGTGGTGCCTCAGGACGTCTTCGACATCGCACCGGACGTGTTGCGGCACCGTCTGGTGCTGTCGTACGAGGCGTTGGCTGCCGATCTCGACGTGGAGCAGATCCTCGTCCGGATCCTCTCGACGGTGCCGGCCCCGGTCATCTCCCCCACCACCCAGGATCCAGGCCGCTCGTGAGCCCCACCGAGGCGCACCTCGTCGACGATCGATCCCGGGCCGTCCTGCGCCGTCTGGAGCTCGACGTGACGCGACGGCTCGACGGGCTGCTCCAGGGCGACTACCGCGGGCTGGTGTCGGGACTCGGGTCCGAGCCCGGCGAAGCTCGCGCCTACGCCCCCGGTGACGACGTCCGACGCATCGACTGGAGCGTCACTGCCCGCATGCACGAGACCCACGTCCGCGACACGATCGCCGACCGGGAGCTCGAAACGTCCGTCCTCGTCGATGTGTCGCCCAGCCTCACGTTCGGCACGGCCCGACACACGAAGGCCGAACTCGCGCTCGCCGCCGTCGCCGCGATCGGGTTCCTCACGGATCGGGTCGGCAACCGACTTGGCGCGGTCGCCGTCGATGGCCGCCGCATCCACGAGTTCCGTACCGGTACGGGACGCCAGAACCTGCTGGCGCTGCTCCACCGCATCCACACGCTTTCGAACCCGCTCGATGATTCCGACCATGTGAACGAAGGTGGGGGCTCACTGGCCGACGGCATGCATCGCATCGCCGGGCCCCAGCATCGAGGCGGACTTGCCGTGGTGATCTCCGACCTCCTCGACCCTGACTGGGAGCAACCGCTTCGCCGGGTCGCGCAGCGCCACGACACGCTCGTCATGGAGATCATCGATCCCCGCGAGCTGGAGCTCCCGAACGTCGGCGTGATTGAGCTTCGCGACCAGGAAACGGGCGCCGTTCGGGAGATCGACACGCGCAACCGCAAGCTCAGGGACCGTTTTGCGGAGTCCGGAAGGCAGCGGCTGGCTGACCATGCGGAAGCGATCCGCCGATCCGGGGCCGACCACCTGGTGCTGCGGACCGACCGAGACTGGGTCGTCGACCTCGCCACCTTCGTCGACCGACGCCGCCGAAGCGGCCGGGTCAACCGGCAGGTGCGGCGATGAGGTTCCTCACGCCGAATTGGCTCTGGCTTCTCCTCGTCATCGCCGTGCTCGCGGTCGCCTATGTCGTGGCCCAGCGACGGCGCGGCACCTACGCCCTCCGCTTCTCCGACACCAGCCTGCTCGACACGGTGGCGCCCAAACGCCCCGGGTGGCGTCGCCATGTGGTCGCTGCGCTCTTCTTGTCGGTTGGTGCGCTGATGATCGTCTCCCTCGCCGACCCGGTGACCGAGGAAGAAGTCCCCCGCGAGCGCGCCATCGTCATGTTGACCATCGACACGTCGCTGTCGATGGGGGCCGAGGACGTCGAACCCACCCGGATCGATGCGGCCAAGGAAGCGGCCACCTCGTTCCTCGAGAACGCGCCGCCCGGTGTCGACGTCGGCCTCATCTCGTTTCACGAGGCCCCGGTCGTCGAGGTTCCCCCGACGGCGGACCGCGAGGCGGTGATCATGGCCGTCGAGCGACTCGAGCTCGGGCCCTACACCAACACCGGCGACGCCGTCTCGGTGTCCATCACCAGCCTCGAGCGGACTCTCGATGGCCTGTTCGTCGACGACGACGGCTCCCCGCCGGCGGTGGTCGTCCTGTTGTCGGACGGTGAGCCGACGGTCGGCCGCCCCATCGAGACGGCCATCGCGGAAGCGATCGCCGCCCGGATCCCGGTGTCGACGGTGGCGCTCGGCACGGCCCTCGGCGAAGTGGTCGTGGAGGATCCCGACGTCCCCGGTCGATTCGACACGGTTCCGGTGCCGGTCAATGAGGACTCGCTCCGCCTCGTCGCCGAACGCACCGGGGGCAGCTTCTTCGCGACGTCGTCACCCGACGAACTCGCCGCCGTCTACACCGACATCGGGACGGCGATTGGCTTCGAGACGGTCGACCGAGACATCAGCGACCGGTTCGTCGTCGTCGCTCTCGGGGCGGCCTTGGCGACGGCGATCCTGAGCCTCAGCTGGTTCCAGCGACTGCCGTAGCCGGGTCTCGGCGATCAGGCGCGACGCATCCGGACTTCGTCCTTGCACGGATCGGACGGCAATGGCTGATAGTCGCCGGTCAACACGAACCCACAGCTCTCGTAGAGCCGCTGGGCGGCGCTGTTCCCCTGCGTGACCCAGAGCTGCACCGACTCACCCGTTGCCCAGGCGACAACCTCATCGACCAGGGCCCGCCCAACGCCGGTGGAACGCGCGGCCGGATCGGTCCACATCGAGACGAGTTCGACCTCCTCGCCGAGTCGGTGGCCGCCGACGAGACCGACGATCTCGCCATCGCACTCGGCGAAGAACGTGGCGCCCTCCTCGCCGGACGACCATGACGCGGCCCGGCGCTCCCATTCGTCGTCGGGGAACTGACGCTCCTCGGCGACTGTGCGGGCGAAAGCAAACGGCGCCCGGAATACTCACCCGGACGTGGATCAGACGGAGGCCGACGCCTGCGACCGAGGTACCGCGGTTCCCGCCGTGACCCGGCTCAACGCGACCAGATTCTGATGCCAATCAGACATCCGCCGTAGATCACGTTTCGCCGGGTTAGGGTTACGAGAGATCCACCACATGCCTCAGTATCGGTGACCTCTGCTCCACCATGAGGCCGTTGGGCCCGCTGACTCATCAGCGCGTGGACGATGGTCCCGCGCTGGGTGCTCGGCGTCAGCTGAACAGTTCGGTGAGGCGTTCCTTCGCCTTCTTGTCGCCGAGCGGCCGACCGATGATCGCTTTGTCGTCGGTGACGATCACCGGTCGTTGCAGCAACTTGGGGTGCTCCAGCAGGACGGCGACGACCGCGTCCACATTGCCGACATAGTCGTCTTCAACGAGTTCGAGCTTCGCGAACTGGGCGTCCTTGCGGACCAGGTTCTCGACCGGGTCCTCGAGCTTGCGGATGATCTCGCGCAGCGTCGCCTCATCCGGCGGTGCCTTCATGTAGCGGATCTCGTCGAACTCGATGTCCATCTCCGTGGCGACCGCCACGGCGTTCTTCGACGAGTTTCAATTGGGGTTGTGATAGATCGCAGTCATCAGGCTGCTGATTCTAGAACGCTCGGCCCTCGATGCTCGTCCCGGCGGGCCATCGCTCGCGCACCAAGGGCGCAACGACGCCGGCGAACTCGCCTGCATAGCGAGCGAGCCCCGGGAGGAGTTCGGGCTCCACGCGCACCGTGTGCAGCAGCACGTACCGCCCGAAGAACTCGAACGACACCCTGCCTTCGCCCCGAAGCATGAGATCCATCATCTGCGCGTCGAGCAGCGCCCGGGCGAAGTCGCGATCGTCGCTGAGGACGTGGAAGCTCCGGTTGAAGAACTCCGACTCGGTGTCGATGTCGAGACGGGTCGCCGCGGAGAAGAGCTTCGAAGCGACATTCTCCTTGACGATCAGGGTGGAGGGCGCGTTGATCGGGAGCATCGCCACGGCTCCACTCGTGGTCGATCCCTGGTGTTTGCGGAGGGTGCGCGCGTTCGAGGTCGAGCCGGCTCGCTTACGGCGGAGCTGGCGTTCACCATTGGCTTTCTCGATCTGCTCGAACTCCGTCCAGCCCCGGACATCGAACGCGTGGACGTCCCCGTGCGGCGATGATGCCGTCACCAGATTGGCGGCCGTCCACCCCTGGCCGTCACCGGAGGGGAAGGTCCGAAACCGGAGGCGTCCGAGTCCTGCACCGTCCTGTTCCTGGTACCGCATTCCCGCGGCGGATGCGGCCCGGGCCGCCATCCGTTCACGACCGCGGTGAATCACCAGACTTCGCAGCATCCACAGCCCGAATGCCATGGCGATCACGAGGATCAGCCACGGCGTCCACCATTGCTCGCTGAGCCACTGCCAACCGTCCTCTTCCGCGGGACGGCCGATGACGGGCTCGTCGATTTGGGTCGGCCGGATCACCTCTCCCTGATCGGTTGGTGATCGGTCGGTTTTGAGCGTCAGACGGCGTCGGCGTCGCGCTCGCCGGTGCGGATGCGGGCCAGTGACTCGACGGGCGTGACCCAGATCTTGCCGTCGCCGATCTTCTCGGTACGGGCGGACTCCATGATGGCTTCGACGACGCCGTCGGCGACGCTCTCGTCGACCAGCACTTCGATGCGCGTCTTCGGGGTGAACGTGACCCGGTACTCCGTGCCCCGGTAGGTCTCGCTGTGGCCACCCTGCCGGCCGAAGCCCTGGACCTCGGACACCGTCATGCCGTGCACACCGATCTCGGACAGTGCGGACTTGACGTCCTCGAGTTTGAAGGGCTTGATGACGGCCGTGATGAGCTTCATGAACGCTGCTTTCCTGGTGGATTCGATGCCCTGCTGGTGATGCCGGGATTGTTGATACAAAGCTAGTCTGTACATCGGTGAGGCATCGGCCGATCGCTGTCATCTGGCATGAATCTGACACCGATCTGACACGATTTCCGTGCTTTGTATCGACACAAAGATACATTTTGGTACAGTCCCGGCATGTTCAGTCGCCCCGTGGTGACCTATCTCGACCAGTTCAACGTCGAACGCCGGTGGGTGGTCCGACTGGAGCACGACATCGCCATCCCGCGATTCGAGCAACTCCGGGCCCAGGTCTCGGTGATGGTGGCGGTCGGACGGCTCGCCCCCGGGCAACGACTCCCCACCGTGCGCGACCTCGCCCACCAACTCGATCTCGCTGCGGGAACCGTGGCCCGGGCCTATCGCGAGCTCGAATCCGATGGCATGGTCGAGGGACGCGGGCGTGCCGGCACATTCGTCGTGGAAGAACCACCACACTCCGAGCCCCTTCGCGAACGCCGGGAACGGATCGCGCGGCTCGCCGTCGGCTTCGCCTTCGATGCCCGTCAACTCGGCGCGAGCGATGACGAGGCACTCGCCGCGGTGACCGAGGCACTCGCCCACGGTTGAGTCCGGACGCGGTGGTGCCCGCCGGGAACGGCGGGCACCACGGGCACACCCCTGGAGGGGAGGTGTTGATCGTGGTCTTGTGACCCGGCGACCAGACGCCGGGTTACGCGATTCTGCGACGTTCGTCGGGAAGCGGCCGGTTTCAGCCGCGAGAACGGAGTGCCTCGGCTTGGGTGGTGATCCGATCAACGTCGAGTTCGATGACCCCACCGAGCGCTTCCGCCGGCCACTCGAAGGCGACGGACACCGGTCCAGCCGCCGGGAGCGGCCAGGCCCACCACTCGCTCGTCTCCGAGCGACGCGCCGGCGAGCGGCGGTCGTTGCGATCGTCGATGATCGAACGGGTGCCGAGGCGCACGAGTATGCCGGGAGGCGGTGGGCCGGATCGGTAGCGCGGACGCGGGTCCCGGTTCGAGATGATCTGGCCGTCTCCGTAGCGCAGATCGATGGTGACCACGTCCGGAGCCGACCGGTGAACGGCGCCAAGACCGGGGAGGAGCATCTCTTCGGGCTCCCACCGCGGCGGGAGCATCCAGTCGTCACACGACACGATCGTGATGGTGAGGCCGAATCCCTCGGGCCCGGCGACGACGCCGTCGAGGGTGGCGACGGCCGTCTCGCTGCGGCCGAGGAGCTGCGGGCGAGAGTCAGGAAGGGAGACCCGGGCGACAGGTGCCGATTGGGCCGGGCCCCACCACGGCTCATGGCCCGTCGAACGGCGGTCCAACGCGGCGATGAGGCCTTCGATCTCGGAGCGGTCGAGTCGTGCTGCGCCGAGTTCGGCGAGGCAACGGATCTCGCCGAGCCGGATCCCGAGATTCCGCAGCATCGTGGATGCGCCCGACCGGGAGTCGCGGATCATGGCGACGAGCAGGTCGAAGCACGAGAGTCGCTCCGAACCATCCATCGGCTTGCTGTGCAGGACGACCTCGACCCGCGTGGACAATGGCGGATCACTGGCCGAGCGACCGTCCTCGGCACAGTGGTGACCGCGGAGGAGCTTCAGTGCCCGTTCGGCGCGCAACGTGTTGAGCGCGAACAGCTCTGACATCTCCGCGATTTCACCGCGACCGGTCGCAATGATCCCGAAGAGCAGATGCTCTGTTCCACAGTGTTCGTCGCCCATTGCGCCTGCGGTCCCCAACGCCACATCGAGGGCCAACCGCGCTCCGGCGTCCAGAAGGAAGCCATTCACGGCTTGAATCGTACGAGGCGTCGTCGGCCCCGCACCTGAGTCGTTCGGCCCGAATCAGTCCGAGACCACGAAATCCACAGGCTCCGCGGCGGTCACGCGCCGGAGCTCGGTGGCGGCGATCGGGAAGCAGGCGTCTGGGGCTCCTGCCGCGCCATAGACCAGCTCGTGCGCCAGGAGTGCCGGATCGATCAACGTGGGAATCGGCGCCGGGTGGCCGAAGGGAGGGGTGCCGCCGATGGAGTAGCCGGACGCGGCACGGGCCTCGTTCGCCGTCGCCATCTGAACCTCACCGCCCGCGACGGCCGAGAGCTTGGCCAGATCGAGCCGGTTGTGGCCGGCGGTCAGCGCGAGGAGCGGGCCGTCGGGACCCGTGCAGATCAGCGATTTGGCGATCTGCGACAACTCGCAGCCGATGGCGGCCGCGGCCTCTGCCGCGGTCCGGGTGCCGGCGGGATATCGAACGGGCTCGACCTCGATGGCGAGCTCGGCGGCGGCCGCACAGAACCGGGCGACAGCGTCTTCCTTCGCCATGGCGTGCGCTAGCCCTGCGGCATGATGTCGATGCCGGCGGATCGGTCGCTGAACGTGTCGTTGCACGCCGCAGGGTTCCCCGTATCCATGCCGAGCGTCAGCCACGCCTCGCGCTGCGTGGACGAACCATGGTTCCACTTGTGCGGGTCGACGTTCGCCCCCATCGATTCCTGGATCGAGTCATCACCGACGGCCTCAGCGGCACGAAGACCCTCGCTCAGGTCACCTCGCTCCAGATACAACAGGTTGTCGTTGCCCGAGAGGGTTCGGGGGCGCTGCGAGGCCTCGAACGCCCACACGCCCGCCAGACAGTCGGCCTGCAGTTCGAGTCGAATCGACAGGTCGTTCACCTCGGCTTGGCTCGCCCCCTGTTGTCGCTCACGCACATCGCTCGACACCCCGGTCACGTTCTGCACGTGGTGGGCGATCTCGTGCGCAATGACATACGCAACCGCGAAGTCGCCGGGAGCACCGAATCGATCGGCGAGCTCGTCGAAGAAGTCAGGGTCGAAGTACGCCTTGTCATCGGCGGGGCAATAGAAGGGACCCACCGCTTCGCTGGCACTGCCACAGCCATCGGTGACGACGGCGTCCTCGAAGATCACGAGGCTCACGATCCGGTAGTCCTCGCCGGCGGCATCGAAGATGTCGATCCAGGTGTTCTGCACATCGTCGAACACGGCCTCGTAGAACTCGTCTCGCTCCGGCGCTTCTCCCGTGGTGCCGCCACCGGTTGCGGTGCTGCCATCGAGACCGAGTCCGCCGACGTTGAGTCCCCCGCCTCCCCCACTGAGCACGGAGATCGCGATGACGACGAGCAGGCCGACCAGGCCCACCCCGCCGGCGCCCGCGCCGATCTTACCTCCCTTGCCGGATGGAAGGGGAAGACCGCCGAGGCCTCCCCCACCCCGCGGGCGGCACCTCGATACTCGACATTCTTGCTGCGGTAGCCGCGGCGAACCTTGACCATCATCTGGGGGACCTGTTCTCGTCTGGGGTCGTGTTTCCCTACCCACCGGGGCCGAATCGGCCCCACCACCCGGGGAACCGTAGAGTACCGCCCATGCCAGGGCCATTGGACGGAGTGAAAGTAGTCGAAATCGGTGTCTGGATCGCCGGGCCGGCAGCCGCCGGCATCATGGCCGATTGGGGTGCCGACGTCGTCAAGATCGAGCCGCTCGGGGGCGACCCGTGCCGGACCTTCCGCCAGATCCTCGGCGCCGACATGCCGACCAATCCGGTCTTCGAGATGGACAACCGCTCCAAGCGCTCGATTGCCATGGACCTGACCACTGAGGCCGGACGCGACATCGCCGAGCAACTGATCAGCGATGCCGACGTTCTCGTCACGAATGTCCGGCTGGCCGGGCTCGAGCGCCTGGGCCTCGATCCGGAATCGGTGAGAGCGAGGCACCCGAACCTCATCTATGCCGCGATCACGGGGTATGGCATGGACGGCGAGGACGCCGATCGCGCCGCCTTCGACATCCTGGCGTTCTGGGCCAGGTCCGGCATCGCCAACATGTTGACGCCACCCGGACAGGATCCGCCGTTCCAACGCGGCGGCATGGGAGATCACAACGCAGGCCTCGCCGCAGCCGGAGCGATCAGCGCGGCGCTCTTCCACCGTGAACGCACCGGTGAAGGACAGATCGTGTCGACCTCGCTGTACCGCGAGGGGCTCTACACGCTCAGCTTCGACCTGTCCGTCACTCTCGGCTGGGGGCTGACCCTCGAAGTCGGCAAGCGCGAGAAGATGCGCAACCCGGCCAGCAACAACTATGTGGCCGGCGATGGCCGCCGCTTCTGGATCGTGGGGCTCGAGGCCGACCGGCACTGGCCGCCACTCGCCCGCGCGGTCGGTCATCCCGAATGGATCGACGATGAGCGCTATGCGACTGCGGCGAGCCGCGGTGCGCATGCCGAAACCCTCATCGCCGATCTCGACGCCATCTTCGCCACCCGACCGCTCGACGAATGGGCGGAGGCCTTCGCCACCGAGGCCGACATCTTCTGGGCTCCCGTCAACAGCCCGGAGGATCTGCTGGCCGACCCCCAGTTCTATGCGGCCGGCGGCGTCGTCGACGTTCCCGACGGGGCCGGCACCACGAGCATGATCGCCACGCCGGTCGACTTCCACGGCACACCGTGGTCGGCAAGGTCGCTCGCGCCCGATCTCGGGGAACACAGTCGCCAGATCCTGACCGAGCTCGGGCGAGGTGCCGACATCGACGACCTGCTGGCGACCCGGGTCATCGCCGAGCCTGGGGCAGACTGAACCGGTGCCATCACCGCCATGGTTCTCCCCTTCCGCCGTCGAGTGGGCATTCGCGCGCCCGGGTGACAACGAGTGAGGTGGGCGGAGACTCGAGGGCTGCTCGCGTTCGCCGGGGTGGTGGCGGCGATCGTCTTCGCGTGGACGACCATCGAAGGCAGGGAGGTCACCTCGGTGGCGCCGGCCACGTCCACCACATCGAGTACCACCACGACCATCGTCATCACGACGACCACGACGCCACAACAGGCCGTCGAGGCATTGTGCGCCGAGACCATGACCCTCTCCGCCGAGATCGGCCTGCTCCCTTCCGATGTCGGACCGGGGCCGATCGCCCACATCGCGCTCGACTACTACACGCGAATCGAACCGCATGTCCCGGTGGAGATCGCTCCGGAGATGGTTGCGGTCATCGGCTACTACGAGGACTTCATCGCCACGGGCGAGACACTCGACTACAACACCGTGAAGATCATCCTCGAGGGCGACAAGGAGAAGTACCAGCAGCTGGTGACGCGTCCGGCCCCCGGACTCGAGTCGGTGCGGGCCCTGGTGGCGGAGACGTGCGGGGTCGATGTCCCCGAGCAGTACCGCATCAGCACCCGCGGCTTCGATGACCTCGAGGATCGCCTGCTCGATCCACCCGACGACTAGCCCCGCGCGGTCTGGAGGGTTTCAGGTCGAGAGGTCGATGTCGCGGGCACCGTCGTCGGCCACGGTTGGGCCACGACGACCGAACGACGTCGCCGGCTGCGGGGCCTGGAACAAATAGCCCTGCATGAGATCGATGCCGAGATCTTCGGCGATGTCGCGCTGCTCGACGGTTTCGACGCCTTCGGCGATCACGTCCATGCCGACCGACGCCGCCATCGCCGTGGTCGCGCCGACGACCGTGCGAGACACATCGTCGAGACCGAGTCGAGCGATGATCGAACGATCGATCTTCACCATCGACACGATCCCGATCTCGCGGATCCGGATGAACGACCCGTGGCTGTTGCCGAAGTCGTCGATCACGATCTTGTTGCCGAGTTCGGCCAAGCGCTGCAGGACCCGGCTCTCGTCATCGGCGCGGCGAAGGAGGAGTTCCTCTTGCACTTCCAGATGGAGTTGGTCAGCGGGAATCCCCGCCCAGCGGATGATGTCGGCGACACGGTCGGGAAACGACGGATCGACGAGCTGACGCTCCGCCAGGTTCACCGACACGCTGAACGACGGGTCTTTGCCGTAGAAGTGATTCCACACCGAGGTCTGGGCGGCGACATCGCGAAGCACGACCTCGCCGAGTCGAGCCATGATCCCAGCCTCTTCGGCGATCGTCAGGAATCGGTCCGGACCAAGCACACCATGAACCGGGTGCTGCCACCGGATGAGCCCCTCCAACCCCACGGTCCGCACTTCGCGGCGGGAGACGATTGGCTGATAGTGCACGTGGAACTGACCATCGGCCAGCGCCGGCGCAAGGGCCCGTTCGACGGCCAACCGATCCAGCTCGGCATCTCGCTGGTCGTCGTCGAATTGTTGGATTCCGAGACGGCCACGTTTGGCGCGGTACATCGCCTGGTCGGCGCGGGCGACCAGTTCGACCGCTGATGCCGGTTCGCGTCGACTGGCCATGGCGATCCCGATCGAGGGCGTCATCAACACACTGCCCTCGCCGAGGTTGAAGGGGCGGTTGAATTCGCTCCGGATCTTCGTGGCGACCTCGCGAACCGCCGTCGGACGATCCAGACCATTGCAGACCACCACGAACTCGTCACCACCGACGCGCGCAACGAGGTCCTCGGACCGCACGGTCTCGCAGAGTCGCGCCGCGAACGCCTTCAGGAGTTCGTCGCCGGCGTCATGGCCCAGCGTGTCGTTGATCGCCTTGAAACCGTCGAGGTCGAGGAACAACACCCCGACGATGCCGTCGCGTCGATAGACCGCGCTCAGGCTCGAATCCAGCTGGGACCGAAGCTCGTCGCGGGTCGTGAGACCGGTGAGTGCGTCACGGGTGGCGTGGACGTCGGAGGCCTGGCGTCGCTGGATCGCGAACGCGCCGGCGGCGCCGACCACCATCACTGCGCTCCCCCGTGGCTCACGCCACCGCCGTTTGTCTCGTATCGCACCCATCTCCGAGGTCTTCGGCCTCTACGGACCTCGGGATGAACGACCCGACGAAAGTCGGTTCGTACGACCCAGCCCGGTCGTGCTGAAATCGGGTCTTCGGGCTCACTCCGGTGAGACTTCTGCGTCATGGTGCTGACGGAGGCGGTCCTCGCAGCAATGGGAGCCACCGCTTGGGAGTCCGGGGGTGCCACGATGAGCGCGTGAGTTGCCTCAGTCGACGATCGCTCGGCGCACTCGTTTTCCTTTGCCTGCTCGGCGCCGCCTGTACCGACGATGGCGGGTTCGCAGCCACCACGACCACCTCGGTCTCGCCGACCACTCTGGCGACCTCGATTTCCCCGGGCGATGAAACGCCTGACCGCGGCGTGTGGCCCGTCGATCCGGCCGAACTCACCGGTGACCAGCCCGCTACGTGGGAGGTCGAGGTGCTCTCGGTCATTCCCCACGACCCGCAGTCCTACACCCAGGGCCTGGAGCTGTCCGGAGACGTGCTCGTCGAGAGTGTCGGTCGCTACGGGCAGTCCGAGATTCGACTCGTGGAACCACTGACCGGGGATGTGCTCAACGCGACCGACCTCGCTGATGACCACTTCGGGGAGGGGGCCACGGTCGTCGGCTCGACCATCATCCAATTGACCTGGCGGGAAGGGATCGCCCTGGTCTGGTCGCTCGCCGACCTGGCACTGCTCGACCAGTTCACCTATGCCGGTGAGGGCTGGGGATTGTGTGCGCAACCCGATCGCCTGGTCATGAGCGACGGGTCGTCGACGTTGACGTTCCGGGACCGAGATGACTTCGGAGCCCTCGGGACGATCGGCGTGACCCGGTCCGGCATCCCCGTCGAACGGCTGAACGAGCTCGAGTGCGTCGACGACTTCGTCATGGCGAACGTCTACCTCTCCGACGAGATCGTCGTGATCGATCCCGATGATGGTCGGGTCGTCGCCACGGTCGACGCCTCCGCACTCGGCGACGTGATCGATCGGCCGGACGACGACGGCGCGGTCCTCAACGGCATCGCCCGCTGGACCGACGATTCGCTGGTGCTCGGCGGCAAGTGGTGGCCGGCGATGGCCGAGGTGCGGTTCGTCACGGGCTGAGTCCGGCACCTGTCAGACCCCCGTCGTACAGTCGTCTCATCACCGTTCACATGCCAGCCGCTCAGCCACCGCCGCTCTACGGGCTCGACATCGAGACCGACACCACGATCAATGGGCTCGACCCTGCGGTGGCGGCCGTCGTCGCCGTGGCGATCTCGGGCCCGAGCGAGGATCTCGTTCTGGACGGCAGTGAAGCCGTGATTCTCGTTGAGACCGACCGAATCCTCGCCACGCTCCCACCCGGCGTGATCGTCACGTGGAACGGCGGCAATTTCGACCTGCCGTTCCTCGCCGATCGAGCGGCGATGCACGGCATCACGCTCGGTCTCCGGCTCACGCGGGCGGCAGAGGCGGCGGGGCGTCACGAGCCGCTTCCAGGGCACGCAGGCTCCTACCGGGCCCGGTGGTACCGCCACGGCCATCTCGACGCGTACCAGCTGTACCGGGCTGATGTCGGCGCGGTCCTCGGGTTGCCCTGTGGCCTGAAACCTCTCGCTCGCCATGTGGGGCTTCCGGTCGTCGAGGTCGATCGTGAGCGGATCCACGAGCTCTCGCCGGAGGAACAACGTGCGTACGTGGTGAGCGACGCTCAGCTCGCGCGTGCGCTGGCGCAGCGGCGTCCCACCGCGCTGGCGGCGGTCGATCAGCTGTCCGAATCGATCGGCTGATACCCCGCCACGTCGTGATGCGGAGTGTCGAGATACACCTTGGCCTCCGGCACGCCGGCGAACTTGCCGTGGCTCCAGCGAACCTCCACGTGACCTTCGATGATTCGGGAGCGTCCCTCGTGGCGATCGGAGATGTCCGCGCGCCAGCGAACGGTCGGCTGGCCCGCGTGCTCGCCCCACATATCGAAGGATCGCACCTTGAACCGCGTGCGGAAGTCCCATGGCGTGGTGACGCGATACCGGAGTGGCGCACCCTTGAGGTCGGCACCCAGCACGAAGTAGGGAGCGGCCTGCAGGCGCAGGAGACGCCACAGGAATTCCTCGCGCTCACCGGCGGTGGCGAGCCGGGCGAGGAGGTGGGCGGCACTCGAGCGTGAGATCTCGAACGCAACGAGCTCCCAGGTCTCGCGCAGCTCGGCGGGCCACCGGCCCCGCAGCGCAGTGCGGAGTTCGTTTCGTCCCGCGGAATCGAGATCGGCGACATGCGGGGGCAAGGCAGTCGCCCTCAGATGATCGCGGGCCGCCGTGTAGAGCTGTTGATAGGACTCCGGTGCCACCGAGAGGAACCAATCGCCGCTGTTCTTCACCCGCTCGGCGAGTCCGCGATCGAAGAGATGCCACGGTGACGCGTTGTGCAGGATGTTGCTTCCGTACTTGCAGCTGATCAGGTAGACGTGATCGACCCGCAGATCGGCCGGGATCTGTTCGTAGGCCGGCGGGCGGTGGGGTCCCTTCCACTCCACCAGCCATGGTGGGCGCCCTCGAAGGCCCTGATCGCAGCGGGCGAAGACCGATCCGTTGTCCCACGCGGTGGAGAAGACGTCGGCGTGGCTCCCATCGGCGAACGCGGCATCGAGACGGTCGTACACGGTGTCGTCGACATTGGTGATGAACCGGGGTCGCGCCGCCAGCGCACGTTCGAGATCGCGAAAGCCGAACAGCCCGAGCCCGGTGACGATCTCGCTGACTTCGGTGCGAAGGTCGGCCACGGCTCAGCGGGACCGGGAGGACTCGATCGCCGTGGCACCGTCGGTGAACAGCCGGGTGAACTGGAGCTGTGCGCCGATCATGTCGGCCGGGAGATCGTCGTGGCCGTAGACGCTCTTGCCGTCGTAGACGTCGATTCCGGTGCCCATGGCCCGGATCCAGGCAACGGCGGCATCCCCCCACCGTTCTTCGAGGAGTGACTCACGGATGTCCTCGGCGTGATCGCCGAGGAGTGCAGCGTCGGTCCGCGCCACGACTTCGAGCGCGAGCACACGGTGGAGCAACTCGAGGTCTTCCGCGAGGAAGATCGACGGAGGCTCGGCGTGAACGACGGCGTAGGCGACGGTGGGCATGGCTAGCTCGGCCGCGACCGTGCAGCCTCGTAGCGACCGATGTCGGCTTCGGTCCAGAAACCCGGACTGGGAAGAACCGCACCGCCCTCGGCGTAGGCGTGGAGTCGGGCGACGCCGGCCTTGTCGAACATCTCGACGGCGTCCCACACCTGGTCGGGTCCGACCGCCCGTAGCGCCTTGTCGCCCTCGCTCTTCTCCTTGGGAAGGTTGGACGTGAGCACGAGCACCCGACTCGGGTTGAGCGGCTCATCCGTGGCCCGCAGGACATGAATCCGGCCGAGTGTCTTCCAGAGCGTGTCGGTGCGCATGAGGCCGGGCCGGACCGTGGTGAAGGCGCCGGACACGTCGACGTAGAACTGGCCACCTTCGGCATCCTCGACGAGGAAGTTGAACTGGACGCCGACCTTGGGGACCTTGACGGGGCTCTTGACGATCTCGAATCCAGCGTCGGTCAACACACGTTCAGCGATGTCGGCGGCCTTCTTGCCCTCGCTGGTTGCCCGAGCCTGGAAGAACTCCTGCCGATCCTCGTCGTCATCGGGTGCCTCGAAGAGGGGATCCTCTCCCAGGACCTCCACGGCCCGGATCCGGGGCCGGGACTGTTCGGACTCGTAGCGTTCGCGGGCGATCTCGCAGTACTCGGGATCCAGATCGAATCCGAACCCGCGTCGACCAGTGCGCTCGGCCGCCACGAGGGTGGAGCCGGACCCCAGGAACGGATCGAGCACCACATCACCTTCGTAGGTGTAGAGGTCGATGAGGCGCCGCGGCAGCTCGACCGGGAACGGGGCCGGGTGCTGCACTCGCCGCGCCGACTCGGGGCTGATCTTCCACACATCGAGCGTGGCTTCCATGAAGTCGTCCGCAGAGAGCGAACTCTCGTGGGGAAGCCCGCGTTCCTCGCGCCCTTTCGACAGCGCCCGGTCGAACCGTCCCTTGCTGGCGACGATGACCCGCTCGGTGAGATCGCGCAGCACGGGGTTGGTGGCCTTGCGGTATGAACCCCAGGCCACGGACCCGGTTGCCCCTTCGGCCTTCTGCCAGATGATCTCGCCACGCAGGAGCAAACCCAGATCGTCCTGGAGGATCGAGATCACGTCGGCAGACAGGCTCCGGTAGGGCTTGCGACCGAGGTTGGCGACATTGACCGCGATGCGTCCACCCGGCTCGAGCACGTCGACACACGACCGGAAGACACCGTGGAGCATCTCGAGGTAGTCGAGGTATGACGTGGGGACGCTCGGCACGGAGTCTCTCGTGTCGGGATCGCCGGTGACGGCGAGCTCGTATTCCTTCCCCACGAAATACGGCGGCGAGGTGACGACGAGCGCGACCGAGTTGGCGGGGAAGACGTCGGCGATTTCCCGACTGTCTCGGTTGTGGATCGGCCCGAGGCTCTCGGGGACCACATTGACGGTGTCGTCGGCGGAGATCTCCGGAGCGTTGAATCGACCATAGAACTCCGAAGAGTCGTGGCTCTCTCGTCGACCGACACCGAAAGCGGTGGTCGCCGTTGCTCGTTTGCGTTCGGTCACTGATCCTTCTCCGGTTCGGGGCGAATCCTAGGCGTGACCCACTCTGACAAGGGGGTATGACAGCGCCGATTTCGAACGGCATTCGCGAGCCCTGGTTGTCACACCCCCCTGGCAGGGTGAGGTTGCCTTGCGATCCGGACCGATCGTCATCAGTTCCTCCGCCCTGGAGTCCCCGATGCGACCCGTCCCACCGTCCCTGTCCACTCTCGCTCACCACGCCGGTGACCTCGAACGTCCACTCGCCCGCCTCTCCGGGTCGGCGTTTCCGTTGAGTTCTCTCGCGCATGGCCGCCACTGGCGCTGGATGCATGGCGTCCGATGTGGGCCCGCCGCCACCGAGGTGGCCGTTCCCTTCGTGCGGTGCTTCGTCTGCGGAGTGCTTCGGGTGATCGCGGCAGACCGCGACGGCGAAGTGGTGGTGTTCGACGCGTGCCTGCAGCGTCCGCGCCGCCCGGATGCGCTCGAGGAACTCGTCGTCGATGCGGCACTCCGACTCCTCGGACTTCCCACTCCGCCGCCGGTCGACTCGCCCGCGACATTGAGTGACACCGTGTGGTTGGACCAGGTGTTCGATCTGTGCCTGCTGTCGCCGGTCGGCGAGCCACCGCCATGGCCGATGCTGAGCGCCCTGCACCCCTGCGCCCGGGGGGTACCCACACCGGAGGCGATCCGCCATGAGCGACAGCGTTCGCTCGGCTCGTGGACGGACCTCCGGACAGCGGTCCTGGAGGGCGGTGCGGGTTGGGTCCCGGCGCCGGCGGCCCTCGCGGAATGGTTCGACGAGGGCTCGTTCGCTCGCTGGATCCGCGGCGCGGTTCCCGATCCGGAGACGATGGTCGAGGAGCTGGCCGAGCTGCTGCGACCACCGGACTTTCGCCGGGTCCTCAGCACCCTCGACCTGGGCCAGAGTGCCTGAAGTGTCACACCGCGTTTGCGAAACCGGTGGGACCTGGCATCCTTGATGAGCGGCAGTGCGATTTCTTTGAGGACGGTTCTTCTGTGAGCTACAAGCCTGGCGACCGAGTCGTGTATCCCCATCATGGGGCGGCGGTGATCGAGAAGAAGGAGAAGCGCAAGGCATTCGGTGAAGAAACCGAGTACCTGGTGCTGCGGATGGCGCATGGCGACATGACGCTGGCCGTCCCGGTCGACAAGGCCGATGAGGTCGGCATGCGTTGGCCGATCTCGGAGGAAGACGTCGAGGATCTCTTCGAGGTGCTCGGCAAGCGCGACGTTCGTGAGCCGGCCAACTGGTCGCGCCGCTTCAAGAACCACCAGGAGAAGCTGAAGTCCGGCGATGTGTACCAGGTGGCCGAGGTCGTGCGGAACCTGGCGCTGCGTGATCAGGCGAAGGGCCTGTCCGCCGGCGAGAAGTCGCTGTACACCAAGGCTCGCAACGTGCTGGTGTCGGAGCTGGCGTTCGCCCTCGATGTCGAGGAAGACGATGCCATGGCCAAGGTCGACGGTGCCCTCGTCTGAACGACGAGCGACAATACGGTCTGAACGACGAGCGACGGTGCCGTCTTGGCGGACCGCCCAATCGAGCTAGGCGAGGGCCTTTCGGAGGCCCTTTTCGACATTTTCGCCGATGCCTTCGAGTGCGATGCCGAGGCCGCGGTCGAGGAGTCGGGCGAGTCCACCGAGTTTGACGCTCGCCGAGACGGTGATGGTGCAACCGGTGTCGTTCGGCACGATGCGGATGTCGGTGCGCCCGTTGGCCTTGCCGGTCACGGTCCAGGCGAGGTGGTCAGGTTCGTTCGATTCGACGATGTCGTAGACGGTGTCGAGGGCCTTGCCGTAGAAGCCGACGGTGACGTCGTAGCGGCCCGAGCCTGATTCGCTGCTCGCGCGGACGCTCGAGTCCCAGTCGGGCAGGTTGGTGAGGTCGTGGAGGTAGCCGTAGGCGGCGTCCGGCGACGCGTTGACGTCGGCGGTCGCGGTGTAGTCGGCCATGGTCTTCCTATCGGTTGCGGAGGTTGCGGCCGGCGAGCGCGGCGAAGAACCAGATCGTGCAGAACGTGAGTACGGGGCCCCAGAACTCCCATGACCATGAGTCGTCGAGTTCGTGGGCGAATCCTTGACCCAGCGCCGGGGCGAGGAGGGCGGTGGTGATGACTTGGCGACGGGCGGAGTAGCGAAGCAGCATCAGTTGCTCACCGACGAAGTCGATGGTGGCCGGGGCACAGAGGCCCCAGATGAACCAGAGGTCGTAGGCGGCCGGCCACGGGGCGGGACCGAGGAGTGAGACGACCGCGACGACGAGCGCTATCGGGTAGAGGGTGAGGCAGCGCCGACACACGGGCCGACCTCGGACCATCGTGCAGCGGTCGTACTCCTCGGGCCAGTGGTGGGCATGCCACATGGCCCGGCCGGCTGACCGTTCGCTCTCGCGGGCTTCGATCTCGGCGACAGCGGACGCGAAGCGTCGCTCGGACTCGTCGTCCATTGCCGGGCCGTCGGACAGCGGTTGATCGACGTTGCGCATCTCCACGTTTCCCTTTCGGCACCTGCCCGGGGACCCTGAGGCCCGAGACCAATGACCACTTCTCGTGATTTGCCACCATCAGTGTCGCCCTAGCCACCCAACGAGATGTACGGTCAATCAGGAATGGAAGAGAGACCACCACCGCCCCGAACTCGGGCCACGAGCGCCTGGGGTGATCGAGAGCAGCGCCGCCGCGATGTCCTCGACGCGGCAGCTCGCACGTTGGAGACCTCCGGATGGGCCGGCCTCAGCATGCGTGAGGTCGCACGCGGGGCCGGTGTGAGTCCGGGCGCCATCTACCAGTGGTTCGACGGCAAGGACGAGATCTTCGCCGAGCTCTTCCGGGCAGAGCTGTGGGCCGGAGTGGATCGCTTGTCGGAGGTGCCCGACGACATCTCCTTGCACCAATTCATGCGGGCGACGCTCGATTGGGTCATCGAGTTGTGGAGAAAGCTCGGGCGCTACCTGCTCGACTTCACCGACATGGCAGCGATCGGCGGTCCTCGGCACATGGACGACGATCTGGCCAAGGCCATGGCGGAGTTGACCTCGGTTTCGGTGATCGCCCTGCGTCGAGCGGCCGACCGCGAGGGTGTCGAGATCATCGTGCACCCACAGCGTCCCCGCTGGATCTGGGGCGCCATGATCGGCTCGGCTGAGCGGGTGATCGCCCTCCGCCTCGATGAGCAGCCCGAGGAGCTCGAGGCCTACCTCGAATTCGTCGTGAGCAGCCTGGTGGCGAGCTTCAGCGCGAACTGATCCTCACGAGCAGCAGGCGCCACCGCCGCCGACGCTGATGGTGCTCTTGAACGGCGCGGTGCTGTCGGTGCCGAACTCCTCGGCATCAGAGGTCTTCACGTACCACTCCCACCGTTCCGCGTCGGGCCCGGTGACCCACGTCTCGGTCTTGCCCGCGTAGCAGCAGACCGTGTCGTTGACGCCGGTCGTGTCGAGGCCGCTGTCGTCGAGACGGGCTTCCGCGGCTTCGACCTGTTCGCTGTTCTCGGTTTCGACGCCGAGATGGTTCACCCCGAAGCCGGCGTCGGCGTTCTCGAAGAGCACGAGCTTGAGCGGCGGGTCCTCGATGGCGAAGTTTGCATAGCCCGGCTTGCGCTTGTAGGGCTCGGTGGCGAACAGCTTGCTGTAGAAATCGACGGCCTCGTCGATGTTGCTCACGTCGAGGGCGAGTTGCAGGCGCATTGGGGTTCTCCTTCGGGGCCGACCGGCATCGCCGACGATACCAGTTGCATCGACCACTATCGATGTATTGATGATGGTCGAAGTGTAGGTATCAGATCGATGTTTGTCAATATGATTCAGAGAATTCTTCCCGCGGTGGACAAACCACCGTCTCCCCTCCCCCGACGCCGCTACCCTGCCTCCAGAACGGGACGTGGCGCAGCTCGGTAGCGCACCTGCTTTGGGAGCAGGGGGTCG